>JASHSS010000295.1 GCA_030038565.1 Bryobacteraceae bacterium
CCCAGGGCCAGCATCAGCCGGTAGAGATCCGCCACCGGGCTGGTGTTGACATTCAGGCGCGCGGTTTCGGGAATGATCTCAACCCGCGCGTTGCCGCTGGGAAAGACATAACTCACCTCGGTGGCCCCCCGCGGAATGCGCATGAGCGGCCCGGGAGCGTTGGCGCTCCACAGGAGTTCCAGCGCCGCGCGCTGAACGGCGCCCTGGGCGAGATAATAAGCGCGGAGGCCGTCCACCGAAGTGGAAGTACGCCCAGTCTCGCTCTTGACGGTGCTGGAGAGCGAAAACGCGATGGCCGCCAATGCCGCCGAAAGCCACAAGACGGCCAGCAATGCGCTGCCCCGCCGCCCCACCGGGCAGCCACCCCGACCGAAGCCGTGGTTCCCGGAGCGCCGCCCATGGGCCGCGTGCTCTACCGCCTTGGCGAGAGCCGTCTTCGGCAAAGCCGCCCCGGGGCCCGCGGTCCTCTCGCGGGGTCCAGCCTGTCCCACGGCCGGCTCGCCTGCAACTCCGCTTCCTCCGCGCCTCCGCGTGAACCCGCTATTGATCCGCATAATCGATCTCCGGCGAACGGAAGAGGTTGATGGGCGCCATCACGGTGATGGGCTGCAAGCGCGAGGGATCCGGCTCCAGGGGCGCCATCTCCACGCGGATGCCCCACGGCCAACCCGCGCCCGGCCATTGCGTATACCACACCGGCGGATCGTTCGCGCCGCGTCCGGGGCCGTAATAACTGAACCGGCAGTACGCCATTTTGTCGGCCAGCACGAAGGAGTCCGGAGTGGCCCGCATAGGCAGGAATTGGAACACCATGCGGCCAATGATGGGATCGGGCGCCGCTCCGGTACACAAGGCGCCGGCCGAAAGTGCCCCGGTAAAGGGGGTCTCGTTCACCACCAGCCGCACGCCCTGCCCGTCCTCGCCGGGAATCACCAGCAGAGCCAGCAACTGCGGCCGCCCGCGCCAGCCCTGCTCGAGCGAAAAAGTGCTCACCAGGCGCATGTTCGACGGTTCGCCCTGGAAGAAGCCGAATTTCATGGGCATGCCGGCGCAGGTAGCCGTCACCGGAACGAGGCCTTCGAGTTCCTGCTCCAGCACCTGTTGCGCGCCCACCACCCGGCGGTTGTCCATCAGCCTGGTGTTGGCCTTGGCGAAAACGTTCAGACCGATCCGCATGGACATCACCATGCCCGTGGAGAGCAGGCTCAGCAGGGTGATCGCGACGAGCACCTCCATCAGCGTCACCCCGGCGGCCGCGCGACGCCGCCGGGTCATGGCGAGACTCCGGCGCCGGGCGCCAGGTCCAGCGGGGTCAGGGTGCGCGGACGGAATCCGTCCAAGGTAAAAGTCCGGTGCTCGGTTCCGGATGTCCACCATACCTGCAGTTCCAGGCGGTCGAGCGCCAGTTGCCCCGGATAGGGGTGTGGCGGCAACTCGAAATTCTCCAGGCGGGCCTGCCACCCGGCTTCGATGCCGCCGGTCAGCGACGGGTCGAAGGGGCCGGAAATGGTGGTGTTGCGCGGAATACGGCGATCCAGGAGAAGCTCATTCAGGCGCAGCCGCGCCAGTTGCACCGCACGGTCGTAATCGCGCAGGCGGGCGGCGTTGCGAGTGGCGCCGGAGATGCCCGAGAGCAACCCCACCACCGCGATCCCCATGATAGTGGTGGCCACGATCATCTCGAGCAGCGTGAAGCCCCGCTCGTGTGGATCGTAAGGCATCACTCTGTAACGACGCTTTCCACGTGCGGAAAGCCGGTCATGGGATCGAGGCGCACCAGGCGGTGTGCGCCGTGGCGGTTGGCAAGCTGGATGCCGATCCCCGGCGCGGTATCGCCAGGCATCAGAAGGAGGCGGCGGACGGAAAGGTCCTCGTCTTCGAGACGCGGCAGCAAGGCTTCGATAGTGATCCCGTCGGGGAGCTTCAGTTCGCGGCGGAAGCCCGGCTCGGCGGACCAGGCTGCCAGGCGATTCTCCCTGGGCGAGATCACCAGTTCCACGGCCGTCTGGCGCCGCTCGGCGCGGTCCAACGCGGCATTGAGGAAACTGGCCACCGACCCGGTGGCCGAGCTCATCCGCACGCTGTCGATGCCCGCCGAAACCGCCGGTGTCGAGATGGCCGCAATCAGCCCGATGAGCGCCACCACCACGAGCATTTCCATGAGGGTGACGCCGCGTTGGCAGGTGCGACTTCGCTCACCACGGAGACACGGAGACCACAGAGAAAGCACGGAGAAGACCGGCAGAGGCTCTTGTTTTCCTCCGTGCTTCCTCAGTGGTCTCCGCGCCTCCGTGGTGAATATGCCGCCTCTACTTCCAACTGACGATATCCGCATTTCCATGAGGGAGACGCCGCGTTGGCAGGCGCGACTTCGCTCACCACGGAGACACGGAGGCCACAGAGAAAGCACGGAGAAGAGTGGAAGAGGCTCTTGTTTTCCTCCGTGCTTCCTGGGTGGTCTCCGCGCCTCCGTGGTGAATATGCCGCCCCTACTTCCAGCTGACGATATCCGCATTCACCCCTTCACCGCCGGGTTGGCCGTCCGCACCCAGGCAAATAATGTCGGGCTCATCGCCGTGGTCGCCTGGGAATTTGTAAACGTAATCGTGCCCCCAGGGATCTTTGGGGATGTCCTTGGGCATGTAAGGGCCCGCCCACTGGTTGACATCCTGGGGCTTGACCCGCAGCGCCACCAGGCCCTGCTCGGTGGTGGGAAACATGCCGGTGTCGAGCTTGTACGACCCCAGCGCGGTCATGAAGTTTTCCATCTGGCTGCGCGCGGCCGTGACGCGCGCGCTGTCCGCCTTCTTGAACATGGCGGGCGCCACCAGGGCCACGAACAGCCCGATGATCGTCACCACCACGAGCATTTCGATCAGGGTGACACCAGCCTGTCCCCGTCGGTTCCGTCGAATCCTGCGCCGGTTGTTCATTGAAGCACCCACATTCTAAATTGCCACGTCGTTGATGCTGGTGATCGCCAGCAACATGCTCAGAATCAGCGCGCCTACTATGACGCCCATCACGAGGATGACGATCGGCTCAAACACCGCCGTGAACCGCTTGATAGCCGCCCGAGTATCATTCTCGTAAATATCGGCCATCTGCGTAAACATCTGGTCGAGCCGCCCGGTTTCCTCCCCCACCATCAGCAGGTGCCCGGCCAGCGGCGGAAACACGGCCGCCTTGCGGATGGGGGCGGCGATGCCTTCGCCCCGCTTGACTCCCTGGGCCACGCCGGTCATGGCGGCGGCGATCATGCGGTTGTTGAGCGTGGCGGCGGCAATCGCAATCGACTGCACCAGCGGCACCGCGTTGGCCACCAGGGTCGCCATGGCGCGCGCAAAACGGGCCGTTTCGGCCTTCAGCAGGGCGTCGCCGAGCAGCGGAACGCGCAGCCGGATGCGATCCCACACCAGGCGCCCCGCCGCCGTGCGGG
>JASHSS010000296.1 GCA_030038565.1 Bryobacteraceae bacterium
ATGGGCGCGCGCGTGAGCTATAAAGTAAACAGCGCACTGACCCTCAATTACTGGATCGTCAATGGAACCCAACAAACCGAGCCGACCAACGGCTTTAAAGATGAAATGGGAGGACTGGTCCTACAGCCTCGCAAGAACCTCTCCTGGACCGTCAATTATTACCTGGGCCAGGAACACCCCGATTTTGAATATCTCCCCGGCTCGACCCAGCCGGGCCTGCCCGAGCAGCAGGGAATCCCGTTCGAGCCGATTCTCAATCCGGCCCACGGAAAATTACATATTTTCGATTCCTACGCCACCTGGACGGCCACGCCCAAGCTCACCCTGGCGGCCGAAGGCGATTATGTGATTGAGCGCCTGGAAACGACCTCGCCCCCAGCCCACACCGATGGCGGCGCGTTCTACGCCCGGTATCAATTGGGGCCCAGGATCGCCGTCGCCGGGAGAACCGAATATCTCTCCGACCACGGTGGACTCTACAGCGGAGTTACTCAGGCCATCAAGGAAGTTACCCTCACGCTGGAACAAAAGATGGCCCCCGGATTCCTGGTGCGCGAGGAGTGGCGGCGGGATGCCTCCAACCAGGCTTACTTCCTCACCGACATGCTGGGAATTCTGAAGAAGTACCAAACCACCGCGACCATTGGAATCGTATGGTGGTTCGGGGCCAAGGAGGGGGCGTGGTAGCGCACTCCCGTTCCGGCGCGCTAATAAATCTGGGGATCCCCGGCGCCTTCCTCGGGGCTGAGAAAATCGAAATCGCACCCCTGGTGAGCCTGGGTCACGCGCTCGCGGTAAAGCGCCAGGTAGCCGCGGTGTTCCTTGGGCGCGGGCCGTTTCCATTCCGCGCGCCGGCGCGCCAGTTCGTCTTCCCCCACCCCCAGGTCCAGCCGGCGGTTCGGAATGTCCAAGGTAATGGCGTCTCCGTCCTTCACCAGCGCCAGCGGGCCGCCCACGTAGCTCTCCGGCGAGACGTGCAGGACGCAGGTGCCGTAAGCCGTGCCGCTCATGCGCGCATCGGAGATCCGCACCATGTCGCGGACGCCGCGCTTGAGCAGTTTATTGGGAATCGGCAGCATGCCCCACTCGGGCATGCCCGGGCCGCCCAGAGGTCCCGCGTTCTGCAGCACCAGCACGGAATTTTCATCCACGTCCAGGTCCTCGCGGTTGATACGCGCGTCCATATCCTGGTAATCGCGGAACACCACCGCGGGGCCGGTATGCTGCCAGAGGCGCCGGTCCGCCGCCGAGGTCTTGATCACCGCCCCATCCGGCGCCAGGCTGCCATACAGAATCGCCGTGCCGCCGTTTTCCATGAGGGGCGTCTCGCGGCCGCGAATCACTTCGGGTTTCACCACCCGCGCGCCCTCCAGGTTCTTCCCCAGCGTGTTGCCGTTCACCGTGAGCGAATCGAGTTCCAGCAGGTCCGCGATTTCCCCCATCAGCGCCCGCAACCCGCCGGCGTAGTAGAAATCCTCCATGAGGTACTCGCCCGAAGGCCGGATATTGGCCAGCACCGGCACGCGGCGCGCGATTTCATCGAACAGCGGCAGCGGCAGATCGATCCCCCGCCGCCGCGCCAGGGCCACCAGGTGGATGATGGCGTTGGTCGAACCGCTCAGCGCCATATCCACGGTGATGGCGTTGCGGAAGGCGGCCAACGTCAGCACATCCGCGGGCTTCAGGTCTTCCCACACCATCTCCACCGCGCGCCGCCCGCTTTCAATGGCCAGCCGCACATGGTTGGAATCCGCCGCCGGAATCGAGGAAGCGCCCGGCAGCGTCATGCCCAGGGCTTCGGAAAGCGCGGTCATCGTGGAAGCCGTCCCCATGGTCATACAGAACCCGGGCGAGCGGGCGATGCCGCTCTCGATGGCGTTCCAATCGTCGTCGCTCACCGTGCCGGCGCAGCGCTCGGTCCAGAATTTCCAAAGGTCCGTGCCGCTGCCGAGCGGCTGTCCGTTCCAGTTACCGCGCAGCATAGGGCCGGCGGGCAGGAAAATCGCCGGCAGATTCACGCTGATGGCCCCCATCAGCAGGCCCGGGGTGGTTTTATCGCAGCCGCCCATTAACACCGCGCCGTCGATCGGCAGGCTGCGCAGAGACTCCTCCGTATCCATCGCCAGCAGGTTGCGGTACAGCATCGGGCTGGGTTTCATGTACGTCTCGGTAATCGAGAACGCCGGAACCTCCACCGGAAACCCGCCCGCCTGCCAGACCCCCCGCTTCACGGCTTCGGCGCGCTCGCGCAAATGCGCATGGCACGGATTGATCTCGCTCCACGTGTTGACAATCGCGATTACCGGCTTGCCGGTGAAATCCTCGCGGCTGTAGCCCATCTGCGACATTCGCGAGCGATGGCTGAAGCCGCGCATGGTGTCCGGCCCGAACCAGCGGTAACTGCGTAACTCTTCCGGGTTTTTTTTATGGGTCATTTTCAGTGCGCCGCACCGGGCGCGCGGGCGGCGCGGATCTGCGTGGCCAGCGTGCCGGCCAGGAGCATGCATCCCGCCAGCACCCACAAGCCCGCGTCGTACCGTCCGGTGATGGTTCTAAGATAACCGAAAAGCCAGGGACCCGCCATGCCGCCCAGGTTGCCGAGGCAGATCAGCCCCACCGCGGTGGCCGCCGCCGATTTCCCCAGGATGGTGGTCGGCAGGGTGAAAAACGCCGGAAGATAGGCCTGCGAGGTGAAACCCGCCAGGCAGAACATCGCCAGGGTGAGCCACACGCGGTCGCCCGCCAGAACCGCCAGGCACAGCGAAACCCCCGTGCACAGCATCGGCGCCGCCGTATGCCACCGCAGTTGGCCGGTGCGATGCGCCCACATCCCGTTCAGCAGAATGCCCGCCGCGCTGCAGGCGTAGGGCGCGCCCGCGGCCACCGTTCGCACCGCCACCGGCAGGCTCTTCATGTTGTCGGTGATCGAGGGGAGGAAGAAGATCAGCGATTGGTTGCCGGTGACGATCAGAAAAAAAACGGCAATCAGCAGGTATGTTTGCGGGCGGCGCAGCGCATCCGTCACGCGCACCCGTCCGGCCGAAACCTTGCGCGCCTCTTCGGCCTGCAATACGCCCATCAGCCACTGCTTCTCCTCGGCTGGAAGCCAGCGCGCGTCGCGCGGCCGGTCCGTCAGGAACCACAGCGTCACCAGGCCCATCAATACCGGCGGAACGCCTTCCAGCAGGAAGACCCAGCGCCAGCCCGCCAGGCCCAGCCAGCCGGAGTTCTCCAGAATCCACCGCGAAAGCGGAATACCCAGAGCCACCGCCAGCGGCTGAGTCACCATGAAGTAGGCCTTGGCGCCGGGCCGGTCCTCCGCCCGGTACCAGTGTGAAAGGTACACGATCACACCCGGGAAAAAGCCCGCCTCCGCGATGCCCAGCAGCAGCCGCAAACCGTAGAACTGCGTCACCGTGCGGATGGAGCCGAACAGCGGCGTCCCCGCGAAGCCCATCAGCGCCGCCACCAGCCCCCAGGAAACCATGATTCGGGCGATCCATTTGCGCGCGCTCCAGCGCTCCACAATCAGGCTGCCCGGAATGTCCAGCAGCAGGTAGCCGAGAAAAAAAATTCCCGCGCCGAAGCCGATTACCGCGTCGTTGAAGTGCAGGTCCTTCTGCATCTCCAGCTTGGCCACTCCTACGTTGGCGCGGTCCAGGTAGGCCAGGAAGTAGATGAACATCAGGTACGGAATCAGCCGGCGGGTGACCCGTTTTCGCGTGCGGAGCGGCAGCGCCTCATCGGCCGCAGCCGCCGGGTTGGTGGTTGCCTGCCCTCCCGAGGTCATGCCTGTGCTGAGTATATCGGGAAACCGGCGGATGTGGGCGGGCGTGATAATCTGGCGTGTGGCATGGACCTCAATCGACGCGATTTCATCGTGGCTCCCGCCGCCACCCTGGCCGGCGCCTTGTTCGCCGCCGAAACCGCTGTTCCCTGGCAGCGCAAAATTCGCCGCGTCGGCCAAACCAATATGACCGAGCACGATCCGGCGGTGCTCGATGTCGAACAGTGGGCCGATTACTGGGCCAGCCTGAAGGTGGACGCCGTGCTCGTCAGCGTTACCGGAATCCTGGCGTTTTACCAGACCAAGGTGCCCTACCACCGCAAAGGCAAATTCCTCGGCGACCGCGATTTCTTCGGCGAGTGCTGCGCGGCGGCTAAAAAGCGCGGCCTGCACGTCATCGCGCGCATGAGTCCGGACCTCAACTGGGAAGACGCCGTGGCGGCTCACCCCGAGTGGTTCCAGCGCGATGCCCAGTCCAACGTGGTGCACCACACCGAAGACCCCCGGCTTTTCCGCACCTGCATGTTCACCACCTACATGACCGACTACATGCCGGCGATCATGAAGGAGATCAACTCCCTCTACGATGTGGATGGCCTGTTCACCAACGCGTGGCCGCCCCTGGGCGCGCTGCCGGTTTGCCACTGCCGGCAGTGCAAGGACTTGCCGCCCGCCGGAGGCATCGCCTACTGGGACAAATTCAACGAACGCGCCATCTATCTGTGGAAGCTCTACGATTCCATCGCCAAGGAGAAGCGCCCGGCGAATTTCTACTTCGCCAATCTGGGCGGCGGCGTCCGGTCGACCGTGGATCTGGTGAAACTCGGCCAGATCTGCGAATGGTTCCAGTGCGACAACCAGGGCCGTGGCGGCGACGATACGCCCATCTGGGGATGCGCCCTGCAAGGCCGCGTCTGCAACGCCGTCCAGGAGGGCAAGATGGCCACCAACGTCACCGCGGCGTGGTCCACCGGCACGCCCCGCTGGCGCAATGTGTACAAATCGCGCCAGGAGGAACAGATGTGGTTCGATGAGACCCTGGCCTCCGGAATGGCGCCCTACCACCACATCATCGGCGGCGAAAATGGCATGGGCGAGGACCGCCGCTGGCTCGAGCCGGCCCAAACCTATTTCAATTGGATGGCCCGCCACGACGCCCATTTCATCAACAAACGCTCCATCGCCAGCCTGGGCGTGGTGATGGGCCAGCGCACCCATCTGTTCTACCGCCCTCCGCGCGGCGCGCTCATGCGCGAATACCTGGACGGCCTGTATTACGCCCTCCTGGAGGGCCGCTTCCTGTTCGATTTCGTGCACGAGGACAAGCTCGCGCCTCAGGACCTCGCCAGGTACTCCGCGCTCCTGCTGCCCAATATCGCGCTCCTGAGCGACCGGCAATGTCTCCAGTTGCGCGACTACGTGAATTCCGGCGGCTCTCTGCTGGCCACCTTCGAAACCAGCCTGTACAACGAGCGCAATGAGCGCCGGCCGGATTTCGGCCTGGCCGGGGTGCTGGGCATCCGCAAGGCCGGGGAAATCGTCGCCACCAACGGCAACGCCTATCTGGCGCGCCTCGAAAGGCCGCATGAAATTCTCGACGGATTCTCGAACACCCACTGGATCCCCGGCGCGGAAAACCACGTCCCCATTGCTCCCGTGGACAGCCCCGTTCTGAGCGTGGTGCCCGGCTTTGTGGCCTACCCTCCGGAACTATCGTATCCGCTCCAGCCGCGGACCAGCGAACCGGCCGTCGTCGTGCGCCGGCAAGGCGCCAGCCGCCTGGTTTACTTCCCCGGCGACATCGAGCGCACCATGTGGAAATCCGGCCACACGGACCTGGCCAGGCTGTTGCAGAACTCCATTCGCTGGGTGGCCGGCGCGCACCCGCCCATGACCATCGAAGGCGAAGGCGTCATCGAAGCCTTCGCCTGGGAGACCTCGGCCGGCTTCGCCGTGCACCTTCTCAACTACACCAACCCCGCCATGCACCGCGGCTGGCTGCGCGACTTTTACCCCATCGGCCCGCAGAAAGTGCGCATGGCCCTGCCCGAGGGCAGGCGGGTGACCCGCATCGAACTCCTGCGCGCCGGCGCCGACATCGCTTTCAGCGGCGGCTTCGGTTCCATCGAATTCACCATCCCGACGGTCTTGGACTACGAAGTAGCAGCGCTCTATTCCTGAGATCCTTTACTCTCTAATCCCCTTGGCGAAACTTGGCGTCTTGGCGCCTTGGCGAGAGCGGCCTTTCCTCCTGCCGGAGCGGCAGGCCCTGAGGCGCCGCCAACGTCGCTTCCTTCGCTTCCTTCGCTTCCTTGGCTTCCCCCGCGTCCTCCGCGTTATCGTAATAGTTGCCCATGAGCAGCGACCGCAAGATCGTCAAACCGAAGCCCCTCAGCGGCTTCCCCGAGTGGCTCCCCGAGCAGCGCCTGGTCGAATTGCGCTGGATCGACACCATCCGCCGCACCTTCGAAGCCTACGGCTTCTGCAACATCGATCCGCCGTCGGTCGAAGACGTCGAGGTGCTGGCCTCCAAGGGCGAGGATACCGACAAGGAAATCTATGGCGTCCGCCGTCTGGCCGGCGGCGAAGGGCGCGACGAGCCGAAAATTGCCCTGCATTACGATCTCACCGTGCCCCTGGCGCGCTACGTGGCCCAGCATTTCAACGAGCTCTCGTTCCCCTTCAAGCGCTACCAGATCCAGCGCGCCTGGCGCGGCGAGCGCCCCCAGGAAGGCCGCTTCCGCGAGTTCTACCAGTGCGATCTGGACGTGCTCGATACCGGCGAGGTCTCCCTGCACTTCGATGCCGAACTGCCGGTGATCGTCTACGAGATCCTGCGCCAGTTGCGCGTCGAGCCGGTCACCATGCACATCAACAACCGCAAGGTGCTGGAGGGCTTTTATACCGGCTTGGGCATTCCCGACGTGGTGGGCGCCATCCGCATTCTGGACAAACTGGATAAGGTGGGCGCCGCCGAGGTCACCCGCATGCTGGTGGACGATCTGCACCTCGCGAGCGATGTGGCCGCCCGATCGGTGGCTCTGGCTTCCATCCGCACTCCGGACACCTCCTTCGAAGAGCGCGTACGCGAATTCGGCGTGCGGTCGGACTTGCTCGATACCGGGATCGCCGAGTTGAAATTCGTGATGCAGGCGGCTCAGGCCATTCCCGCGGGGGTGGTCTTCGCCGATCTTTCCGTGGCGCGCGGTTTCGATTACTATACCGGCACGGTTTACGAAGGCAAACTGGCCGCTTTCCCCGGCTATCCCTCGGTGTTTTCCGGCGGCCGCTACGACAACCTGGTGGGCGGCTTTCTGCGCCAAAATCTGCCCGGCGTGGGCATGTCCATCGGCCTCACGCGCATCTTTTCGAAGCTCCTGGCGGAAGGGAAAATCGAAACCGGCGCGTCCTGCCCCACCCAGGTCCTGGTGATCCAGTTGCCCGATACACAGCGCGAACAGGCTCTCGAAACGGGCCGTACCCTGCGCCAACGCGGCTTCAACGTGGAGGTCTACCACGAGGCGAGGAAGATCGGCCACCAGATCCGCTATGCCACCCGCAAGGGCATCCGCTACGCCTGGTTTCCCGATCCCGCCAGGCACGAAGTCAAGGACTTGGCCAGCGGTGAGCAGTCCCCCGCCAATCCCGCCACCTGGCGCCCGGCAAACCAGCCCGCGTCCGAAACGTAACCCGCGTAGCTGTTGATCCTCACACCAAAGGGCTATGTTGCCGCCCGAGGCGCGTACCTTACCGCCGCGGCTCTCCGCATCCCCACCCGATAGTCCTAAATATTTAGTTGACAAGGCCCGCCCTCCGGCCGCATAATCCTAATTGTTTAGGAGGAGGCGTTGCCGCGATTGAAAAAACCCGAGCAGACGCTCACGCCGCTGGAGCTGGAAATCATGAACGCCCTGTGGGAAACCGGACCCGCCAACGTTCAGACGGTCCAGGCCCATATGCAGGGCCGCGAACTGGCCTACACCACCGTGCAGACCATGCTCAACATCCTGCACCGCAAGGGCAAGGTCACCCGCAAGCTGAAGGAGCGCGCCTATGTCTATCGCGCAGTCCTCAGCCGTCAGAAAGCCGTTACGCAGGCGGTCGGCGATGTGCTCGACCGTTTTTTTGGAGGCTCGGCCGATTCGCTCGTGCTGAACCTGGTGGAAACCCGGCACTTAACCGCGGAGAAACTCGCGCAGATTCAGAGGCTGCTGGAGCGCCCGCGGGAGGAAGAACATGGAAACGATTAGCCGCTCATTGCTTACTTTTCTAGTCAATTCGCTGTGGCAGATTCCGCTGGCTGCCCTGGTGGCGGCGTTGGCCTGCCGGTTCCTGCGCCAGGGTCCCGCCAGCCACCGGCACGCCGTGTGGGTGGCGGCGCTGGGAGCCGCGCTGGTGCTGCCCCTGGCCAGTGTCCGCACTGCGCAGACCGCCGACGCCCTGCAATTCGATCCGTCGCTCGCCGCGGGCGCCGCGGCGGCCGCTCCCTTCGGGGCCCACGCGCCCGCCCCGGCGTTGCCCGCGGTTCCGCCGGCGCCGGCGCCG
>JASHSS010000297.1 GCA_030038565.1 Bryobacteraceae bacterium
CGTGCGGTTCACAAGAGCTTGGACGGCAAGCCCGACACGAAGAACATCCGTATCGATATTCTGGTATCCGGTGTGACCGACGGGAAAGCCTGGGAATGCGGCTTCGAGTTCGATTACGCCAACGAGGAGTCCCTCTATTGCCGCCCTTTACGCACGTCCGAGGATCGGCCGGCGGAACGAATGCCGGTGCCGACCGCAGCGGCCCCCGTAAGGGTCGCTTTCCTGCCCCCGATGTCGGGTTTGGCAGCCACTGAGGATCGGCTCGACGGCGGCGCCGTGGATGTGCGTATCGGCGAGGGACGTACGGCAGAGGTCCTGCGCAATCTGTGCTACCAGATCTGGTCCAGTGACAAGGCCGAGTCCTGGGATGCATTGGCCGCACAAATCCACAATCTCTTCGGCGTACACCTGAACCCTCCGCGGTATATTCCGGAGCGCGGTCAAATCACGATGTCTTATCGGGAGGATTCCGGCATTGAGCTCGACCTGGCCTCGTCCGGCCGGGGATTGCAGCAGACTTTGCTTCTTTTGGCGCATCTCTATACCCATCCCGGAAGCGTCCTGCTACTGGACGAACCGGACGCCCACCTGGAGATCCTGCGGCAGCGGCAGATTTATCAGATCCTGACGGAGACCGCGGAGCGGCACGGCTGCCAAGTGATCGCCGCCAGTCACTCGGAGGTAATTCTGGAGGAAGCCGCGGATCGTGATGTGCTGGTCGCCTTCGTGGGAAAACCGCATCGCATCGATGACCGTGGCAGCCAGGTGCTCAAGTCACTGAGGGCGATCGGGTTCGAACAATACTTTCAAGCGGAGCAGACCGGCTGGGTGCTTTATCTGGAGGGTTCCACGGACCTCGCCATTCTGCGCGCATTCGCCGGGGTGCTCGAACATCCGGCCAAGGCCCTCTTCGAGCGGCCTTTCGTTCAGTACGTCGGCAATGTTCCATCGAAAGCCCGCGAGCACTTCTATGGGCTGCTGGAAGCCAAGCCGGACCTGGTCGGCTTTGCGTTGTTCGATGCGGACGTGAAAGATTCGCTAACCGGTGGGCCGCTGTGGCAGTTAAAGTGGGGGCGCCGCGAAATCGAGAACTATCTGTGCTATCCAGAGACGCTCATCGGATACGCCTCACAGGCGGGGGTAGAGGAGGGTCCGCTTTTTCAGGTGGCCGAGCAGGACCGGCGAACCGCCGCGATGCAGGAGGCCATTTCCGAAGTGAGTAATGCAAGGCGAACTCTGCGGCAATCCGACCCGTTTGCGGAGGGCGTCAAGGCCAGCGATGAATGTTTTGCTCCGATCTTCCAAAACTACTTCGATCAACTCGGCATTCCGAACCTTATGCAGAAGACCGATTACCACACCCTGGTGCGCTTTGTTCCCAAAGACCGGCTCTCCCCTGAAATCACGGAGAAACTGAATGTTCTCACCGAGGTCGCCAGGCAAGCGAAGCCTTTGAAATAGCCCACCGGAATCGGCGCTTCCGCATGAATTACAACGGCGTGCTCCGGGGCTGCCACGCGGCCGGTCTGCGCCAAACCCGAGTTCACGCGCCGCCGCCCACCTCATTGCCGGATGATAGACTCGATATTTACATGCCCAAAGTGATGCATTTGGAATGCAGCCTGTGCGCCAGGCGCTTTGAGGCCGGCCGTGTCGCCAACCTCTGCGAGTGCGGAGGGCCGCTGCTGGTCCGCTATGATATCGATACCCTGCGGCACCGGTGGCCGCGCCGCGAGGTTTCGCAAGGTCCGTGCACCATGTGGCGGTACGCTCCCATTCTGCCCGCGCCGGATGAGTCGATCGTGACGCTGGGGGAAGGCTGGACGCCGCTGGTGCGCGCGCGCCGCCTGGGCGCCCGCATCGGCGCCGAATCGCTGTGGGTAAAGGACGAGGGACTGAACCCCACGGCTTCGTTCAAGGCCCGCGGGCTTTCCTGCGCCATTTCGATGTGCGTGGCCCTGGGCATTCGCAAGGTAGCCATCCCTTCGGCCGGTAATGCGGCGAGCGCTCTGGCGGCCTACGCCGCGGCGGCCGGCATCGAATCCTATATCTTCATGCCGCGGGACGTCCCGCAAGCCAATTACCTGGAGTGCAAGGCGTACGGCGCGCACGTCACCCTGGTGGACGGACTGATCAGCGATTGCGGCCGCATGGTGGCCGAGCGCGGCCCGGCGGAAGGCTGGTTCGACATCAGCACCCTCAAGGAGCCATATCGCATCGAGGGGAAGAAAACCATGGGCTACGAAGTGGCCGAGCAATTGAACTGGGAGCTGCCCGACGCCATCTTCTATCCCACCGGCGGCGGCGTCGGGCTGATTGGCATGTGGAAGGCGTTCGACGAGATGGAGCGGCTAGGCTGGATCGGTTCGCGCCGGCCCAAAATGGTGGCGGTGCAGGCGGAGGGCTGCCAACCGGTGGTGCGGGCCTTCCAGGAAAACGAGCCGCGCAGCCGTTTCTACGAGAACGCCCAGACTGTGGCCGCGGGCCTGCGGGTACCTAAACCGCTGGGCGATTTTCTGGTGTTGCAGGGGGTCCGGGAAAGCGGCGGCACAGCGGTGGCCGTGAGCGACGACGAGATGCTGGAAGCCGGCGTGCAACTGGCTTCCGATGAAGGCATCTATGCCGCTCCGGAGGGCGCGGCTTGCGTGCCGGCCGCGCAAAAACTGCTGGCGTCGGGGTTTTTGAAACCTGCGGATCGCATCGTGCTTTACAACACCGGCTCGGGATTGAAATACCCGGAGGCCTATCACATGCGCTTTCCGCGGGACGCGCCGGGGGAGTGAGGCGGGCGCGGCGTGGAGTAAAGCGGGCGCGCCGGGGGAGTAAAGCGGGCGCGGCGAATCCGGTTTTCGACCCATGAAAGACCTGGCTCTGGAGGCACTGGACGCGGTCTCGCGCGGCGGCGTCACGTATGCGGATGCCCGCGCGGTGGAGATCCGCTCGCGCGAGATCACCACCAAGAACGGCAAGGCCGGGCACGTCTCGGCCGGCGAATCCGTGGGAATCGGCATCCGCGTGCTGGCCTACGGCGGCTGGGGTTTCGCCGCCACCGACGATCTTTCGCGGCAAGGCATCCACGCGGCCGCCGCCCTGGCTCTCGAAATCGCCCAAGCCGGCACGGCCGCGCGCAAGCAGGCGGTCGCGCTGGCGCCGGAGGAGAAGCACGAGGCCGTCTGGGTTTCGCCAGTCGCCATCGATCCGTTCTCGGTCCCGGTGGATCGCTGCCTGGGTGTGCTGCTGGCGGTGGATGAGGAACTGCGCCGCACCGCGGGCGTGAATCTGGCGGAAACCTCGATGCACGCGGAGCGGCGCCGGCAGGTATTCGCCTCCACCATCGGCAGCCTGATCGACCAGACGCGATATCTGACCGGGGCGGGTTTCTCGGCGCTCAGCTTTCGCGATGGCGAAATCCAGAAGCGCTCCTATCCCAACTCGTTCGGCGGCCAATACCAACTGAAGGGATACGAACTGGTGGAGGAGCTGCGCCTCGTCGAAAACGCGCCGCGGATCGCCGAAGAGGCCGTAGCGCTGCACTCCGCTCCGCAGTGCCCCGAAGGGGCCTTCGATTTGATCCTGGACAGCTCCCAACTGGCCTTGCAAATTCACGAATCCATCGGCCACCCGATCGAACTGGACCGGGTGCTGGGGAGCGAGGCCAATTATGCCGGCATGAGCTTTCTGACGCTCGATCAGCTGGGCCGCCTGCGCTATGGCTCGCCGGTGGTGAATGTGGTGTGCGACGCGCGTCCGGAGCACGGTCCCGGCCTGGGCACGTTTCTGTTCGACGATGAAGGCGTGCCGGCGCAATCCACCGCCATCATCCAGGAAGGCCGGTTCACGGGCTACATGACGTCGCGGGAAACCGCTGAGGCGGTGGGCGACGCGCGTTCGAACGGCTGCATGCGGGCCGACGGATGGTCGCGTCTGCCGCTGATTCGGATGACCAATGTCTCGCTGGTTCCCGGCCCGCATTCGCTCGAAGAAGTGTTCGACACGCCGCGCGGCATCTACATGGAGACCAACCGTAGCTGGTCGATCGACGACAAGCGCTACAACTTCCAGTTCGGCTGCGAGATCGCCTGGGAGATTCGGCACGGTAAACGCGTCCGGATGCTCAAAAACCCCAGCTACAGCGGCATCACGACGGAATTCTGGAATGCCTGCCAGGCCATCGCCGGGAGGGAGCACTGGACTTTGTGGGGCGTGCCGAATTGCGGCAAGGGCCAGCCTGAGCAGGTGATGGGAACGGGCCACGGGGCCAGCCCGGCGCGCTTCGGAGGGATCAAAATCGGGAGCGCGTATGCAGGCTGAAGACTGCCG
>JASHSS010000298.1 GCA_030038565.1 Bryobacteraceae bacterium
GAAATTGCCGGTGGCGGATCCCTGCGCCTTAGCGCCGGCAGATCCCGCCGCGGCGCTAAACCCCTCGCGGCAGCCTGCGCAGCCGCGTCCGCGGCCGGAGTCGCGAACCGCGTGGTTCGCGCTCTATCTGGCGGGTGTGATGGCGGTCGGCGCGCGGCAACTGTCCGGACGCCTTCTGCTGCTGCGGTTGCTCGGCCGTGCCCGGCCGCTCGCCGGGCCGCTCGCGGGGCGCCTCTATGAATCGGCCGACGTGGTCGTGCCGGTCACGGCGGGATGCTTCTCTCCCAAGGTAGTGCTGCCGGCCGGCTGGCGCGAGTGGCCCGCGGCCACCCGTCGGGCGGTGCTGCGGCACGAATTCGCCCACATCCGCCGCGGCGATTTGCGGGCGGCCGCTTGGGCGGCATGTGCGCGCGCCCTGCTATGGTTCCACCCGCTGGCATGGTGGCTGTCGCGCCGGATCACGGTGCTCGCGGAGATGGCCTGCGACGCCTCGGTCGTGGAGCGTTCGTCCCGCCCCGGCGACTACTGCCGGCTGCTGCTCGAGTTTACCGGGCAGGTGGCCCGAGCCGGAAACCGCGCCACCCTGCCGGGCCTCGCGATGGCCGAGGCGGGCGGTCTGGACTTGCGCGTCGAGCGCGTTTTCCAGGCCTCTCGCGGCGGATTGCGAAAGCTGCGTCATCCGGGGCTGGTGCTGGCGTTCGGCATGGCGCCCGCGCTATGTCTCGCGGCAGCGGTCGATTTCGGCCCCTCCGCAATACCCGTACGGCGCACTATCCCCTGGCGGATCCTGATGTTCTTCCAGGGTCAGCACGTGGGCCAACTCGCCCCGGACTTGGTTCCCGGCGAAACCGCCCAGACGCTGCGAATGCTGCCCGCGGCCGATGCCGAGCGAGCCGCTCTGCCGGTGCGGCTTTCGGCGCAAGACCGCGTGTTCAGC
The DNA here is from genome assembly GCA_030038565.1 of Bryobacteraceae bacterium. Taxonomy (GTDB): domain Bacteria; phylum Acidobacteriota; class Terriglobia; order Bryobacterales; family Bryobacteraceae; genus JOPF133. Next base: position 938 of record JASHSS010000298.1, read on the forward strand.
GGCTCGGACTATCTCAACAAGAGCCAGAGCATCAAGCTGGCGCTCGTCGAACCTGCCGTCGGAGATCCGTATGTGTTCGCGGATATCAACCGGAACGGTGCGTTCGACCCCGCCGAGCGCTTCACCTTCGCGCCGCCCCGCGGCCGCACGATTCTGAAATATCCGGAGGTCATCCTCAAGGTAGAGTACCGCACCGGCCCGTATGCCGTGTTTCCCGTTCGCCTGCTGCTGCCCGAGGACCGCATCTATCGCATGGATCCCAAAGGCGATGGCGGGCGCTACCTGTTGCGGTCGCCGTTTGTGTTCGTTCATGGGACCGTGGAAATCGGCGGTGCTCCGGTAGCCGCGATGTTCACCTTCGATGCCAATAAGGGCGACGCCTACCCCGACTACGGCTGGTTGGGAATGGACACCAACGGCGATGGGTGGATCGATCAGCGCGCCAATTCGGAGGAATCCACCTTCGCCAACGACGAAGCCGTCATCTTCCATGTGAACGGCCGCGATGTCTCCACCGTTTCACTCGACCTGAAGGCCGGGACCTTCGTGGTCCGGGAGCATCCGTCGGGCGATAACCAGCGCATTCTGCTGCGCGTGGGCGACATCGTCGGCGACTTCCCCTTCACCGGCCTGGATGGCAAGCCGCACCGCTTCTCCGAATTTCAGGGCCGGTATGTGCTGCTGGATTTCTGGGGATCCTGGTGCGGCCCGTGCCGCCGGGAATTGCCGGATCTGGAGAAGGCTTACCAGCAGTTCCGCGGTCGCGGGCTGGCAATCCTCGGCATGGACGATGACACGGACACCGCCAAGGCGCGGCAGGCGCTCACCGAAGCCGGCGCGACCTTCCCGCAGTCGAGCGGTGAGGCGGGCAATGCCCTCGTCTACAAGCGGTTCCGCATCAGCGCTTTCCAACCAAAGTGCTGCTCGGTCCGGATGGGCGGGTGATCGCCCTGGATACGGATGGCTCTTTCGACCGTAGCCACATCACGGCCACGCTCGACAAACTGCTGCCTCCGGCTAAATAAGCCCCGCACCCCGCCCACCGCCATTTGCGTCTATAAGGGTAGGAGAACCCGAAGGCGCCCGCCTTTTCCATAGGAAGCCTTCCGGACCGGGTGAGGGGCAATGTTCGAACAAAGTGTAATTCCCGTCGGCGCTATGCGGAAGCCATGGATCCTGCCGCTCGTCGCCGTCGGCCAGCTATTGGCAGTCGGTGCAATGGTTGTGATCCCTATGCTGTCCGTCCAGCCACTGCCGGTGCCGGAGCTTACTACCATTCTGGTAGCTCCACCGCCACCGCCACCTCCGCCACCGCCACCCGCGGCCGTACGAGCTTCGGCCCGAGTCCCTGATGCCCCAGTCCACAAAATGCTTCTCCGGCGCTTCGATGCCCATCTTTTGACCCAGCCGCGAGCCGTTCCCAGCAAACTCCCGCCGGTCCAGGATTTGCCCCCAGCGGCGCCCGCCGTTGACGCGGCCGGCGGGATTCCCGGCGGCGTACCCGGAGGCCAGGTGGGTGGCCAGATAGGCGGAGTTCTCGGCGGCATTGTGAACGCCGTTCCTTCGATCAGCCTTCCTCCACCGCCCCCGCCCGTGGTCGCGCAAACTCCGCCCAAACCCGCCCCTCCATCGCAGATCCGGGTCGGTGGCGCGGTCCAGGCGGCCCGCCTGGTCAGTTCTCCGCAGCCCCTTTACCCGCACCTGGCGGCCATCGCGCGCGTCGAAGGCATGGTGGTCCTGGACGCTGTCATCGGCAAAGATGGCCACATCAAGAACCTGAAAGTCGCTAGCGGCAGCCCCTTACTGGCCAATGCCGCCATCGACGCGGTCAAGCAGTGGGTGTATCGGCCCACTTACCTGAACGGCCGGCCCGTAGAGGTGGCGACGGAGGTGGATGTTCGCTTTCAGCTGAGCTAAGTCTCCCGCCGGGAGAGATCCCACTGATCGTGTCATCGGACCGGCGCATCAGATGGCCGAGGTTACAGATGGGTCGCGCTCGGGTGATGCCAGGCAGTAGAACCAACGCCAGGGCCGTGGCGGGGCCGCGGATTCGGAAGACACCCCACCACGCTGTAGGGCGCGCCGGAAGCCCCGGCCTGCATACAATAGAAGGTGATGCTTCCCGGGCTGCTCTTCTTTTTCTCCGTGGTCAACGACGTGCGCGCCTCCATCGAGCGGCACGATCTGGCTTCCGCGCAGGCCGCCGCGCGAGCCTATCAGGCCCAATCGGGCGCCACGCCCGAACTGGCCGCGGCGCTTTCCTGGATCGCGCGTGGCGAGTGGGATTTGCGCCAGCTTCCCCAAGCCGAACAGTACGCCACCCGAGCCCGGAAAATGGCCACCGAACTGTTAGGGATGCGCCGTCTGGACAGCGATGCCTGGCTGCCGACGGCGCTGGGCGCGGCCATTGAGGTCCACGCCCAGGTCTTGGCGGCGGAGGGACAACGGCCGGAGGCCGTCGCCTTCCTGCGCCAGCAACTGGGCCTCTACGGGAACACCTCGATTGGCGAGCGCATCCGCAAGAACCTCAACCTGCTCGACCTGGAAGGCAAGCCCGCACCAGCCCTGGATGCGACCGATTGGCTGGGCGCGCGGCCTCCCACCCTGGCCAGCCTGCGCGGTCATGCGGTGCTGCTGTTCTTCTGGGCCCACTGGTGTGTCGATTGTAAGGGGGAAGCGCCGATCCTGGCGTCACTACTCGCCAACTTCGGGCCTAAGGGACTGGTGCTCGTGGCGCCCACGAAACTATACGGCTACGCAGCCGGCGGAGATCCCGCCACCCCGGCGGCTGAAAAACAGTACATCCAGAAAGTCCGCGAACAATACTACCCCATGCTCGCAGGCGTCCCCATCCCCATCAGCGCGGCGAATTTCCTGAATTATGGAGCCAGTACCACCCCGACCGTTGTGCTCCTGGATCGTACTGGGGTGGTGCGTTTCTACCATCCGGGCGCGCTCAGCGCGGCGGAATTGTCCTCGCAGATTCAAAAGCTCTTAGTTCGTTAAGGTATTCAAGCGGTCCGTCGCCGGCGCGGCGGCTCCTCCTTGAGGTGAAACTGTTCGTAGGCCCTTAGCGACTGCATCAGCAGATCGATAGCCGAACGGCGCGCGTATAGGTACTCGAGGTGCTTCTTGAAAGCGTAGCAGCTTTCCACACGAACCACAGGCTTCTTCACCGACGGCATAGGACAGATTTACCAGATGGCCTAAGAAATTTCAATAGAAGACCTAGTACTATCCGTACGCAAAAAGTAATGCCCCCAAATAGGGGTACGCGAGGGTATTCAATGGTTAATTATTCAATAATATCCGGATCTGGCTCTCCTCGCACGGTACTAGTAAGGAATGATTACCAAAATTCGCCATAATTTGGGATCCATCAGGGGCTTTTAACTCCCCAGAATGGTACCTATATATGTAGTCCGGGTCCTTTAGGACATTTCCGGTAAGAACTGCCACCACGTCCGCATCGGCTCTGATCGTTCCGGCGGCTACCAGTTTGTGTATCCCAGCCAGCGTCGCCGCCGAAGCCGGCTCGCACCCGATGCCGCATTGGCCGATCACCGCCTTGGCGTCGGCGATTTCCTGCTCGCTGACCCGCTCGACAACGCCATTTGAAGCCGTTACCTCGTGGAGCGCCTTGGGCCAGGAGACGGGATCGCCGATCCGGATCGCCGTGGCCAGGGTCTGCGGATGCTCCACCCGCGGCAGACGGCTGCGGTCCGGGCTGTGGAAAAGCTCGTAAAAGGGCGCCGATCCTTCGGCCTGGATGACGGCCAGGCGTGGAAGCCGCCGGATCAAGCCGAGCTGCAACATTTCGCGCAGAGCCTTGCCGAAAGCGGAGGTATTGCCCAGATTGCCTCCGGGGAGCACCACCCAATCCGGCTCGCGCCAATCGCGCTGATCCATCATTTCCACCATGATGGTTTTCTGACCCTCGATCCGGAAGGGATTGATGGAATTCACCAGGTAAATGCCCAGGGGTTCCGCGATCCGGCGCACCAGGGCCAGGATCTGATCGAAATTGGCGTCCACTTGCAAAGTCCGCGCCCCATATTCGAGCGCCTGCACCAGCTTGCCGTGAGCGATGTTGCCGTGGGGGAGGAAAATCACGGCCTGCAAACCCGCCGCGCTGGCATACGCGGCCATGGAAGCGGAAGTGTTGCCGGTGGAGACGCAGGCGACCCTCCGCCTGCCCAGCCGGAGAGCCTGGGCCACCCCGCAAGTCATGCCATTGTCCTTGAACGACCCGGTGGGGTTGTATCCTTGGTGTTTGAAAACCAGGCGATCCAGGCCGCCATAGCGCGCGGCCCGCGGCGCCTCGAGCAGCGGCGTCGATCCCTCCCGCAGACTCACCACGCGGCTGTCGCCGGACAGAAACGGGATCAGTTCGCGGTATCGCCACACGCCGCTCTGATCCATAGGGTCGTTGGACATGCGCCGCTCGCGCCACCGTGTTTTCCAGGCTGCGGGCGAAGTCTCGGGCGCGCTGTAGACGGCTTCCAGCAGCCCTCCGCAGCGCGGGCAATTATAAATCACTTCGGTGATGGGGAAGCGCGCGCGGCAGCGCTCCTCGAAGCAGGCAAGCTCGGCGGTCATGGAAGCTCAATTATAACGGGGCGCGTGGCGTTCTCCGCCTCGGTCTCCGGGCCGCACCTCGGCCGGGAGCCTTCAGCCCGCGTCGCCCTCAATCAACTCGCGGCCGCCCAGCGAGCGCCAGAAAGCGAAGACCGCGATCCCCACCAGCAGCAGCAAGGTCGCCAGGCTGGCGGGCGTGTACCAGGTGCTCCAGTCTGTGGACAACGCCATGCTGGGAATGGAATCGACATAGAAGACGGCCACGATGGTGGCCACCAGTCCCAACCGCAGCAACACAAAAATGAGCGCCGTGAAGACCACGCCATAAAGTAAGGCGGTCAGCATCCAGTCGGGGCCCCAGACATCGCTCTGCGTCAGGGTAAACATCGCGGCGGCGGCCACCGCGGCCAGCAGTTCCTTACGCAGTAGCTGGCGCATGGCGAAAATCGTAAGGAAGAAGAAGAGGCCCAGGCTAAGCCCGTCGTTGGCGCTCGTCGCGTGAATCCCGATCCAGTGCCGGGCGCCCAGGAGGAAGTCCAGTGAGACATCCGAATTGGTGGGCTGATTGTTATGGAACAGGTACACGGTGATGGCTTTGAATGCCACCCAGATTCCCGATCCCACTGCCGCGCCGATCAGCACGTGAGATCCCACCTGGGCATCCAGCCAGCGCCCCGCCAGGACACGGTTCCAGGTAACGATGGTTTGCGGCCAGCGAGCCCGGATGGCGGGCTCCAGCGCGAGATAGGCGAACCACAGCACGGCGGCTCCCAACAGCCACTGGGCCACCGCGCCGGTAAAGAGATCCAGCAGCGACAGGCTGGCCACCGGGTGAAAGCTGCCGCCCCAGGCGATCGCCTGCAGCAGGAAACTGGCCAACGCGATGCGGGAGGCGCCCGCGGTGTCGGCCCTTCCGCGCTTCCAGTTGCGGTGCGCCAGGAGCAGCACAAAGAACACCGCCATGGCCGAGAGAATGCCGATTCCGGCAACGCGCAGTTGGGCAGCCATTCCCGCCTGGGCCGCCGTGACGGGCTTTTGGTCCCAGGGATACAGCACCCGCACGCTCACCACCCGGCCTTTCCACCAGGCGGCCTCGAGTTGCAAGGCCAGGTCGGGGAAATGCGGGTGGGGTCCCTTCCAGGCCCGCCACTGGTCGAAGGGCACGGCGGGGAGTTGGGTGGGCGTGACTTCGGTGAAGGCTGCCGGTTCCAGCCTCGCGGCGCCGAAAACCGCTTCGGGCGGGACCGGCCCGGCGGGCGCCGGATCGGTGTCTCGCGGAACGGCAGCGAAATCCAGCAACCGGCCGTTGCCATCCAGGGTCACCGTATCCATGCCGGGCAAATCCTGCGGCGGGTTATCGGTGCGGATCCTTCCGGCCGGCTCGGCAACCATCGGCCTTGGACTTTCGCGGTAGGTGGCCTGAATGGCGGGTTCCCAAGCCAGCCACTCATCCCATTGCCGAGGTTGCGGGCGCCCTCGCAGATAATTCAGAATGGCGGTGCGATGATTCAGCCCGATAGCATAATCGGCCGGCTTGGCGGTGTAGCCGAAGGACGCGGCGATTTCGCGTCCCTGGTGCGCCAGTACCTCAGGCGGCTGGTCGAGCCCGCCGTGCACCATGCCAGTCAGCACCTGGCGCAGCGGAATCGTGGCCAGCAGCATCAGCACCGTCACCGTCAGGCAGGGTACCGAGTACCGTCGCGGCATGCCTTCCACCTTGCCGGCGGCGGCCACCATGGCCGGTGACGGGGTCTCCCCCGCAGCCAGCGCAGCGCCCAGCGGATCGCCTCCGGGAAGCGCCGCCAGCACGGTCAGCGCCGAGGCGGGCCGTCTAGCGGGATCGGGATCCAGGCAGCGGCGGATGATCTTCTCCACTGACGGGTCGATGTCGGCGGCAATCGTGCTCATGCTGGTGAGCTCCACCGCCTCCTGAAGGTCCATCAGTTGCTGCAGGGAGTGCGCCTCGAAAGGGTGCTTGCCGGTAAAGATTTCGTATAGCACCACGCCGAGCGCGTAGACATCGCTCCTGGCGGTAACGCCCGCGCCTTTGATCTGCTCCGGCGACATGTAAGCGGGCGTGCCGTTGCGGGCCTCGGCGCCCGACAGTTCGTGGGCGATGGCCGCCAGTCCGAAATCCATAATGACCACTTCGCCGCGTTTGTTGATCATGATGTTCTGCGGCTTCAGGTCGCGGTGAATGATGCCGCGGTCGTGGGCGGCCGCCAGGCCGGAGCAGAGCCTGCGAGCCGTATCGACAGCCTTATCGGCGGGCAGGCGGCCAATCCGCGTGAGCAGCGAGGCCAGGTCTTCGCCATCCACGTATTCCATGGAGATGAAGGGCATGCCCTCGATGGAGCCGATATCGAAAACCCGGCACACGTTGGGATGGGAGACCAGCCTGGCGACGCGCACTTCGCCGTGGAAGCGTTCCAGCAGGCGCTGGTTGTGGCAGGCCTCTTCGGGCAGGAATTTGAGCGCCACCGACTGGCCCAGGGTGAGGTCCATGGCGCGGTAGACTTCGCCCATTCCGCCGCGCCCCAGCAAGGTCAGAATGCGGTACCGGCCGCCCAGGAGGGTGCCGGGCAGAAAGCGTCCTTCCTCTTCGGCGTCCGCGCCGGTGACGCGCGAGATCTCCGGAGCGCCGTCGCCGGACAGACTGGCGGATGCCACCGTTTCGGCGACGGTTTCGTCTCCTTTCGGTTCCATAGCCTTTTGATTGTAACCGCCGGGCCGAAAGAGGGGGGTAAGCGGCGGACTGCGGGCGCTCAGCCTGCCGTTCGGTCCCCGACCGGCTTGTTCGGGCGGCTGCGGGCGCGCGAACTGCCCTTCGGTCCCGGCCGGCTTGTGCGACCGACTGCGGGCGCGGCCTGCCGTTCGGTCCCCGGCCGGCTTGTCCGGGCGGCTGCTGGAGCGCGGCGGCGCAAAATCCCGAAGCCTTCACCGCCGTCCCTGCCCGCGGCGACCCGCGCGTTTGCGCGCTCACGAGATGATCCGTCGCCGCTGTACCGGGGTTAAATGGCAATTCCCGGATAGCGCTTGCGCATCCACGCAACGAACT
>JASHSS010000299.1 GCA_030038565.1 Bryobacteraceae bacterium
TGGTCTTACCGTACAAGTGCCTCACCTCCGTGAGCGGACTGCCCTGGCGCCTGATCACGGAGAAATCGCCTCAGATGTCAAACTGACCTACCATCCCTTATTCGTACCGCAGCGCCACCACCGGATCGATGCGCGTGGCGCGCCGCGCGGGCAGCGAAACCGCCAGGAACGATACCACCGTGAGCGCCGCTGCCACCGCCAGGAAGACCAGCGGGTCGCGTTCCTTCACTCCGAACAGGAAGGTCGCAATGAGCCGCGTGAGGCCAGTGGCCGCCCCCACCCCTACCACCACGCCCACCGCCGCCAGGCGCATGCCCTGCCACACCACCATGCGGCGCACATTGCCCGACCCGGCGCCCAGCGCCAGACGGATGCCGATTTCCTGGGTGCGCTGTTGCACCGAGTAGGCCATCAGTCCGTAGATGCCGATAGCCGCCAGGAACAGGGCCGCCGCGGCGAACACCGTCATCAGCAGCATGTTGAACCGCTGCCGCGAGGTGGAGCGCGCAATAATCTCCCCCATGGTGCGGATGTTGGACAGGGGCAGGCCGCTCGATTCGCGCAATTGCTCCTGGATCGGTCCGCTCAGCAGGTAGGGGTTGCCGCGCGTGCGCACAATCCACTTCATGGGCGTCAGCCGCACGTTGAGCGCGTTGAGCGCGTCGGGCACCTGCCCGTTGGGCACGTACATAATCGGGCCGGGTTCGCGGTTGAGGCCGTTGTCGCGAATATCCCCGACGATGCCCACGATCTGGCGCGGCATCTCCGCAGCCAGTTCCCGCATGATGCCGTGGCCGATCCAGATCTTGTCGGCCAGCGGATCGCTCTTGGGCCAGAACTGCTTGGCCATGGCCTGGTTGATGATCACCACCGGGGGCGCGCCGGCATCGTCGCGCTCGGTGAAGGCGCGGCCGCGGACCACCGGAATGCGGAAGGCGTCGAAGTATCCGGGCGAAATCGTCAGCCAGCCGCCTCCTCCGTGGAACTGCGCGCCCGCATCCAGCGGCCGGCCCATCACCGTGAACGGAAGCCCGTAGCCGCCGTCCAGCGGCACGCAGCAGCCCGCCGTAGCCACCAGCACGCCCGGTAGCGCGCGCAGGCGCTCGGTGCCGTCGCGAACCAGCCGCTCTATGGCGGCCGATTTGGTGTACTCGGCGCCCGCCAGCGACATCTGCAAGGTGAGTACGTTTTCGGCGTGGAAGCCGGGGTTCACCGCGCCGAGCGCCAGGGAGGTGCGGATGAGCAGCGCCGAGCCGATCAGCAAAACCACCGCCAGCGCTACCTCCGTCACCACCAGCAGGGTCCGCGCCTTATTGTGGCGGAAGCCCGTGCCGCCGCGCCCGCCGCCTTCCTTGAGCGTGCCGGCCAGGTCGGGGTGCGACGTCTGTAACGCCGGAATGGACCCGAACAGCAGGCCCGTCACCAGCGCGGCCAGCATGGTGAACGCCACCACCCGCCAATCCACCACCACCAGCGAGCCTTCGATCCCCACGCGCGGCAGGTTGGCGGTATTCACGGAGAGCAGCGCGCGAATGCCCGCCACCCCGATTACCAGCCCCACCACCGCCCCGGCAAACGCCAGCAGCACGCTTTCCGTGAGCAGTTGGCGTACGATCCGCCCGCGTCCCGCGCCCACGGCGATTCGGATGGCCATCTCTCGCCGCCGCCCCACCGCGCGCGCCAGCAGCAGGTTGGCCACATTGGCGCAGGCGATCAGCAGCACCAGGCTGACCGCGCCCAGCAGCACCAGCAGCGACGAGCGCACGTTGCCCACCATGGCTTCGCGAATCGGCTCCACGCTGAAGCTGCCATTCTTTCCCAACGCACCCGGATATTTGCGGGTGTACTCCTGCGCCGACAGTTTCAAGCGCGCCTGGGCCTGCTTCAGAGTCACCCCGGGCTTCAGACGGCCGCCTGCCTGGAAGTAATGGCCCTGGTCCGTGGTATTGGGGTCGAGTTGAAACGGCACCCAGACATCCGGCGCAGGGCCGAAATCGCGGAAATCGAAGCTCGCGCCGACGATCCCGATCACCACGTGGGGTTCGCCCCCCAGCAGGATGGTCTTACCGATAATGTTGGGGTCGCCTGCGAATCGCCGCGTCCAGAAGCCGTGGCTCAGCACCACCACTTTCGGGCCGTTCGGCAGATCTTCCTGGGCGGAGAAGGTGCGCCCGCGGAAAATCTGCGCGCCGAATAGCTTGAAGTAATCGGCGCTCACCTGCGCGGATTGAAGCTGTTCCGGCGTGGCGCCGCCCGTCAGGTTGACCACCCCAGTGCGGAACGCGGCCACGTCCTGGACCACGCTATCCTGCGAGCGCCAGTGCTGGAATTTGGCTGGCGAGGCCCCCGTTCCCGCTCCGCCCGGCGAGGTGTTTTCGAACAGCACGATACGGTCTGGTTCCGGGAACGGCGCCGGCTTCAGCAGCACCGAATTCACCACCGAGAAGATGGCCGTGTTGGTCCCGATGCCCAGCGCCAGCGCCGCCACCGCGGCCACCGTGAAGCCGGGGCTGTGCCGAAACGTACGCAAGGAGTGTTTCAGATCTGTTAGAAGGGTTTCCACGGCCGGTCTAGCTCCGAGTATGAACACCAGGTTAGACGCCGCTACCGGGAGGAAGTGCCGCCGCGGGAGTAAGATTGGACGGCCCGCGGTCCAGCCGGTCCGAGCCCCCAAAAAAAATAGCGGCCGGGGAAACCCTCCCGGCCGCCATCACAGCGAAAGTTGAAGCGCGGAATCCGATTACCGGCTGGGCACCGTGCCCGCCACGTAGCTGGAAATCCAATCGCCGCTATTGCGGTGCTCCCGGCGCAGGATGCGCATGGCTACCGCGTCGCCGGGCTTCAGGTTGGCCTTCAGCTTTTGCAAATCGTCGGTCGAATTGACCGGTTGCCGGTTCAGCGACATGATGATGTCGCCGGCCTGCAAGCCCAGGTCGTCGGCGAACGAATCGGGTTCCACCGAAGTCACCTGGATGCCGCCCTGCTCCTTCAGGTCCATGGTCTCGCGCTGGCGCTGAGTCAGGGGCGTGATCTCCATGCCGAAGGTGGCTGCCGTCGCAGCCTCGGGACTCTGATTCTGATCGCTGGGGTTGCCGAACTGGTCGGGGAAGATCTGCGCCAGATCGCCCACCACGACCTTGAAATTCTCGTGTTTGCCATCCCGCAACACCCCGACATCCACGGTCGAACCGACCGGGGTCGCGGTTACTGTTCCCACCAGTTGATTGCCGTCCGTCACCGGTTTGCCGTTGAGAGCGACAATTACGTCGCCGCTCTTGATGCCGGCCTTGTCGGACGGGCCGCCGGGCGCCACGGTCTGCACGAACACGCCCTGGTTCGCGCCGAAGGACTTCAGCAGCGCGGTGGCCTGCGGCGAATCCGACGGGGTGAAGCTGATGCCGATCGAGCCGCGGGTCATCTTGCCGGTCTTGATGATCGAGTTGTAGACTTCCGCCGCCGTGTTAATCGGCATCGCGAAGCCAATACCTTGATATCCGCCCGAACGCGAGGCAATCGCCGTGTTGATGCCGATCACTTCGCCGCGGATATTCAGCAGCGGGCCGCCTGAATTGCCGGGGTTGATGGCCGCGTCGGTTTGCAGGTAGTGCTGAAATTCGGTGGTCTCGCCCGGAACGTCGCGCTCCTTGGCGCTGATGATGCCGGCGGTTACGGTGGCCTGGAAGCCGAACGGCGACCCGATGGCCATGGCCCAGTCGCCCACCTGCACGGCGTCCGAATTGCCGATTTTCGCGGGGGAGAGGTCGTGCTTGCCCATCACCCGAATCACTGCCAGGTCGGTCGGCACGTCCACGCCCACCACCTTGGCGTCGTATTGGGTCTCATCGCCCATGAATTTCACCTGGATCCGGTCGGCCTTGTCCACCACGTGGTTGTTGGTCAGGATATAGCCGGCCCTATCCACCACCACACCCGACCCGAGGGCCGAGCCGCGCCGGTCCATCTGGGGCATATCCGGGCTGTTGCCGAAGGGATTGCCGCCGAAGAACCGGTTGAAGAAATCCTCCATGCCGCCATTGTCGCCCCCGCCCTGGTCCCCTTGGTCCGGATTGGCCTGCCGGCGCCTGAGGTTTCGCGAGCTGGTCGCGGGCTTGGGATTGTAGGTGGTTGAAATGTTTACTACCGACGGTTCCACCTGCTTGGCAATCTGGCTGAATGTGTTGGACAACTCCACAGGGTTGGGAATCACCAGCGGCGTGGCGCCGGGGGCCTGCGGGTTGTCGCGGGCGGCTTTCACACCGTAGGTGTTGATGAAGCTGCCGATCACGATCCCGGCCGACAGCGTCAACAACATCAACGTAAAGGAAAGCAACTTCTGCTTGCGCATTTTATCGAACGTACTCATTGGAATCTCTTCACGCCTCCGCGTGCCTTCGGCGGGCATACCTCTTGCGTCCCGCCTGTTATTTTGATGGATGTAGCCGCGGATACAACGGTTTCATTTCCACCAGCAATACTCCGCCCAGGATGAGAACCGCGCCCACGGCGGCGCGCCCCGTGAGGTTCTCACCCACCAAAATGTACGACGTCATCCAGGCGAACACCGGTTCCAGCATGTAAATCAGGGCCGTCCGCGTTGAAGTGGTGAATTGCTGGGCCCACGCCTGGACTGTAAAAGCCAGAGCCGTCGCCAGGAAACCTGTAACCAGTATGACGCAGACCACGGCGGGCCGCCACTCGGCATGGGGCCGTTCCACCCAGCCGCACATCACCAGCGCCAGCACGGCGGCGGATGCCACCTGCATCAACGAGAAGGATTCAAAGCTCATGTGCTCGGAGAAGTGGCCCACCGCCACAATGTGCGCGGCGAATCCGAGAGCGCCCAAAAGCGTCAGCAGATCGCCCCGGCTCATCGATCCGACGGCGCCCTGGAGCGTCATCAGGCCGAGGCCGGGAATGGCCACCAATACCCCCACCACTTCGGAAAACTGGGGTCTGGTTTTATAGACGAGCGCGCCCAGCAAAGGTACCATTACGGACGCCAGCCCGGTCACAAAAGCCGACTTGGGCGCGCTGGTGAACCGCAGACCCTGCGTTTGTAGTAGATATCCGAAAAAAAGAAAGGTCCCCGTCAGAGCCCCAGCGCGCCAGCGGCTGACGGGACGCCTGGGCCGGTCTCCAGTCACACAGCCTTTTCCGGCTCGCAGCCGGAAGAAAACCGCCAGCGCGGCGGTGGCCAGCGAGAATCGCAGCGCCAGAAACAGCACCGGGGAGACGCTTCGAATGGCGTCCTTCACCATCGTGAAGGTGGCTCCCCAGATGACCGTATTGCCGATGAGCGCCAGGTCCGCCCAGCGGCGGTTCACGCCCCGCTCCCGCCGGCCGCTGAATTGGCGTGCCGCATCAGCAGGAGCAGGGTGAGCAGGATCCGCTTCAGCCCCAGGTCGCGGCCCTCGGGCCGGAACCATTCCTGGGTGGTATGGGCGCCGCCGCCCGCGCCGCCCCCGCCGATGGAGATGGCCGGAATCCCCAGCGAGAGCGGGATGTTGGCATCCGTGGACGAGGTGTCCAGGTGCGAGCGGATTCCCAGGTGCGCGTCCACCGCCCGCACGTACTGCAGAATGGGCGCATTGTCGGGCAGCGCCGCGGCCGGCCGCGACCCGATCTCTTTCACCTTGGCGGCCACCTTCCCCCCGCTGGCGCGTTGGTTTTCCACATCCCGCGCGCGGTCCACCGCCGCCAGCAGCACCTCCGCCAGCTCGTCCACCCTTTCATTGGATTCGGAGCGGATATCCACCTTGGCGCGGGCTGCCTGGGCGATCGCGTTGATGCTCGATCCACCCTCGATCAGCCCCACGTTGATGGCCGATTTGGGCGGGCCGGCCTCCAGCCGGGTTTCCGAGAACAGCGCCACCGCGCGGCACAGCGCGTGCACCGGGTTGCCCGCGCCGTAGTCGCTCCAACTGTGCCCGCCCGCGCCGGTGAAGGCCACCTCGAAACGCCGGCTGCCCAGCGCCCGGCTGGTGATGTGCTCGGTGTTAGCCCCATCCACCACCACGAACGATTCGATTTTCCGGGCGAATGGCGACTGCTTGCAAAGGTGCCGCATCCCCAGCAGGTTGCCCTCGCCCTCCTCTCCCACGTTGGCCACCAGCAGCAGGCCCAGCGGCATCTCCGGTAGCGTCAGGCCGCTCTTCCAGGCGCGCGCCACCGCCAGCAGGGCCGCCAGTCCGGCGCCGTTGTCGGCCACCCCGGGACCCCGGAAGCGCCCGTCCGGATCCACCGTGATCTCGTCTTTGCTGCGCGGCGCGATCACCGTATCCAGGTGCGCCGTCAGCGCCACGTAGGGGCCTTCGCCATCGGCCGCTACCACGTTGCCCGAGCGGTCCTTGGAAGCGCTCCAGCCAAGCGAACGAAGCTGTTCCAGCAGCCACCCCGCGCGCTCCTGTTCCAGAAAGGTGGGAGCCGGCACGCGGCAGAGCTGCAGATGGGTCTCGTTAATCCACTGCTTCTCGCGGGTAAACCACTGCAGGCAGTCGCGCACCCCGCGCTGCTCCGCCAGTTCGCCCGGGCTGATCCCCGCTACCCCATTCGCGGCCATGCTCTTCGAGTGTAACCGAAGGGAGGCGGGGGATTCAGGCCGGCCTTACGGGCGCGCCCCGGCGTACTTTTCCCAGAACCCCGCGATATCGGCGCTCTGCGCGTCGCCCGCATGCACAATCACCCGGTACCGGTAGCGCAGGCTCTGGCCCGGCGAAATCGAGATCGCGCCATTCTGCGTCTTGTCGTTGGTGAACACCGACATCCCGAACGGGTTGGCCGCGAACAGCCCGTACGCTCGCGCGTGCCAGCGCACCGGATGGCGCGGATTGTCGGGGTTGTCGAGGATCGCAATCCCCACCTTTTCCCCGTTCACCTCGCCCGAGTAATCGCACCAGTTGGAAGGCTTGCCCCAAAGCTGCTTTTCGCCCACCTGTCCGTCGGCGTTGGAGATGTGGCCGGTGCCGCCCTTGTCCTCAATCAGGATGGGCCGCATGCGAATGCCGAATGCCCCGTCCTTGCCGTCTCCGAAGGTAACCTGCTGCACCGCCGTGAGGGTAATGTCCACGTCGAACATGCGGTCCCTGGGATCGGCATAGAACGTCATCACCCGCGATTCGGTGAGGATCGGGGCCGCGTCGCCGTTCATGGCCGACCATTCAAACGTGGCGGCAATCGATCCCTTGGCCTTGCCGCTCTTCACGTCGTCCACTTTTTTCAGCACGATCTTGCCGCGGTTGGGCGTGGTGTAGGAGGCTTCGTTGTTCCAGAAGTCCAGCTTGTTCACGTTGTCGTGGGCGAACCACATGCCGCGCTGGTGCTGGTGGTCGTTCTTGATGAGCTTCTCCTCCACCATCTTCTGTTCCTCGGCCACCGTCTCCATGGGCCACATGCGCGTGACGTAAGTCCCCGAAGCCGCGCGCAGGGGCCAGAGATAAGGCTTGGTGACGTCCTTCCCGGCGACGTAGAAATCGCCGAAGGGTTTGCCGTTGATTTCAATCGAGATCTTCTCCGGTCCCGGAGTGATCTTGACCTGGGCGGCCGCGGCCGGCGCCGTCAGCGCCGCGAGTAGGACAAGGCTTACGGGCTTCATTAGCCCCCATTCTATAACCAACTCCCGGCGCGATGTGGAGCCGCAATAGGTTGTGGCTGATTGCACCCGAGGCTCTGGCGCGGCCGGTTTCCTAGCGCCGGGGCGAACCAGCGGCCGGCGCCGCAGAGGCATGCCCCATCCCGACCGCCTCAAAGCCATCGAATGCGCGGCCCAAGCCGCCGCCTTAGCGCGAAGTAAGGCGCCGCCCCGGCGCCATATCGCCCTCTTTGAGCTGGGTGTGCGGCGGCTGGATATTTTGAGCCAGAAGGTTGACGGATAGGTTAGCTTACCATCCCGCCGCGACGACGCCTCTGGGCGGGCGTCGAATACACCTGGCAACTCAAACGGCTGCCGGAGCGGCGTCTTCAACCGGGTGCTCGGCTTCCGCAGGCAGCAAGCGCCGCAAAAGCATGTCCAGGGTCGTGGTCAGGGAATCGAGGTTGTCTCCCGAGATCATCGCCCCCCAAACGTCAATACCTTGAGCTTTGGCATAGGCCTGCTTCCACTGCGCTTCCGTGATGCCCAGGTCCGCAAGGGCGATTTCGGCGGCTCTTTGCCTGATGACAAGCAAATTCAAGAGACGCGCCAGACGATTGACAGTCTCCTGACATTCAACGGGAATCGTCGTCATGTCTGAAATACCTCCTTTTGATCGGCGCCGACGATTGTCGGCTGTTTACCCCGGTCTTGGCCGCCTCCACGGGCCGGTGCAGGCCTTGGCTGCTCCGCCGTTCCACGACGCTGCCACGACCAAAGCCGGAACTTGGGGAGATCCTTCTTCGTTCTGTTGGTTTCTCGTGGGTCCCGGTTCCGTCCTTGGCCCATGGACCTTGGCTTCAAGGATGGTACGGATCCCGCGCGTCAGGGTCTTCGGGCGCGACCGCACTTCTTGGACCGCGCTGCGCGATGCCTCCCGTATTACAGGACGCAGGCCGGCCGAAGTCAAGGGGGAACTTGAACCTGTTTCGAACTGGCGAAGGCCAGGCTCCCAGCTACTGGTACAGCCCCTGAAACTCCGGGCTGCCCGCGAAGCCCTGGTTGGGCGTCCCGGGTCCCAATATCTGGATCCGCGTGGGGTACCCCGCCGGCCCCTGGAACAGGATTCCCGCGCCGCCCGTGTTCGCCACTCCCACCCAGAAGGCGTAGCCGCTCGGGTCGTAATCCCGATTCAGAATCACGTAGTACAGCATCGCGACATACAGCCCGTTGCTGTGGTCCGGCGCCGTGGCGAAGGTCCCCGTATTCATGAACTCGTTGTTCGCCGCCGTCACCGGCGTCACGCTCGAGGGATACGCGATCAGCGTCTGGAACCACGGTCCCAGCCCCACCGTATTCGCGTTCTGCGCCTCCGCGGCCGTCGGCGTCCGCCCGAGCAGATTCTGGTACAGGTTCTGCACCGTGTACCCCGTCCCAATCAGCGAGCTCAGCAGATTGCCCGCGCTCGTGCCCGCCCGCACATTGGCTACCGCCGCCAGAAACTCCGCATACGTCGGCGCCGCCCCCGTCGCCGCCTGGTATGCCGCCATCACCGCGAAGTCGCTGTTGAAGGCTTCCGGACTCGTCAGAAACGAATCCAGCATCTGCCCCAGCCCCGCCGAACCTACCCCCGTCCAGAACGTGAAGCCACCCGAATCCGGGTCGCGCCCCAGCACCGATTGGTACAGCGCCCGCACCTGCCGGTAGAGCAGCGGCTCGGGATCGCCCGCTTCGGTCACCGTGAAGGTGGCGCTGCCGCCCAGCGGGTTGGCGATGGTGAGGGTCGCCGAGCGCGACGAGGGATGCGGGTTGGTCAGAGCCGTGTAAGTGAAACCGCCGGCGTTCGTCGTGGCGCTTAGCCATGACGCTGTCGAACTGGCCGTATAAGTCGCGGCGCAACTGGCGCCCGCCGCTGCGCTGATCCCCACCGTCACCGGCATTTCCGGCAGCACGCCGCCGCTCGAAGCCGTGCCGCTCTGGGTTAGCGCCGCGCTGGGGCTCGCCAGGGTGAACGCGCAGGTCGGCGCCACGATGGTGGTTACATCGCTGCCGCTGCCGGAAGGCGAACCGGCGCCCGACACCGTCACCTGGTTGGTCACCATCGATGGCGCGCTGGCCGCCACGTTCACCGTCACGGTAATACCCGGATAGCTCATCCCCGGCTGGAGCGTACCGCTCTGGCTACAGCTATTGGCCGTGCAGGTCCAGCCCGTCCCCGACATCGAGACCAGGGTCAATCCGGTTGGCAGATTGTCCGTCACCGTGACCGTCCCGGAGGCCGGACTCGTATTCACCATGTCGGTGACCGTAACGGTGTAGACACCGGTCTCGCCTTGCACAAAGACGCCCGTGTGAGTGCTGCTCACAGTCAGTAGAGTGGGGGCCAACTGGGTCACCGGGAAGGCTATCCCGGCAATCGTAAGAGTGCCGGTGCGCGCCGTTGTGGCGGTATTGGCGGCTACCGAGTAATCCACCGTCCCGTTCCCGGAGCCCGAAGATCCCGCCGTGATCGTGAGCCAGGGCGAATCGCTGGACGCTGTCCAGGCGCATCCGGTGTTCGTAGCCACGCTGACCGAACCCGATCCCGCTCCCGAAGGGACAGGACTCATCGGCGGAGGCGGCATCAGGGTGTACGTGCAGGAACTGCCGCTGCCGATAATTGTGGAATCGCTGGCCGCGGCGCTGGCCGACCCTCCGCCCGAAACGCTCGCCATGTTCACCTGCGGCGACGAGGCCGAAGCACTTACATTCACCGTCACGGTGATGGCGTCGTAAGTGAACCCTCCGGTTAATGCGTCGCTGCGGGTGCAGGAGTTGGCCGAGCAAGTCCAGTTATTCCCCGTCATCGAGACCAGCGTCAACCCGGAGGGCACGGTGTCGGTCACCGTCACCGTTCCCGCCACCGGCGCCGCATTGGCGGCATTCGAAACGGTGATGGTGTAGGTCGCGCCCTGCTGCCCGGGCGTGAAGTTGCCGGTATGACTCTTAGCGATGCTCAGTGTGGGAGGGCTGCTGTAAAGCTTGGGATTCAGCATGCTCTCCAGCGCCTCCACTGTCTCACCCTCCTGCGCAATCGCCAGGCCGGCGACGCCGTTCGAGTTCCAATCCGTCACCGCCACGGCTTCCACCGAACCGCCCGAACTGAAGTACTGTGCGCTCTGGAAGGTGCCGTCGCCGTTTCCCAGCAGGTACACCGATTCCGACTGGCCGCAGCAATCCCCCACCACCAGGTCGAGGTTTCCGTCGCCATTCAGGTCGGCTAACGTTACCACTCGTCCGCTCGCCGGTGTAGAGAATGGAGTGAGTTGGCGGAATGTGAAATCGCCGTTGCCCAGCAGCACCACGATGTGGTCGTTCAGGTTGGCGTCCTGGTACGAGGCGACGATGTCCAGGTTGCCGTCATTGTTCACGTCGCCGGCGGCCAGCGCAATGGGAGTTCCAGCGGGCGAGCCTACCTGAGTGAGGAAGGCGTCCTGGAACGTGCCGTCCCCTTTACCGATCAGGATCGCCAAGTCCCCGGGAGCGGTAGAATTCGAAGGGCCCGCGGCGGCGGCCAAGTCCAGATGGTCATCGCCGTTAAAATCTCCCGCAATGGTGCCGAACACCTGAAGGCCGGCTACCTCGTAATTCACCGCCGCGGCCAGGCTTCCCCCGCCCTGGTTGATCAGCACCGAAATGCCGCCCGGGCCGGAGACAGAAGTCTGATAACCGGCCGCTACATCCGGCTTGCCGTCCCCATTGAAATCGCCGATCGCCAGCCCGGCGGTGGTGTTGCCGTTCAAGCCACCCGGATTCCCGCCCAAGGCATAACTCGATTGTGTCCCCAGCGTTCCGTCGCCATTGTTCAACGCTACGTCCAGGGTGCCTCCGCTGCCGGACTGGCCGCTGGTGATCGAGGCCGCCACCACGTCTTTCTTGCCGTCGCCATTGATATCGGCTATGGCAACCCCAACCGCCTCGGAACCGGACTGCAGCGGATAGTTCACCACCGGGCTGAAGCCGGCCCCGGGAATGCGCAGCAGGACCGAGATGGCCTGATCGGCGGCCACCATATCGGGGAAGCCATCGCCGTTCAAATCCGCGGCGGCCACCCCCGTGGCAATTTCGGGAACGGCGTAGATCGGCGGCGCCGTGGCCACGCCATTCGGCAACACCTGCATGATTGCGGCGTTGCCCGAGAGGCCATCGATCGTCGCAATCAAAACCTGTCCATTGCCGGACAACAGCGCAAAGTATTGAGGATCCGCCCCGGTGGCGTATTCCGTGGGCGGCTGAAAACTGCCGTTACCATTCCCGAACAGAAAAGCAATGGCATTGGACAACGGGTTGGCGACGATCAAATCCGGCTTCCCGTCGCCATTCAGATCCATCCACGCAATATAAGTGGCCCTCCCATTCCCGCTGGAGTATCCCTGGGCGGCCTGGAAGGTCCCATCGCCGTTTCCCAAGAGGATCGAGACGCCGCCTGAATAATCGGCCACCGCCAGATCCAGATCGCCATCGCCGTTGAAGTCCCCCGCTACCAGCGAATGCGGCGATCCCGATACGGCATAGGGCGCCGGCGCCTGGAACGTGCCATTGCCGTTGCCCAGCAGAATCGAAATGGTATTGTCGTTGGCGTTGGCCACTGCCAGATCCAGCTTGCCATCGCCGTTGAAATCGGCGGCGTACATGGCCGACGCCGTGTCCACATTCACGGTGGCGCCCGCCGTAAACGATCCCGCGCCATTCCCCAGAAAGATCGCAATGTTCCCGCCGAGATTCGTTTCCAGGCTGCCGAAATTGCAGACCGCCAGGTCCACGTTGCCATCCCCATTGAAATCGCCCGCGATCACGTGCTGCGGGTTGGGCCCGGTAGGGTACTGGCCGGTAATTTGAGCCGTGTTGCTGGTGCCCGTAAAAACGCCCGTGCTCAAGCTGCCGCCCGCTATCCATGCCACCATCTGGGTTCCATCGGCGAGGGTTGCGGTGGTCAGGCCCTCCGATCCCTGCCCCATGGTTGTAGCGGCGCCGCCTGTGGTGGCCGGCAAAACGTCCGCCGGCGCAGTTCCGGCCGGTTCCGATTGACTCGCCGAGCGTAAAGAGGGCGCGTTGAACTTCTCCACCCCGCCAGTGCAGGTATTCACAACGTAGAAAGTGATTTCGCCGCCCCCGTAGATCTCTATCGCATACGTGCAGCCCGTGGAAGAAATCTCTCCGAACCGCAGGATGCCCGACCCGGTACTCGGATTGCCCCCGAGGTCCGAGGATTGTAGGTTCGTCTGCGCCCTACTCGGAACAGCCCATAAGATGCCCAATGCAAGATACAAAACCGATCGGAACATGGATCTCTAAGCTCCTCAAGATAACCGGGCGGTCAACCGGATTTCCTTTGGAAACCGAACTCGCCAGTATATACCCCTTAAACCGGTGCGGTGGGCGAAGGCTCCGGCTCGCCGACCGCCGCTCCCTCGCGCCGCCCCAGCCAGCCCCACAGCGTCAACCCGCGCGAAACCGGGTCGCGGTTGGGAAACACGAAACTGGCCAGGTAGCCGCCCGCCACCACCAGCACGTGTCCCACCACCCCGATCATGTAATTGTGCAGCGGGAAATTGAAGCGGCCCAGGTTCCAAAGCTTGCCGCCGTCCAGCGTCAGCGTGGCCCAGGTGGTGAATGCCAGGCTGGCCAGGATTCCGCTCCACGCCGCCGCCGGACCGGCGCGCCCGCAAAAGAAGGCCAGCAGAAATAGCCCCGCCAACCCTCCCGCCACGATCCCCGAGATGGTGTACCACAGCGACAGCGCGGTTCCGTTAGTGTGGGCCAGGGCGGTGGCCACCGCCGTGCATAGCGTGCCGATGAACGCCACGGCGGCTTTGGCCACCGCCAGGCGGCGCCGTTCGCTCGAGGCCGGACGAAAGATGCGGTAGTAATCCTCCACCGCGATGGCCGAGAGGCTGTTGAAGTCGCTCGAAAGGTTGGCCATGGCCGCTCCGAACAGCGCCGCCAGGAACAAGCCGGCCAGCCCGGGCGGGATGTGCGAGGTGATGAAGTACGGAAAAACCTGGTCCGCCTTGGTCACGTAGGTCGGCAGTTTTTCGCCCGAGACCCGGTAGAAGGCCCACGAGAGCGTGCCGATGAGCATGAAGAGCGTCCAAACCGGCACGCACAGCAGCGATCCCAGGGCGATCCCGCGCACGGCGGCGCCATCCGAGCGCGCCACCAGATACCGCTGCACCACCGTCTGGTCGGCGGTGTAGCGCTGCAGGTAATAGAAGAAGCCGTACAGCGCCAGCACCAGCACGGTCGGTTTAGCAAGGTCCGGGGCGGTGCTGCCGAGCGAGATCTTGTGGCTCTCCCAGGCTGCCTGCCAGATGGCCGAAGGCCCACCCGCGGGCAGAAAGAGCAGGTAGCCGAGGCAGATCAGGATGCCCAGCCAGAGCGCGAACCCTTGCACCACGTCGGCCCAGATGACCGCTTCGATGCCGCCGGCCAGCGTGTAGCAAACCGTGATCGCCCCGACCAGCAGAATCACGTGGTCGGTGTTCCAGCCGGTCATGCTGCTCACCGTGAGGGCCAGCAGGTAGAACACAAAGCCCATCTTGGAAAAGTGGCCCAGCGCGTAGGCGATCGTCGAATAGACCCGCGCGCGATACCCGAACCTCCGCCCGAAATATTCGTAAGCGCTCATCGAAACCACGTGGCGATAGAACGGGATCACCACCAACGCGCAGACCGCCAGCACCGCGGGCACCATCAGGCCCGGCACCAGGTTCGACCAATCCCCGGCATAGGCCGACCCGGGGTAAGCGATGAAGGTGACGCTGCTGATCAGCGTCGCCAGCAGAGACATTCCGGCGGCCCATCCGGGGATCGAGCGCCGCGCGACGAAGTAGCGCTCGGTGGAGGTCTGGCGGCGCGCAAAGCGCACGCCCAGCAGCACCAGGGCGGCCATGTAGACCGCGATCACCAGCACGTCCAGCCAGCGCACCGTACCATTCTACGGCGGGGAAGGTTGCTGGGCGGAGGCATGCCTCGCCGCGGTTTCTCCGCGACCCGCCAGTTGACGGCCGTTCGTCGCGCCCGCTTGCCGCCGAATGCCGCCCCGCGCCGAAAAGGCGCCACCCCCAGGCCTGCCCACGAGGTCTTCGACCGCGTGATTTAGTTCTTCCGCTTGGTGGGGCAGGCCTTCAGCCCATAAGCGCTAACCTAACCGTCCTGATCTCATTTGAGCCTACGGAACACTTGGGACTTAAGGACATCGAGGGCGTATGGTAACGATTTTGGAAGAGATGGAAGGCGAAGACACTTCTACGGCTTGCGCGTTGACACGTCCAGATGAGATTCCCAAAGCAAGTCGGCATCCATGTTATATGTGATCAACATGGGAGACAGCGAAACCGCCGCTCATATTGCGCTACTCGCTCCGGTGCCTCTTGACATTTTGGAGTCCGCTCTTGAGACCGACACGCCTGCCGGGCAAATTTCATTTGGGACCAGAGACTGGCCCTTATTCAACAAACTGGAACAAAGCCGGGCAGGAATGCCCGTGGATGCGTACATCTACGCTTCGCACCCAGGAGGTTCGTTTGAGGGCAAGGCCACTTGGCACGCGAGATACATCCGCCTTGAACCCGAAAAGCACAAAGCCAAACCCTACCGCCCGACATTAACGGCGCAAACAGATGCGTGGGAAGGAGAGGTGTACTGGATCGTGGAACGGCTTCGGCGAATGGAGCCGCACGAACAACTTTCGGTCACCGACTTTGCGCCTTTCGGGCACTCGAAGCCCTACGGCAAGTCGTTCCCGCCTCACCGGCCCCTTCTCGTCGAACATCCCCTGTAGCGAGCCTGACTTAACGCTTTGGCGTTGGAGCATATCTAATCTCCGTCGGTCACCCGGTTGTGTAGTCCCCATTCCGCCGATATGCCCACCAGAGGATCCCGCGTCACGGGCCGATCCGGCAAGCCGTTCAGACGTTAAGTTAGCGTTTATGGGCCTTCAGCCTGCCCTGGACAGGCTGAAGGCCTGTCCCACCAATGCCTCACGCATCACGGTGTGACGGGCGCGTCTTCAGGGAAGCGAATCATGCGGCCGGCCCCCTAACGCACCCAGATCCTGTATGTTACTAGCCCAGTGGCCACGATCACCAAAGCCATCGCAGAGGGCCGTGGCTGCGTCACCAGGGCGTCCGCCATAAACCAGACCGAAGCCGCCACGAATAGCCACAGCGTGTACGGGTAGGCCCACATTTTATAAGGGCGCTGCCCGTCCGGCAGTTTGCGCCGCAACACGAACACGGCCGCCACCGTCAGCGTATAGAAGATCCACGCGGCCAGGATCGAGTAGGAATACAGCGTCTCGTACGATCCCGTCAGGACCAGAATCGCCGTCCAAACTCCGCTGCATACAATCGCGAAGCCAGGGGTCTGATAGCGCCGATGCACCTCGCCGAATCGCGCGAAGAACAGCCCGTCGCGAGCCTGCGC
>JASHSS010000300.1 GCA_030038565.1 Bryobacteraceae bacterium
GCGGGCGCCTGGCTGCGCGACGACGACGGCTCGCCTACCAAGGCCGTCCAGCACATCTGCTGGGATGGCTGCATGTTTCCGAACGCGGTGATGATGGATCCCAAGACATGGCAGGACATCCTGCGGGTGATGATCGCGGTTCGCGACGCGCACGGATGGGAGAACGCGACCATCGCGGGGAGGTAGAAACGTGCAGAAACTCAATATCGGGATGGTCGGCTACGGGTTCATGGGGCGCACCCATTCGAACGCCTTCTCGCAGGTGAGCCATTTCTTCGACATTCCTTATCAGCCGGTGCTCAAGGCCGTCTGCGCGCGCAACACCGCGCGGGCGGAATCTTTCGCCGCGAAGTGGGGGTATGGGTCGGTGGAAACCGACTGGCGCAGGCTGGTGGAGTCGCCCCACATCGATCTGATCGACATTGCCAGCCCCAACGACACGCACGCCGAAATCGCCATTGCCGCGGCGCGGGCCGGGAAGATGGTGATGTGCGAGAAGCCCCTGGGCCGCAACGGCGCCGAAGCCGAGCGGATGACCCAGGCGGTGGAAGAGGCCGGGGTGCCGAATATGGTCTGGTACAACTACCGCCGCGTTCCGGCGGTGACGATGGCGCGGGAAATCATCGGGCAGGGGCGTCTGGGGAAGATTTTCCATTACCGCGCCAAGTTCCTGCAGGACTGGACCATTTCGAGCGACCTGCCGCAGGGCGGGGAGGGCCTCTGGCGCCTGGATGTGAACGTAGCCGGCAGCGGGGTGACCGGCGACCTGCTGGCGCACTGCATCGATACGGCGCTCTGGCTGAACGGCGGAATCGAGGAAGTCTCGGCCATGACCGAGACCTTCATCAAGCAACGCAAACACAATCTGACCGGGCAGGTGGAACCGGTCGGCATCGACGATGCCAGCGCCTTCCTGGCGCGATTCCAGAACGGTTCGCTGGCGACTTTTGAAGCCACGCGTTACGCGCGTGGCCACAAGGCGCTCTACACGCTGGAAATCAACGGCGAACACGCTTCGCTCGCCTGGGACCTGCACGACTTGCACCGGCTCCAGTATTTCGATCACGGCGATGAAGGCCGCCTGCGGGGATGGCGCAGCATTCACATCACCGATGGCGACCATCCCTACATGAAGCACTGGTGGGTGCCGGGTTTGCAGATCGGCTACGAACACACGTTCATTCACCAGGCGGCCGATTTTCTGAGCGCGGCGGCCAAGGGGGAGAGCGCGTCGCCGACCTTTCGGGAGGCTTTGCAGACAGACTACGTGACCGATGCGGTGCTGGAATCGGCCGCCCATCGGAAATGGGTTGCGGTGCGAAGCGCCGAAGCGGCGCGCGCCGGAGGAGGGGCCCATGAGAATTGAATGGCGGGGCTGGCGGGCAGGCGAATCGCCTGCCCCACAAAAGAAGGAGCCGCAACCCGCACCCGGTGGGGCAGGCGATTCGCCTGCCCAGGGCCGGCCAAAGGGCCGCCCCACGAATGTCTCGCGAATCGGGCGCGGCGGGCGCGTCTTCGGGGGAGCGACTGGGGCCTGGCCCGGTTGGGTTTGCGGAGTTGCGGCGGCGGTGCTTTCGGTGGGACTTTTCGCCCAGAGCGCGAAACGCGCGGCCAGCGTCACGGCGGGGCAGCAGCCTATGGAAGAGGCGGGCTTCCAGGCCATTTTCGATGGATCGTCGCTCAAAGGCTGGGATTGCGATCCGGATTTCTGGCGTGTGGAAGGCGGCATGATGGTGGGGGAAACGCGCCCCGGCCACATGCCCAAGCAGAATACCTTTTGCATCTGGCGAGGCGGCAAGCCGGCCGATTTCGATCTCAAGCTGCAATATCGCCTGACCGGCGCGGGCGGCAACAGCGGCGTGCAATACCGCAGCATCGAGCGGCCGGACGTGGCCCGGTGGGTGATGCAGGGCTACCAGGCCGATATCGACGCCGACGAGAACTACACCGGACAGGTTTACGAGGAGCGCGGGCGAGGATTTCTGGCCGACCGCGGTAACTTCGCCTACGTGGGCGACGGCCAGAAACCGGCCGTGGTGGGGTCCCTGGGCGCGGACGCCGAGTTGAAGAAGTTCATCAGGAGCGGCGGCTGGAACGATTATGAGGTGATAGCGCGCGGAAACACGTTGATACAATTGATTAACGGTCACGTGATGAGCGTTCTGATCGACGACGACAAGGCCAACCGCAGGATGGATGGCCTGATCGGCATCCAGTTGCACGTCACGCGGGCGGGAATGAAAATCGAAGCGCGGAACATCCGGATCAAGAACTTCTAACGGGTTGCGGAAGAGCCAGGCAGGCTGCAAGGCTGCGCCACCGGAACTCGCAAGTCGAAGCGCAAAGGACCCGAACGCCCGCAGGACAGGTGTATGCCGAGCATCAAGAAAGTCGCGGAAGTTGCAGGCGTGTCGGTGGGGACGGTGTCGCACGTCATCACCGGCTCGGTTCCGGTGAGCGAGGAACTTCGCCTGAAGGTGCAAGCCGCCATCCGGGAGCTCAACTATCATCCGAACCACGTGGCGCGGAGCCTCAAGACCAGCAAGACGCGCACGCTGGGAATCATCGTTCCCGACATGACGATCTCGTTTTTCCCGCAAATCATTCGCGGGGCGGAAACGGCCGCGCGG
The DNA here is from genome assembly GCA_030038565.1 of Bryobacteraceae bacterium. GTDB lineage: Bacteria > Acidobacteriota > Terriglobia > Bryobacterales > Bryobacteraceae > JOPF133. The sequence goes on from JASHSS010000300.1 coordinate 2,631, forward strand.
AAACGGGGCTACTTTCTGATCGCGGTCAATTCGGACGACGATGGCGAGCGGCAGAAGGACCTGCTCTCGCTGCTGCGTTCGCAGCGCGTGGAAGGAATCCTGCTGGTAGTGGCCGCCGGGACCACGCCCATCAGCCAGATCTCGCGCATCCTGGACGCCGGCATTCCGATCGTGTGCCTGGACCGGATTCCGGACCGCGTGGCGGTAGATTCGGTTTCGGTGGAAGATGCCGAGGCGGCGGCCATGGGGGTGGAGCACCTGATTTCGATGGGGCTGCGGCGGATTGCGGTGGTAACCGGACCGCTGACCCTCAAAAACGAACGGCGCAGGGTGCAAGGCTACCGGCAGGCGCTCGAACGGGCCGGCATTCCGGTGGAGGAGCAGCTCATCTGGCAAGGCAACCTGCGTACCGCCGATGTGGCGGCGCTGTGCCGCGAAAAGCTGGCGGACGCCGGGTCGCGGCCCGAGGCGGTATTCTGCACCAACGGGCCCACCGCCCTGGGCGCTCTGCGGGCGCTTCGCGACTGCGGGCTGGACGCTCCGCGGGATATTGCCTTCGCCACCTTCGACGAACTGACGGTGGACGATATCTTTTCGCCCTCCATCACGGCGGTGGTCCAGCCGGCCTACGATATCGGCTCTCAGGCCGCCAATCTGCTGCTGGACCGCATTGAGCAGGTCGCAGGGCTGGATAAGACCGTCACCATACGGCTGGCGGCGAATCTCAAGGTGGGAGAATCGTCGCGCTGGGCGGGGCACGGTTTGGGTTGCCCGGCGCCCGCGGCCCGTTAAGGCATGGGTTACCCGGACGGGATGCTGCTGGAGGTCGATGGGGTCTCGAAATTCTTCGGGGGCATCCAGGCTCTGGGTGGCGCGAGCCTCGTGGTGCGGCGGGGGGAAAACCACGCGCTGACAGGCGAGAACGGAGCGGGAAAGTCCACCCTCATGCGCATTGTCGCGGGGCTGGAGAGCGCCGATCGCGGCGCGGTCCGGTTCCACGGCCGCCGGATTGCCATGATTCATCAGGAACTGATGGTCTTTCCGGACCTCAGCGTGGCCGAGAACATCTCGATGGGCCAGGAGCCCGGCCGCTGGTTCCCCGGTTGGCTCGACCGCGACGCCATGCGCCGCGAGGCGCGCGAACTGCTGGCGCGCCTGGGAGTGACGGTCGATCCCGCCCGGCGGCTCGGCGACCTGAGCTTCGCCGAACAGCAGTCCGTGGAGATCGCCCGCGCGCTGGCCCGCCAGGCCGATTTGATCATCATGGACGAACCCACCTCGTCGCTCTCGGAACGCGAATCCGAACTGCTGTTCGCGCTCATCCTGGATTTGAAGCGCCGCGGGGTGTCCATCATCTACGTGTCCCACCGGATGCCGGAGATTTTCCGGCTGGCCGATACCATCACGGTCCTGCGCGATGGCTGCCACGTGGCCACACGGCCAGCCGCCGAACTGGATGAGGATCGCCTGGTAGCGCTGATGGTCGGCCGGCCGCTGGCGGTGTCCGGGGCCAAGGTCCGATCCGGCTCGCACGAGGTGGTGCTGGAAGCGCGACGATTATCCCGGCCGGGGCGCTTCCACGACATCAGTTTCACGCTGCGGCGGGGCGAAATTCTGGGATTCGCGGGGCTGATCGGCGCCGGGCGTTCGGATGTGGCGGCAGCCATCTACGGTCTGGCCCCCGCGGCCAGCGGCCAGATCCTGGTGGCGGGCAAGCCGGTCCGCATCCAAAGCCCCGGGGACGCGCTCCGGGCGGGCATCGCTATGGTCACCGAGGATCGGCAGAAATACGGTTTCGTCCCACAACTTTCGATTCGGGAGAACCTGACCCTTTCGAGCCTGCGAAATTCTCCGCTGGTGCGCCGGGCGGCCGAGGAGCGCATCGCCGAAGAGCAGATCCGCCGGTTCGCGGTGCGCGCCGCGGGACCCCAACAGCCGATGCGCAATCTGAGCGGGGGGAACCAGCAGAAAGTGGTGATTGCGAGGGCCCTGCTGGGCGAGCCGGAAATCCTGATTCTGGACGAGCCGACCCGCGGCATCGATGTCGCCGCCAAAGCCGATATCTATGCCCTGATCCAGGAATTGGCGCGCGACGGCAAGGCGATCCTGCTAATATCTTCCGAGATGAACGAGATTCTGGCTCTCAGCGATCGCATTCTGATTATGCGGGAGGGTTCGATGGTGGGCGAGGTGCGTCCTCAGGAGACTTCCCCTGAGGAGATTCTGCGGCGAGCCATGCCGGAATGAAGAGCCCCTCATGACCGCCACCAAGAAGCCCTGGCCGGCACAACTCGGCTTGGCCCTTGCTCTGGTGCTGCTGATGGCGGCGCTGGCGGCGGCGCGGCCCAACTTCCTCACGCTCGGCAACCTGGTGAACGTTCTCCGGCAGATCTCCATCAACGGCATTCTGGCCGTGGGGGTGACGTATGTCCTGCTGACCGGCGGAGTGGATCTCTCGCTGGGATCCCTGGTGGCGTTCACCGGCGTGATCGCCGCGCGCTTCGCGCATCCGGGCGAATGGGTGGTGCTGGCGCCGGTGTGCCTGGGAATCCTGGCGGGTGCGGCTTGCGGAGCGGTGAACGGCTGGATCGTGACGCGGGGCCGCGTGGCGCCGTTCATTGTGACCCTGGGGATGATGACCGCCGCGCGCGGCTTGGCCCTGCTGGCGAGCGGAGGGCGGCCGGTTTCGAACCTCTCGGCGGCCTTCACACGAATCGGCGGCGGGGACCTGGCGGGGGTGCCCATCCCGATCCTGATCTTTTTCGGCGTCGCCCTGCTTTCGCACCTCTTCCTGCGCAACCTGCGCGCCGGGCGGCATCTGTACGCCGTGGGCGGAAATGAAAACGCCGCGCGCGCCTCGGGGGTGAAGGTGGGGCGGGTGAAGATGATGGCCTACACGCTGTGCGGCGCGCTCGCGGGACTGGCGGGGGTGGTGCTGGCCGCGCGCATTACCACGGGGCAGCCGAACGCGGGCGTCGGTTATGAACTGGATGCCATCGCGGCGGTGGTGATCGGGGGAACCAGCTTGAACGGCGGCGTGGGCGGCGTGGGCGGAACGGTGCTGGGCGCGCTGTTGATCGGGGTACTCAACAACGGGCTCGATCTGCTGAATGTATCCTCGTATTACCAGCAGGTGGTCAAAGGAGTCATTATTGTGGGCGCAGTCTGGCTGGACAGGAGTCAACATCGTGACCGTTAGGACGGGCGTTCTGATCGCCACAGCCGTAATCGCGGCGTTTGCGGCGGGGTGCTCCAGCGGGGGAGGCGCCGGAGCCGTCGCGGTTGGCGGGGGCGGCGCCAGGCAGCCCGTGATCGAAGTTTCGCTCCTCAACCTGTCGAATGAATTCATCGTCATGCTGAACCAGGCCATGGACGACAAGGCCCGGCAACTGGGCGTGCGGCTGATCGTCAACGACGCCCAGCGCAGCGCCGACCGGCAGGTGGAGCAGGTGGAATCGTTCGTGGCGCAGAAGGTGGATGCCATCATTCTGAACCCCTGCGAAGTGGAAGCCAGCGCGCCGGCGGTGGACAAGGCGCTGGCGGCAGGAATTCCGGTGGTCAACGTGAACTCCGAGACCAAGTCGGCGCCCACGGCGTTTGTCGGCTCGCGGGATGAAGACGCCGGCCGCATCGCCGTGGAGTACATCGCTAAGCGGCTGGGCGGGCGCGGGAATCTGCTGATGATGCACGGCTACATGGGCCAGGCGGCCGAGATCAAGCGCAGTCAGGGTGCGCTGGAAGTGCTGTCCAAAACTCCCGATTTGAAACTGCTGGCCCAGCAGGCAGCCGATTGGGACCGCGCCAAGGCGATGGGCCTGATGGAGAACTGGATTCAGTCTTACGGGGACCGCATCAACGCGGTTTTCGCGCAGAACGACGAAATGGCCATGGGCGCGCTGATGGCCTTGGAGCAGGCCAACCGGAAGGCCCATGTGGTGGTGGTAGGGGTGGATGCGATTGCCGACGCGCTGGCGGCGGTCCGCGACGGGAGGCTGGATGCCACGGTTTTCCAGGACGCCAAAGGCCAGGGCGGGGCGGCGGTGGAGACGGCCGTGAAAATCATTCGCCGCGAGCCGTACGAAAAGCAGACCCTGATCCCGTTTCAACTGGTAACCAAGGACAACGTCGGGCAATACCTGCGGTAATAGAGCGGTCCCCTAAAGGGAACGCCGGTTTCCGCCGATAAGTAGAACGTGGGGGCGGCCGTCGCCCGACCCCACGGAGGAGTCGCGCCGCGACTCCTCACTGCCGCAGGGCAGATTTGCCGATTCGAGGAACTCCAGTGTCTTTTCCTATCACGAGCCCGATCGCCGTCCAGGAGGGAGTGACGGATGGTACGTCCGGCGAAAAGGGATGGCCGAGGCCGGTCGGATGATCACGGAACTGGCCACGCCCGATGAGGCCGGCGCGAGCCCGCCGGCCGGGGAATCGCCCGGCGAGACCGAAACCCGGTCCCGATTGCTGTTCGAGGCCAACCCGCTGCCCATGTTTGTGTACGATCGTGAGACCCTGCGGTTTCTCGAAGTCAACGATGCGGCGGTCACATTCTATGGGTACTCGCGGGACGAATTTCTGGCCCTGCGCATTACCGATATCCGCCCCGCGGAGGACGTCCCACGCCTGGAAAAGCACCTGGCCGAGAAGAGCCCGATATTCAGGCAAGCGGGGACCTGGCGGCACAAGCTTAAGGACGGGCAGGTGGTGGATGTCGAAGTCTCCAGCCACCATCTGGAGTGGAATGGGCGGCCCGCGGCCCTGATCGTCGCCCAGGACATCACCGAGCGCCTGCGGACCGAGGCTTCGCTCTGTGAGAGCGAAGAGCGATTTCGATCCGCCTTTGAACACGCTCCTTACGGCATGTGCCTGACCGCTCGCGATGGCCGCTTCCTCCTGGTCAACGCCGCCCTCTGCCAGTTGCTGGGATATTCCGAGCGGGAGTTGCTGGATGGAGCCTGGCAGAATCTCACCTATCCGGAAGACATCCAAAGCTGCAAAGAAGCGCTGCGAGGTTTTCTGGAAGGCAACCTGACCTCGGCGGAATTCGAGAAGCGTTATGTCCACAAAAGCGGCGAGCTGATTTGGGTCCGGATTAAGATCTCCGCCGTAGGAGATGGCCGGGGACGTCCTTCGCACTTCATCACCCACGTCGAGGACATCCGCCAGCGAAGGGCCGCTGAGGAAATGTTACGCGCCAGCGAGGCGCGCTTCCGGACGCTGGTGGAGAACGGCCTGGATGGCGTTTTCCTGCTGGATCGCGATGGAACGGTTCGCTACGCCGGCTCGTCTTCGTTTCGGTCGAAGGCGGAATACGTAGGGCGGCGCCTTTCCGAGTTCGCGCACCCCGATCACCGGGACGGCCTTCAAAGAATGCTGCCGCAGTTGCTGGAGAATCCCAACCGCATTTTCACTGGTGAGGCCCAGTGCCTGATGAAGGACGAGACCTGCCGCTGGGTTGAGTTCACGATCCGCAATCTGCTCGATCAGCCCGAGGTCCGTTCGATCGTCGTCAACGTCCGGGACATCGACGACCGCAAGCGGGCGATGGCCGAGTTGCAGAGCGCCAAGGAGGCGGCCGAATCCGCCAGCCGGGCCAAGAGCGAGTTCCTGGCCAACATGAGCCATGAGATCCGCACGCCCATGAGCGGGGTCATCGGGATGATCGACCTGGCGCTCGAAACGCAGCTCAGCGCGGAGCAGCGCGATTACCTGGAAACCGCGGGGAGTTCCGCCGAGGCGCTGCTGACGATCATCAACGACATACTGGATTTTTCGAAAATCCAGGCGGGTAAGCTGGACCTGAACCAGGTGGAATTCAGTCTGAGTTCCGGTCTGCGGGAGCCGTTGAAGGCCCTGGCCCCGCGGGCGCACCAGAAGGGCCTGGAGTTGATCTGCGACGTGCGGCCGGGGACTCCGGAACGGATCGTCTCCGATCCCGTGCGGCTGCGCCAGGTTCTCTTCAACCTGGTGGGCAATGCCATCAAGTTCACGGCGAAAGGAGAGATCGTGGTCGAAGCCGGGGTAGAGGCAGGCCCGGATGGCGCGGGCCTGCTGCACCTGGCGGTCCGCGACACCGGCATTGGCATCGCCCAAGATCAGCAGCAGCGTATCTTCGAGCCGTTCGAACAGGTGTACGGCGCGGCGGACCGGCCGAGCGGCGGCACAGGCCTGGGCCTGGCGATCTGCACCAAGTTGGTGCGGATGATGGGAGGCGAGATTTGGGTAGAAAGCCAGCCCGGAGCCGGCAGCACCTTCCACGTTACCGCGCGGGTCGGACTGCCGGCGCCGGGTGCGCCCACATGCCATGTTGAATCGCTGGCGGAGGTTCCAATCCTGCTGGTGGAGCAGAACCGCACCCTGCGGGAGGTTCTGCGGGGACTTTTAGTGGACTGGGGTATGCGGGTGGTAGAATCCGACGGCGTCAAGCGGGCGCTCACCGCGATCGCGCAGGCGCGCGCGGCCGGGCGGCCGTTTTCCCTGGTGCTGCTAGATGCCGAAACGCCACCCGTGGGGGGTACGGCGGCGACCTGCTGGATTCTGGGCAGGTTGGACGCTGGTTCAGCGGTGGTAGTAATGGCTGGGCCGGCCGGACATCGCGGCGATGCGCTTGCCTCCCAGGAAATGGCCAGCCAAATGGTCAAGCCGATCCTTCCGTCGGACCTCTGCCGGGCCCTGGTCAAGGCCCTTACCCCCGAGGGAGGCGAGGAGAACCACGAAACCCCCACCTGCCAGCCAGGCGCTCCGCGGCGCTCCTGGAAGATTTTGCTGGCGGAAGACAATCTGGTCAATCAACGCCTGGCGGTACACCTTTTGGAAAAACAGCAATGCTCGGTGACGGTCGCCTCGGATGGCCGCGA
>JASHSS010000301.1 GCA_030038565.1 Bryobacteraceae bacterium
CAGTTCGCGCGCCGCTATCCCCAGGACTACCCCGACCCGCGCTTCACGGTTTCCCTGCGGACGCTGACTGATGCGGCCGTGGGCGGCCTGCGCCCGCTGCTCTACAGCCTTTTCGCGGCGGTGGGGATGTTGCTGCTGATCGCCGCCAGCAATGCCGCCAATCTGCTGCTGGCGCGGGCCGGTGCGCGTGAGCGGGAAATTGCCATCCGCGCGGCGGCGGGGGCCACGCGTACGCGCATCGTGCGCCAGCTTCTGGTGGAGAGCGCCCTGCTGGCCGTCGGCGCGGCGCTGCCTGGCTGCCTGCTGGCGTCTTTCGCGCTGATCGGCCTGCGCAAGCTGCTGCCGCCGGACGTGGTTCCCGCCGAAGCGGTCTTCGGGCTGGACTGGCGCGCGGTGGGGTTCGCTCTCGCGGTCACCGCCGCCACTACGCTGCTCTGCGGCCTGGCTCCCGCGCTGGCCGCCGCCCGCTCGCAACTGGTGCCGCGGGCGGTCTCCGCACCGCGATCGGCACGTCTGCGCGCTGCGCTGGTGGTCGCCGAAGCCGCCCTCTCGGTGGCGTTGCTGACGGGCGCCGGATTGATGGTTCGCACCTTCTTCGCCCTTACCCACGTGGAATTGGGCTTCGATCCGGCCAACCTGCTGCGCGCCCGCCTGGCCCTCCCGCGCAGCTACAGCGACGCGCAGCGGGAGGCCTTTTCGCGCCAGGTGCTGGACGCCATTCGCCAGGCGCCGGGGGTGCAGTCCGCGGCCATTACGGTGGAGAATCCAGGCCTTTCCGGCGGCGGCCCTTCGGTCGATATCGACGTAGCCGGCGCCGTCCATCCGGAACGCTGGAGCGCCTTGCGCACTTTGTGCAATGAAACCTACTTCCAGACCATGCGCCGGCCGCTGCGCGAAGGCCGCGGCTTTTCCGCCGCCGATATGGGTTCCAGCCGCCCTGTGGCGATCGTCAACCAGTCCTTTGCCCGCGCGTACCTGGGCGGACGCGACCCCATCGGGCGCCGCATCGTTCTGCATCTCGGAGGCGGCAGCCTGGCGCATCCCGAGCGGCCGGTTCTGCGGGGCCAGCCTCCCCCCTCTCCGCCCGAGGAACCCGAGCTTGAGGTGATCGGAGTGGTCGCGGATGCGCGCAATGCCGGGGTCCGTGAGCCGGTGGCGCCACAGGTGTACGTTCCGTTCGGCATGCCCGTGGGAATCGTACTGAAGACCGCTCGGCCGCCTCTGGGGATGGTGGAAACCATCCGGCGCCGCCTGTGGGCGATCGATCCTTCGGCGATGCTGACAAACGTGGGCACGGTGGAGCAGGCTCTCGACGAAAGCGCGTACGCGCAGCCACGCTTGGCTCTGTTTTCCATCGGCGGATTTGCCGCCATCGGCCTGCTGCTGGCGGCCACCGGGATATTCGGGGTGATGGCCTATCAGACCTCGCTTCGCACGCGCGAAATCGGCATTCGCATGGCGCTGGGCGCAGAGCCGGCGGGAGTATTCGGCACGGTGCTGGCGAGCGGGTTGCGGCTTGTCCTGGCGGGCGTAGCCCTGGGCACGCTCGCCAGCCTGGCGTTGACGCGGCTTCTGGCCAGCCAATTGTGGGGCGTCTCGGCCCTGGACCCGGCCAGTTTCGCCGCCGCCGCGCTGGTGCTGGTCGCCAGCGGTGTAGCTGCCTGTTATCTTCCCGCCCGCCGCGCCGCACGGCTGGACCCGGTGGAGGCGCTGCGCTGCGAGTAGGCGCGCCATGCATCCGGGCTGCATCCACCGACTCCGCCAGAATCGCCGGCAGGTACACGGACCCACCCTGCCGCTGATCCGGCGACATCTGCAATGATCGCGGGACGCGGTTTCACACGCAGGTTCCATAACGGCAGAGGACTGGTCTTTCTCCATTGCCTTCCCGTATACTCTTCAAGTGTCTGCGCCCGCCGGAGACGCGCCGTCACCGGCGAGTTCATTCCAAAAAAGAGGAGACCATGACCAGTACGAGAAAGTTTTATATCGTTGACTTGATTCGGAGGCGTAAGGAGTTTGCGAACCTCGACATCCCTCCGATTCGCGTCAATATCGTCATCGAAATCGAGGGCAAGGCGGAAGTACCGAAAACCAAGATGGACCGGCTTGAGAAGGTCGGCCGGGATAAACTCGACGAGTACGAAAAGATCATCACGGTGGAATGCGACCGGCTCAACAAGAAGATCGAAAAGTACAAGATGGCCGGGGATACCGAAGAGGCGGAGAAGGTGGCCAAGGAGGCTACCCTGGCGATCCAGGGCGCGCTCCACAACGCCGAAACCGCGGCGGTTCAGGCCATCGCGGAAGCCAAGAAGAAAGAAGCCCAGGGCGACAAACTGCTCACCGAAGCGCACGTCAAGACCGTCGTCACCTTCGTCTTCTCGGGCGTCAAGGTGGCCACCAGCGTGGTGCGGATCGGCGCCAGCCACGGAGCCGACGTGCATGCCTGGTACTCCCTGACCAAGGAACTGATCAAGATCGGATTGGAGATCAAGCAGCAGCTTAAGGGTGAGGAGAAACTCAGGCAGGACGTGATCGACGGGATCAATGCCTATATCGCGCTCCGCGAAACCGTCATCATGCAGGCGGCCAAACGCCAGGGGTTGGACAGCCCCGGAGATTTGAAATGGCCGGGAGCCATCACCACCCTCGCCGGGAAGATCGCCACCGCAGGCCAGGAAATCTCCAAGGGCAGAAGTGCCCAGACCATCGCCGCCTCGATCAGCGATTTCGTCGTTAAGGGAATCACGGCCAAAGTCAACGATGCCGGGAAGGCCCGCGAAGCCTACCGTAACCACACGGTCAAAATGCGCCAGTCCGTGGACAAAGTCGGATCGCAGGGGGACAAACTCTTTCAGGCCATGAAAAAGGCCACCACCTTGAAGGACGGGGTCAAAATCGGCGCGCAGTGCATGCAGGTCCGGGCCAAATCCACCCGGATGGCCCAAGCCCTCGAAGATGCCCAGAAATTCCTGAACGAATCTCAAGCCACCATGGAAGGGCTGGGTCTGAAGTTCGACGATCAGACCATTCTGCAGAAGCTCGCGGGTCTGAAGTTGGGCACCATCGCCTCGGAGGGAATGAGCCTCGGGGAGAACATCAGCGCCATCAAAGACCTGGTGGATGCGGTTGCCTCGGCGGTGGGATAGGTTACCGGTTCGAATCAACCGTGCGCAGGCGGGCCCTTCCGCGGCCCGCCTCAATTTCCCGCGGTTCCCTCATTCCTCCCGCAGCGTCACCGCCGGATCGACCACCGTGGCCCGGCGCGCCGGCACATAGCACGCCCCTAATGCCAGGATCGCCAGCAGCAACGGCGCGCCCACCAACAGGGTGGGATCGTTGGTACTGTTGCCGGAGGTGCGCGCGATCATATTCAGCGCCGAGGCCAGGGCCCGGATGCCGGCCCGCGCCAGCAGCAGCCCGGTGGCCGAGCCGACGGCGATCAGCAGCAGGCCTTCCATCATCACCAGGCGCAGCACATCGGCGCCGCGCGCGCCGAGCGCCACGCGGATGCCGATCTCGCGCCGCCGCTGGGTCACGGAGTAAGCCGTCACTCCCGCCAGGCCGACCGAAGCCAGAATCAAGCCGCAGATGCCGATCACCCCGTAGGTGTAGAGCGCCACGCGCACGGGGAAAAGGATGGTCTCGATCTGCTCCGCCATGCTTCGCGGGTTGAAGGGCTTGATGCTATTGTCGATGGCCTCGATCTCACGGCCCGCCGCCGAGATCACATCCGACCCCGGCTTCGCCCGCATCAGCAGGCCCAAGCCGCGGAGCGTGGGCCGGGCGTAATCGGAGGGGCGCAGCGGCACGAAGATCTCGGGCGGCGCGTCGGTGGCCACCATGCTGAGGCCGTCGCGAATATTGCGCGCCACCCCCACCACCTGGAAAATCTGCACATGGCCGGTGAGCTGCGGGCCGCCGACCGAAGAGCCGGCGCCGCTGAAAGCGAAACCCACAGGCATATCCGCGGCGCCGATTTCGATGCGGCGGCCCAGCGGATCCTGGCCCGGCCAGCACTGCCGCGCGGTATTCTCGCTCACCACCGCCCCAGTGACGCCTTCCTTCTCATCTTCCTGGCCCAAGCCTCGGCCCCGCAGGATGGGAATGCCGATGGTCTCGAAAAAGCCCCGCCCGACGTCGAACCGGACGCCGCGATACACGGTTTTGGCGCCTCCGGGACCCTCCACCGCGAACGTGATACGGGGCCTGCCGATCATCTCCATGGGCACCGAATCGGCCAGCGCCGCGGCGGCCACCGGGGGGAGGCCCTCCACCCGGTCGAGTAGTTTGGGGAAGAAATCGCCCGCCCGCGCCGGCGTGTAACCATCGCGGACGGGATCGAGCGAGAGCAGGTAGAGGTGCGCCGGGTCGAACCCGATTTCGCCGCCCATCATGCGCTGGTGGCCGATCACCAGGAACCCGGTGATCAGCAGCAACGCTAGCGAGCCGGCCACTTGCGAAACCACCAGGCCGTTGCGCAGGCTCAGGCGCCGGAAGCGGCGCAGTTGCAGGTTGCCGCCCTCTTTGAGAGCCGTGGTCAGATCGGGGCGGGTGGTTTGCAGGGCGGGAATCAGGCCGCAGCCCAGGGCCGTGATGCCCGTCAGAACCAGGGTGAACAGAATGACCCGCCAATCCGGTTCCAGGTTCATGACCGGAGGCACGGCGAAGGGTATCGGCTCCTGCGAGGCCAGGTGCATCACTACCCATGCGAACGCGTACCCCGCCGCGCCCGAAGCGGCCGCCAGCAGCAGGCTTTCCGTGAGCAACTGGCGGATGAGCCGCGCGCGTCCGGCGCCCAGCGCCAACCGCACCGAGATTTCGCGGCGCCGGTCGGCCGCCCGCGCCATCATCATGTTGGCCACATTGGAACTGGCAATCAGCAGCACCACACCGCCCAGCACCGCGAAGAAGCCCGCGATCGCCGGCAGATCTTCTTTTTTCAGCGGCACCATTTTGCCGCCCGGGTGCAACTGCATGCGGCGTCCCGGCTGGTCGCGATTCGGGTCGCCCTGTTCCCGCTCGATCTGGCGCGCCATGGCATCCAGGGCCGCTTCCGCCTGCCCCTCGCGGACGCCCGGCTTCAGCCGCCCAAGCACCAGGAAGACGGCGCGATCGTGGCGCTCCAGCACATCGCCGGCCAATTCCGGAACCAGGCCGCCGCCCACCCCGAGCGGCAGCCACAAATCGGCCGGGTATCCGAGAGGCGATGCGCCTTGGAACTCCTCCGGGGCAACCGCCGCTACCGTGCAGGGCTGGCCGTTGACGCGCAGCACCTTGCCGATGATGGCCGGGTCGAACCCCAGGTAATTGCGCCAGAAGCGATAGCTTACGGCCACCTCGGGCGCGTGCCCGGGCTGCTCCTGGGCGGCGGAGAACCAATGGCCCAGGGCCGGGTGGACCTCCAGGGTGGAAAAATACGAAGCCGTCACCAGGTGACCCCAAACCCGCTCGCTGTGTCCGCCCAGCGAGACCCCCAGGGGCACCCCTCCCATGTAGGCCATGGTAGTGGCGAAGAGGTCCGTCCGGTCGCGGTAACGCTGGTAATCGGGGTAGGCCACCGGCGACTTAAACAGCACCAGCCCGCCGGGATCGCGCACCGCCGGCACATCGCGCATGATGAAGCCGTTCATCTCGCTGAAAGCCGCTGTGGCGATGCCGATTCCCAAGGTGAGAGAGATCAGCGCCACCGCCGTGAACCCGGGCGCGTGCCGCAACATGCGCACGCCATAGCGCA
>JASHSS010000005.1 GCA_030038565.1 Bryobacteraceae bacterium
CGACCCGGGCGGCGGTGAGGCGAGGGTTGAGGCTGGCGGCGGGCTGCTGCGGGATGAGTTGGATGCGAGCGCGCAGGCGTGCACGCTCTTCGGGTCGGGCGGCCCACAGGTTGCATCCTTCGAAAAAGATGGCGCCGGAATCGGGAGGCTCGACCAACGCCAGCGCGCGGGCCAGCGTGGATTTGCCGGCGCCCGACGCTCCCACCAGGCCCAGCAGCCGGCCGCGGGCCAGATCAAAGGAGACCTCGTGCAGGGCCGGCGGGGCGTCCGGGGCAATCGGGCGGCGCTGGAAACCGCGGGGCACATGACGCTTGGAAACCCGCTCCACGCGGAGGAATGGATCAGGAGGCATGGGAGGTGGACTCGCGGCCGGAGGGTGAGATGGGCGAGGGCGAGGTGGGATGCGGGTGGTTTGCGGACACGCTAAAGCATGCCGCACCGGGGAATGCGTCAGGCGGCATGCGGGGGTCCTTCGCCCGGAAGAGGGAGGCGTGGCACATCCCGCAGAAGGGCGGCGGTATAGGGATGGGCGGGGTGGTGGAACACCTGGCGGGGAGGGCCGCTTTCGACAATCCGGCCGCGCTCCATTACGAGCACCTGGTCGGCGGTGCGGGCCAGCACTCCGGGGCTATGGCTGATGAGCAGGAACGAGGCGCCCAACTCGTCGCGCAGGCGGCGGAAGAGCGCGGTGAGGGCGGCCACCAGGGTCGTGTCGAGGGCGCTGAACGGCTCGTCGGCCACGATCAGCGGGGGATGACAGGCCAGCGCCTGGGCGATGGCGACGCGCTGCCGCTCACCGCCGCTCAACTGGTGCGGCCAGGCGCGGGCAATCCGGAGAGCCGCCGGGCCCAATCCGGCCAATTCGAGGAGCGCCGCGACATCGGCGGCGGTGCTCGGGCGGCGGTGCGCGCGCAGGACTTCGGCCACCTGGTCTCCGGCGCGCAGGAGCGGGTTCAGGGCGAGCAAGGGATCTTGAAAGACCAGAGCCATGGAAGCGCCCCGCACGGCTTCCAGCGGCCTCTCCGCGAGGGACAACAATTCGCGTCCGGCCAGACGGACCGAACCGCGCACCCGGAACCGCGGCGGAAGCAGCCGGAAGAGGGACTGTGCGAGGGTGGTTTTGCCGCATCCGGATTCGCCGAACAGCCCGGTGATGGATCCCCGGGCGATGGTGAAAGACACGCCGGAAAGGATTGGGGCCACGCGCCCGTGCGCCGCCAGATCGATTTCCAGATTTCGGACGTCCAGCAACAGGCGCGAATCCTGGCCGGCCGGACCGTTCGGCTGAGACACTCCTGTCATTCCGGCTCACCGTACGGCCGGCGGCAATGCGGGGCGTTAGAGCGCGTCCCGGACCCACTCGACGTCGGGCGGCAACTCGATCCCGTCATCGCCGGTTCGTGGAATCACCTGCACGTAAGCGTGTGTATCGCTGGCGGGGGTGCCATCGACAAAGCCCACGGCAAAGCCCTTCACCAGGAGCACCGCGGAGATCCGGTTGCGGATCTCGGTGACCAGTTCCCAAAGGACGCGCTGCTCCTCGACATCCAGGTCGTAGAACGCCCGGACGTGGCGCCGAGGCAACACCACCATGTGGCACGGCGTGAGGGGCTGCGGATGTGGTACAGCCAGAGCTAGATTGGTGGAGATCCAGGCATCCTCCGCCGGGACGTCGCAAAAAGCGCATTTAGTCAATGTTCTACTAATATATATCGACTCGGCCGCACATGAAAGTGCTTTTGGTACGGCCAGTTCAACAGAAGTAAGGAGTGAGAGCGCGGGATGGGCCGTTCCCGGCGGCCTTCAGCCTCCCGGCCGGGCATGGGCAGGGGGTTGGTCCTGTCCAGCCCTAACCGGGCGGCGGCGCGCTCGCAGGCGGCGCTATTTCTTCTTTCTCGCGGGCGCAGCGGGGCCGCAAGGCTCGGTCTTCAAGCCTTCAATATTGGTCTTCTCGGTGTCCATGGTCAGCAGGAAGGGATCCTTGGTGAAAGCGGTGGGGACGCCTTCCCATTGAATCTCCGTGCCGGGCACGGGCTTGGAGGTGAGCGGCAGCGGCTTGTGGTCCGCATCCACCAACTTCAGGCTGATCTCGGCGATCGGCGGCCCCTGGTTATCGGGAAGCGGAACGGAGACCAGGATTTCCTTGGAGCGGCAGGCGGGCTTGCCCTCCACGACGACACCCCGCAACTTGGGCACCTGGGTGTCCTTGAGCTGGGATTCGAAGTACTGCTCACCGTTGGCGTCGGCCAACTGGCCCTTGATGCCCATCCACATGGCGAGCATGGGATTGCTCTGGGCAAACTCGTTCTGCTTGCGGACGGCTACGGCCGCGGCGCTCTCGATGGTGAAGCCGGAGGGGGGCAGAGCCGAGGTCTTGGCGGTCTCCTTCAACTTGTCGAGGCCTTCGTCGCTGCCGTGGAATCCGACATAGATCTTGTTGGCAAAATCGGTGACCTGCTTGGGGTCGGTGGTTTTGCCGAGGCTCGGATCGGTGACTGCGGCGCGCACGAATTCGTAGATCGCCTTGGGCGCCACATCGGCGGCTTTGGTCGGGTCGCCGCGCGCGATGCAGTTCTGAGCCGCTCCGAGGTTGTAGGCGATGTAGGCGTTGTCCGGATAATCCGTAAGGGCCTTGGTGAACAGAGTGGCAGCGGTGGGACAATCCTTTTTGGCCATGGCCGCGGTGGCGGGGGCCACCTCGATGTACATCAGGGCCGCTTTGGGACCGGCCTCCAGGTCGGTGCGGGCTTTGTTCCAGGCGGCATCATCCATGCCGGCGGGCTTATTGGCTGCCGTGAAGTAGGAGGGCGCATAATCCAGCAATGCCTTGGCGGCTTTCTGGGCGGTGGCGATCTGATCGGGGGTGGGGTCCTTGATGCCGGTGATGGCGATGGAAGCCTGGTAATACGTGCCCAGAATCAGCTTGGGGTCTTTAGGGAAAACGGTGGTGAGGTCTCGCTGCATCAACTGCCCGGCGACATCCAGAACCTTGTCGTGCTGCTTGGCGCCGGCGTAGGCCATTATGTAGTAATAGAGGCGGTCGTCCTTGTAGTCCGACTCCGGGTACTTGGTCTTCCAGCTATCCAGGTCGGTGACCGCCTTGGCGAAATTCTGCGACTGAATGTCTTTTATGACGCTGTTAAACAGGTCGTATTCCTGTTGGTCTTTGAGCTTTTTTTCATGTTGGCCGGCCGCGGCGGGCGCCTGTCCCTGCGCCGGCGCCTGGCCGTGGGCGTACTGAACACTGCCCATCCAAATGGCGATGCCGCAGACGGCCACCGCCCGAATTCCCTTCGATCTCCTCAAAACTATGTGCACGTGCGCCTCCTGCCTGTCTTTGCCTTGAGAATAATGTTTGCTGATCCGCTTCGCAACCGGGCGACGGTCGGCCGCCACGCCGTCTGTGGACACTTCGGGAGTATAGCCGAACCACCCACGAGGTGCAACTCATTCGACACCGATTCCGTTCACTTGGTTCCGAATCCCAAATCATAGCAGATCAAAGGTATCCTGGAAGTCGCCGTTTCCATGCATACCGTAGATCTGGCCGTCATAGCGGTTTACCTCGTGGCGATCACGTGGTTCGGAAGCCGTTTCCGGCGGGGACAAAAGACCCTGCGCGATTATTTTTTGGGGGGCCGGACGGCTCCCTGGTGGGCCATCGGGCTCTCGATTGTGTCGGCGGAGACCAGCACGCTCACGATTGTGGGGACGCCCGCGCTGGCGTTCACGGGCAATCTCGGGTTTCTGCAAATCGTGCTGGGCTACCTGGTGGCGCGCGTGGCCATCGCCGCGTTGTTCCTGCCGCAATACTTCCGCGGCGAGATGTTCACGGCGTACGAACTGATGCGGAGACGCTTCGGGCCGCGCATCGGCAAACTGACGGCCTCGATTTTTCTGGTGACGCGGGCGCTGGCCGAAGGGGTGCGGGTATTCGCGATTTCGCTGGTGATCGGGATCATTCTGGGGACGGGCGAAGTTGCCTCGATCGTGCTTATCACGGTGCTCACGCTGTTTTACACCTTCGAGGGCGGCATGACGGCGGTGATCTGGACGGACGTGGTGCAGATGAGCCTGTACATTCTGGGCGCGTTGCTGAGCTTCTGGATGGTGCTGGGGCAGATTGCGGGCGGGTGGGGGCACGTGGCGGCGCTGGCGGGCGCGGCGGGCAAGTTCACGATTTTCGATTTTCGCTTCTCCCCCAGCATGGATTTTTTTTCGCGCAGCTACACGTTCTGGGCGGGGCTGGCGGGGGGCTGTTTCCTGACCATGTCGAGCCACGGCACGGACCAACTGATGGTGCAGCGCCTGTTGAGCGCCCGCGGCGAACGGCAGAGCCGGGCGGCGCTGTTTGGAAGCTGGCTGGTGATTGCGGTGCAGTTCACGCTGTTTCTTCTCATCGGAGTACTATTGTGGGTCTATTACCAGGACCGGCATCTGGCTCCGCCCGCCCGCACCGACCAGATTTATCCCGCCTTCATCTGGAGCCATTTGCCGACTGGTCTGGCGGGGCTGATTATGGCCGCGATTCTGGCGGCGGCGATGGCTAATCTGAGCGCGGCTTTGAACGCGCTGGCCTCCACCACGGTGGTGGATATCTGGCGCGCGGCGGGACGGGACAGAGCGCGGCGCGAGGACGTCTTGCGCGAAGAAGCCCGGCGGCTGGGGATGGCGCGCTGGGCCACCGTGGTATGGGGCCTGGTGTTGCTGGGAATCGCCATCGTGTCGGCCAGGGTTTCGCACTCGGTACTGGAGGCGGGCCTGACCATCGGGTCGATTCCGGCCGGCGCGCTGTTGGGGGTCTTTCTGCTGGGAGTGCTGACCCGGCGTCCGGGGGAGCGGGCGGCTATGGCGGGGGTCGCGGCGGGCCTCGCGGCCATCGTGCTGGTGATCTGGCGGACGCGCATCGCGTTCACCTGGTACGTGCTGATCGGGACGGGGGTGACGTTCCTGGTAGGGCTGGCGGCATCCTGCTTCGAGCGGCCCGAGCCGCCCGACGAAGCGCTGGTGCGCGAACCGGCGGGGCGGCTTCCGCACCTGCCGTCGGAGTCGGCGCGGCGGCCGAGGCCGGGCACGGGAGAGGAGGAGGAATAAGCGGCTATGCAGGAGACTGCCGCGCGCGGCGAATTACGGCGGGAATTAGGGCCCTGGGCGGCCGCCTCGATTGTGGTGGGCACGGTGATCGGCAGCGGGATTTTTCTGGTGCCGAGGGCGATGGTGCTGCGGGTGGGGACGCCGGCAATGGTGTTCGCGATCTGGATTTTTGGAGGAATGCTCTCACTGGCCGGGGCGCTCACCTATTCCGAACTGGCGGCGGCGATGCCGGAAGCCGGCGGAGAATATGTGTATCTGCGGGAAGCCTACGGCCCGCTGTGGGGATTTCTGTATAGTTGGACGCAAATGTGGGTGGCAAA
Source organism: Bryobacteraceae bacterium (assembly GCA_030038565.1). GTDB lineage: Bacteria > Acidobacteriota > Terriglobia > Bryobacterales > Bryobacteraceae > JOPF133. Next base: position 5,415 of record JASHSS010000005.1, read on the forward strand.
AAGCGGTTCGATTGCCACCCTGGCGACCGGATTTTTTTATTATTTGACGAATTTCTTCCCGGGTATGGACCGTGTTTTCTATACTCTGCGGTTGCCGGTAGGACCGGGAGGCGGGTTCCTGGAGTTACGGTACGGCCAATTACTGGCAATGGGACTGATTATCGGACTGGCGGGTCTGAATTATTTCGGCGTTAAGCTGGGAGGCGCGGTACAGGTGGGGGTGACGGGAGTAAAGGTGGCATTAATCCTGTTTATTATTGTTGCCGGACTGGGTTTCGGAAAAGCCCACGGCATGGCGGCGGCGCCGGCCCTTCCGCTGAGCGGCGCGGGGTTCTTCGCGGCCCTGGTGGCCGCGCTATGGGCCTATGACGGCTGGAACAATGTGAGCATGGTGGCGAGCGAGGTACGGAATCCGCAGCGCAACCTGCCGCGCGCGCTGGTGTGGGGAACCGGGGCGGTAATCGGCATTTATTTGTTGGCGAATGCCGCGTATTTTCACGTGTTAACGGGGCCGGAAGTGGGCGCCAGCGCGCGTGTGGCATCGGAAATGATGGGGCGTATTCTGGGAGAACCGGGGGCCGCGGCGGTGTCGATTGCGGCTATGATCAGTATCTTCGCGGCGCTCAATGGCTCGATTCTTACGGGATCGCGGGTGCCGTATGCGGCGGCGCGCGACGGGCTGTTTTTCCAGGCCGTGGGGAGGGTAGACCCGCATTATTCGACGCCCGCGGTTTCGATTCTGGCGCTCAGCGGGTGGGCGGCGCTGCTGGTGCTTTCCGGGCGCTACGAGCAATTATTTACTTACGTTATCTTTGCGAGTTGGATACTATATGGGATGACGGCTGCAGCGGTGATCGTTTTACGCCGGAAACGCCCGGATTTACCGCGGCCTTATCGTACGTGGGGATATCCGTGGGTGCCGGCCGCATTTGTGGTAGTGGCCTTGGCGTTGATATTTTCAACATTAATGGACTCACCGAGGGAATCTCTGATGGGTATTGGTCTAATCGTTCTAGGACTTCCGTTCTATTTCTATTGGAAAAAACCATAGCGGCGCGGCGCAGTATAAACGTACTAGGCCATACCCTTGGTACATATTCGATTAATACAGGGTTCATAAATTGAAAATAAAACCTTGAAAATGGGGCGGCATGGCGAGAGAATTAAGGCGGATAGATTTAATCGAATTGAGTTTATCCGAGCCACACCAGCACGACCGAGGGCGTGCGGAGAGGGGCGAGTTATGGATGTCACGCAAATTTTGGCGGAACTGAAGGAAGAACGACAACAAATCGAAGAAGCCATTGTGAGCTTGGAGCGGCTGGCGCGGGGCCGTGGGCGCCGCCGGGGCCGCCCGCCTGCCTGGATGTCGCCGGAGTTGCCTGTGAAACGGCGGGGCCGTCCGCCGGGGAGCAAGAACAAAGTGCCGGTGGAAACGGCCGAAGCCGCTCCCAAGGGCGCCGTCGCATAGCCCAGAACAGATCGGAAATTTGCAAGGCCGGGCAGTCCCGAGCGGGACGCCCGGCCTTTTTGCGTTTCTGGGGTCCCGGTTCTGCGAAGGGACCGCGGAGGGGGTCGTTTTTCAGGGCCGGGGCTGTCGGCAGATGGGAAGGAAGGCGGGAACACTCCTTATTGCGGCCGGGCAGGCCTTCCGCGCCCGCCGCCGTCTCCGGGCGAGGCATCTGCACGCCGACCCCTCCCTCCCGTGCCAAGTGGGTGCGAGGCCCATGCGCGTTCCATGGAATTTACCGGCCTTTGAGATTCGCGGTGGATGGCCGTCGGAAGGGGAGCCGAGCGGGCGGTCGCGGCGGCGGAACTAAGCCTGGCGGGCTACCAGTGGAAAAAAATCGGGACAAAAAAAGCCGGGCGGCTGGAAACCGCCCGGCTCTCAGTGCGCGACTAAACGGCCGTCACCTGACGAACACCGATATGGTGGCGCTTACGGTTTGTCCTCCTGCTCCGTAGGCGGTCAGAGTGTAGGTCGAGTTGGTGATCGGGGTCACCGTGAAGGTGCCGTTGACCGGCAACGTCTGGGTGCCCAGTTCGGCGCCGATCAGGATGACCTGAGTGGCGTTCAGGGTGGTCCAGGCGAGGACCGAGGGGGCGCCGGCGGCAGTCGTGGTCGGCGGGCTGGCGGTGAACGAGGTGATCTGCACCGTGCCGACAAAGACTGTCGTGTTGGCCTGGATCTGTCCCGCCGAATTCGTGGCGGTCAGGGTGTAGGTAGTGGTCGTGCTCGGGCTGACCGTGGCGCAATCGTTGCTGTTCAAATTGCTTCCGACGGTCGGCTGGATGGAGATGGACGTGGCGTTATTGACCTGCCAGCACAGCTTGGTGGAAGTGCCCGGCTGGATGGTCTGCGGGTTGGCCACAAACACCACGACTTGCGGGATCTGGCCGGTGGAGACGGTCACGGTAACCGGATCGGTGACCGATTGGCCGGCGGAGTTGGTGGCCGTCAGGACGTAAGTGGTGGTCTGAGTCGGCGATACGGTGACGCTGCCGTTGGGCTGCACGCTGCCCACGCCGTTATTGATGCTGACGGTGGTGGCGTTGTTGGTGGCCCAGCTCAAGGTGGAATTCTGGCCCGGAGCGATGGTTACCGGATTGGCTTCGAAGCGCACGATCTGCGGAGAGTTGGCGGTTACCGCGGACACCGTTACGGTGGTGGTGGCGTTGATGGAGCCGCCGGGGCCGGTAGCCGTCAGAGTGTAGGTGGTGGTCTGAGTGGGCGTTACCGAAGTGGAGCCGGACTGGGCATTGACCGCGCCCGGGCCCGGGCTGATGGTAACGTTGGTGGCATTCTGCACGACCCACGTCAGAGTCGAGGCTTGGCCGGCAGCGATGCTGGCGGGATTGGCGGTGAACTGAATGATATTGACCTGTCCCGGCGCCACTGTGCTGACTTCCGTAGTAGCGGTGGCGCGCAGGCCGTCGGTGTTGACAACGGTCAGGCGGAAGGCGTAGTTCTGGCCGGCCGCCGCGGTGAAGGTGGCCACGGCCTGATTGGCGTTGGTGATGGTAACGGCGGGGCCGAGGACCTGCACCCAGCTATAAGTCAACGATTCGCCCAGCGGGTCGTAAGAGCCCGAACCGTTCAGGGTGACCGTTCCAGCGGGAATGCCGAGCTGGTTCGGTCCGGCGTCGGCGATGGGCGGGCTGGATCCCACCTTGCGGGTGGCGAATTCGTAGCGGATGCGCGGCACATCCATAGGCACGGGAGTGGTGACCTTGGTGTAATCCTTGGGCGCGATGAAGGTGCCGGCCTGGAGACCGACGGTGAACTGGCCGCTGCCGTGCGCCTGGAGGTAAGTTTCGTTCCACCCGGCTTCGGCGGTGAAGGCCACGTGCGGCGAGAGGGGCTGAATCAGCTTGATGTCCGCGCCGATATGCTGGCTGGAAGGACCTTGATAGGTGCGCAGCCAACCGACATTGCCCTGGATGTAAGCGTTACCCCAGGTGGCGAAGAGGAAGTTGGCGCCATATTGATTGACCAGGCGGGCGATGGTTTGCAGATAAGCTCCGGGAGCCAGGGTCATGCTGTTGACAACGCCGATATCCTTGAATCCCTGGGTGCCGAACAGACCGATGCGGCCGCCGCTGAAGAGGTAATCCAACATGAAGGCTGCTTCACCCAGCCCGGCGCCGCCCTGATACTGCTTAAAGTCGAGGTACTTGAAGCTGCCAAAGGCGCCGGCCTGCACGTTACCCCAGCGGTTTACCAGACCTATATCGAACTGACCCTCGACGCTTCCGGGGTAGTACATCATTTCGCCCTGGGCCTGCACGGCGTGGGTGCCATCGCCGCCGAAGGGGGAGAAGAACTGGCCGCGGCCGCTGGCGGTGAAATCGCCGGTGCGTCCGGCTCCAAAAGCGGGTCCGATATCGAGGCCGACGATGGAGAATTTCTTATTGCGCCGCTGGGCCTCGTCGAGCGCGCCCTGGGCCTCGGTATGGGCGATATTCTGAGTCTGCTGCTCGGAGAGCGGCTTGGGCAGCGCGGCCACCTGATCCTTGAGCATGTTGTGCTGGTTGCGGAGGTCGTCGAGATCGGCGCGCAGTTTGTCGTTGTCGCCCTGTAGATTCTTCAATGCGGCCAGGATGTCGTCCAGTTTATCGAGGCGTTTCAGAATCTGCTCGCAACAGTCTTCCTGTTTCTTCATGAAGTCCTGGAGCATGGGCAAGATGTCGCTGATGCCGCCTTCTTTGATCAGCTTGCCCTGGCCATCGGTAACCGCCAGAATCACGCGGCGGTTCATGAAGCGGCCTTCCTTAGTCCGATTGTCTACTTCGGGGCTGGCCTTGCCGTTTCCGGCGGTCGAGATCTGGTCGGGTGATGCTCCGTAGTGCACCAGAAAATCTTTCACCGCGTTGGCACGCGCAAGCGCCAGTTTGTCGTTGTAAGCCGCCGAGCCGACGTAGTCGGTGTTGCCGGTCACTTTCACGTGGTAGTCTCTGTGCTGGCTCAACAGGTCTGCCAGGCGCAGGAGGCTGGGATAGCCATCGGAGAGAATCGAAGAATTGAACTCGAAATTGATCTCTTCCCAGTCGTCCTTGGTTTGGCCGCCAGTGCTCAACCCCTGCGAATACAAGCAGGAGGCCATCAGCCCAAGCGTGCCGATCACCGCTAGTTTTCTCATCTTTTCTTTATCTCCTCAACTCGGTCAACATGTACACGAGACCCACAATCACATCGGAACCCTGCCTGAACCGCTGTCGGGCCCGCGGTTCTAACCAGGTTTCCACTAGCGTGCCGGGAAGCGAGCTTTCCGGTCGGGGGCATTTCTCAGCCCCAAAGCGCAACTAGAAACAGGATACACCGGATTATTTCGTTATCTACTACAAATTGCACAGGGTTAGTACGGGCGACCGGTAATTGACCGTACAGTTTTCGGGCGAGAGTGCGACAATAATCAAGTGAACTGCCGGACGGGCAGTCGCTTCCCGAGAGGGAAGAGGAAAGTCCGGTCTCCACAGGGCGGCGTGCCGGCTAACGGCCGGGGTCCGGGTAACCAGGACACGGAAAGTGCCACAGAAAAAAAACCGCCCCGGAAACGGGGTAAGGGTGAAAAGGTGCGGTAAGAGCGCACCGCGCCGGAAGTAATTCCGGCGGCAGGGCAAACCCCACGCGGAGCAAGACCAAATAGGGGAGGAGGGGCGGCCCGCCCCGCCAGACTTCCGGGTAGGTCGCTGGAGCCGGATAGTAATATCCGGCCAAGAGGAATGACTGCCACCCGCAAGGGGACAGAAACCGGCTTATAGTCCGGCAGTTCGCAGCATCAAGTAGCGGTCGGCCCGCGGGCGGCTGCGCCGGAGTTCCCGGCAGTTCCGCGGTGCGCACAGGCTTGACCGGAAGTTACAGGACGGTCAGAAATACGAGCCGGGGTCCAGGGGGTTTACCGGGGTGGCAGAGATGCAGCTTAAGTTCAGGTGTTTTCCGGAGTAAGCTGCCGGCGGGTGCGGAACTCAAATAACGCCGCTTGTGAACGGGCGAGGCGCCTGGTGGCGGCCGGCTTGCGGCTCTCTTCCGCGTGATAAGCTCTTGCCTATGGTCCGACTCCTGCTTGTTCTGGCTGTGTCGCTGGCCTGCCGCGCCCAGACCGATTTCCAACCGGTGGAAGGCGATTGGGTGGCCCACGATTTTGTCTTCAAGTCCGGCGAAAAACTGGCCGAAGTGAGGTTGCACTACACGACCCTGGGGAAGCCGGAACGGGATGCCGCGGGGCGGGTACGCAACGCCGTCCTGATCATGCACGGCACGGGAGGCAACGGGCGGGCATTTCTCAGCCCCGCCTTTGCCGGCGAGTTATTCGGGAAGGACCAGCCGCTGGATGCCGGCCGCTTCTACATCATCCTGCCGGACGCCCTGGGCAACGGGAAATCCAGCAAGCCTTCCGACGGGCTGCGCGCGAAGTTCCCGCATTACCGCTATGACGACATGGTGCGGGCCCAGTACCTGCTGGTTCACGAGGGCCTGAACGTGGATCATCTGCGCCTGGTGATGGGGACCTCGATGGGGGCCATGCACACCTGGATGTGGGGCGAGATGTATCCGGATTTCATGGATGCGCTGATGCCCCTGGCGAGCGCTCCGGTGGAGATTGCGGGACGCAACCGCATGTTCCGGGCCATGATTATTCAGGCCATCCGCGGGGATCCGGATTGGAAGAACGGCGACTACACGACTCCGCCGGTGAACGGGCTGATCGCGGCGCAGTATGCGCTGTGGATGATGACCAGCAGCCCGCTGCAACTGCAGAAGGCCAATCCCACGCATGAGAAGGCGGACGCGGCGGTGGCGGCGCTGCGGCAGAGAGCGGTGCGGACGGACGCCAACGACATGCTGTACTACTTCGAGGCATCCACGGACTACAATCCGTCGCCGGACCTGGAAAAGATCCGAGCGCCGCTGTATGCCATCAACTCGGCCGACGACGAGGTGAATCCACCGGAACTGGGGATCCTGGAGCGGGAGATCAAGCGCGTGCCGCGGGGGCGCTATATTCTGATCCCCACCAGCGACCAGACGCGCGGCCACGGGACGCACTCGCGCCCGGCGGTGTGGAAGAACTACCTGATTGATCTGTTGCGGATTTCCGAGCCGCGCGCCGCGCTGCTGGACCTGCACGATGCGGTCTGGGCGGAGGCGGCGCCGCGGGTGTTCCAGGTGAAGGTGGCGACCACGCAGGGGAATTTCAGCATTCGGGCGCATCGCGACTGGGCGCCCATCGGGGTGGATCGTTTCTACAACCTGGCGCGGGCGGGCTTTTTCGACGATTCGCGGTTCTTTCGCACGGTGGCCGGCTACATCGCGCAATTCGGCATTCCGGGGCAGCCGCGCGTGGCGTCGGTGTGGCGCAACCAGAGCATGCCGGACGACCCGCCGCACGGCGACAACACGCGCGGCGTGGTGGCGTATGCCATGACCGGTCCGGGCGCGCGCACGACGCAGCTCTACATCAACCTGAAGGACAACTCCGCGCGGCTGGCCGGGCAAGGCTTCGCGCCCATCGGCGAAGTGGTGGAAGGCATGGAGGTGGTAGACCGGCTGTACAGCGGGTACGGCGAAAATTCGGGCGGCGGCATGCGGGCAGGGAAGCAGGCCAGGATGTTCGAGAGCGGCAACGCCTGGCTGGATGCCGGGTTTCCCAAACTGGACCGGCTGCTGTGGGCGGGGGTTGAGGGGATGTAGCCCGTGGGACGCGGGCGATGACGCGGCGCGGCGCGCCCGATAAAATAGGAAAGTGCCCACCACCGCTGATTCGATTTCTGAACTCCTTGAAAGCCTGCACATTGAACCGTTGAACTCCGGCGCGGGTTACGGCGACTGGATCGCGGCGCCGGGCGGCGAGGAAATGGAGTCGCTGAACCCCGCCACCAACGAACCGCTGGCCAAAGTCCGGATGGCGGGACTGGACGATTACGAGCAAGTCATGGCGCACGCCTGCGAGGCGTTCACGGAATGGCGCATGGTGCCGGCCCCCGAACGCGGCGCGCTGGTGCGCGAAATCGGCGACGAACTGCGCGCGCACAAAGCCGCGCTGGGCGCTCTGGTGACGCTGGAAATGGGCAAGATCCGGGCCGAGGGGCTGGGCGAAGTGCAGGAGATGATCGACATCGCCGATTTCGCCGTGGGGCTCTCGCGGCAGCTTTACGGACTGACCATGCACAGCGAGCGGCCGGGGCACCGCATGTACGAACAGTGGCATCCGCTGGGCGTGGTGGGGGTGATCAGCGCCTTCAATTTCCCGGTGGCGGTGTGGTCGTGGAACGCCCTGATTGCGGCGGTGTGCGGCGATTGCGTGCTGTGGAGGCCCTCCTCGGAGACGCCGCTCACGGCCATCGCGGTGTCCAAGATCTGCAACCGGGTGACGGAGCGGCACGGGCTGAAGGGCATCTTCAACCTGGTGATTGGCCCCAGCCGCACGGTGGGGGAAGCGCTGATCCACGACCGGCGCATTCCGCTGGTGAGCTTCACCGGATCGACCGAGGTGGGCCGGCACGTATCGAAGGCGGTGGCGGGGCGGCTGGGGCGCAGCATTCTGGAACTCGGCGGGAACAACGGCATCATCGCCATGGACGATGCCAACCTGGACCTGGTGCTGCGCGCGGTGCTGTTCGGCGCGGTGGGGACGGCCGGCCAGCGGTGCACCACCACGCGGCGGCTGTTTATGCAGCGCGGCATCGCGGCGCGGGTAACCGAAGCCCTGGTGAACGCGTACCGGCAGGTGAAGATCGGCGATCCCATGGAAGAGGGTACCCTGATGGGGCCGCTGGTGAACCACCGGGCGGTGGAAGACATGCTGGTGGGCATGCGGCGCATCCGCGAGCAGGGTGGCGAGGTTCTGTTCGGCGGGGAGAGAATCATGGGCAATTACGTGCAGCCCACGCTGGTGCGGGCGCAGCCGGAGATGCCGATCCTGAAAGAGGAGATTTTCGCGCCAATTCTGTACCTGGTGGAATTCGACGATCTGGACCAGGCGATTCACTGGCACAACGGCGTGCCGCAGGGGCTGTCCTCAGCCATATTCACGGGGAGCCTGATCGCGGCCGAAACTTTCCTGAGCCACCGGGGCAGCGACTGCGGGATTGCCAATGTCAACATCGGCACCAGCGGCGCGGAGATCGGCGGCGCCTTCGGTGGCGAAAAAGATACCGGAGGCGGCCGCGAATCGGGCAGCGACGCGTGGAAGGCCTACATGCGGCGCCAGACCAACACCATCAACTGGTCGGCGCAGTTGCCGCTGGCGCAGGGAATCCGGTTCCAGATGTGAGGCGGGGCGGGCGGCTCCGTCCGGGGCCGGCTAACGCTCGAGGATCTCCTTCAACTTATTCAGTTCGGTATCGAGCTCCCTGGACGCGGCGTCAAAGGCCTGGACATCCATAACGGGCGGTTGAAAAAACGTCATCATGAAGGTGGCGCCGCCGCCGTTCGGAATCACCCGCGCCGGAACTGTCCAGGATGCCTGAGGGTCCTTCCACACGTGATCGAGAAGGCCCCAGGGCTGGCCGGCGAGGATTTTCAATTGGCCTCTTCCCTGGCGTGTCTCGGTCTCGTACCATTCGCCGGTTCCAGGTTTGACCGACTTCAGATTGACGACTGCCCAGGAGGGCCAATTCAGCGGATCGCGGAGGAACTCAAAGGCGCGCTCCGGACTTACCTGCAAATCGACCCACCTGGTGATCGAGCGGCTGATCTTATGCGCGTGCATGGGTCACTCTTCTTCTTCCTGCCCCACTTTGAGGACCGCCAGAAACGCCTCCTGGGGAATTTCCACGCGGCCCACGCGCTTCATGCGCTTCTTGCCTTCCTTCTGCTTTTCGAGGAGCTTGCGCTTGCGGGTGATGTCGCCGCCGTAGCACTTGGCCAGCACGTTTTTGCGCAGCGCTGAGATGGTCTCGCGGGCCACGATCTTGTTTCCGATGGCCGCCTGCAAGGCCACCTCGAACATCTGCCGGGGGATCAGGCGGCGCAGGCGCGAGATGAGTTCCTTGCCGCGCTCGTAGGCGAAATCGCGGTGCACGATCATGGAAAGCGCATCCACCGGGTCGCCGGCCACCAGTACGTCGAGGCGCACCATGGGGGAGACGCGATAGCCTGCGAAATGATAGTCCAGAGAGGCGTAGCCGCGCGACGAAGATTTCAGGCGGTCGTAGAAATCCAGGACGATTTCATTCAGCGGCAATTCGTAGGTGAGCAGCACGCGGCCGCCGCCTAAATACTCGAATTTCTTCTGGGCGCCGCGCTTCTCCTCCAGCAGCTTCAGGATCCCGCCGAGGTACTCTTCGCGAGTAATCACGGTGGCGTCGATGATGGGCTCCTCGATCTGCCTGATCTCGCTCGGGTCGGGGAACTTCGTGGGGTTGTCTACTTCCAGCACCTGGCCATCGGTGGTGGTGACGCGGTAGCGCACGCCCGGCGCGGTGGTGATCAGGTCGATATCGAATTCGCGTTCCAGGCGCTCCTGGACGATTTCCAGGTGGAGCAGGCCGAGGAAGCCGCAGCGGAAGCCGAAACCGAGGGCCACGGAATTCTCCGGCTCGAAGCTGAAGGCGCTGTCGTTGAGGCGCAGTTTCTCCAGGGCGTCGCGCAGCAGGCCGTGCTCGTGGGATTCCACCGGGTAGAGGCCGGCGAAGACCATGGGCTTGATTTCCTCGAAGCCGGGCAGCGCTTCCGCGGCGGGGTTTTCGTGATCGACGATGGTGTCTCCGATCTTGGCGTCGGAAACGGTCTTGATATTGGCGAAGAGGAAACCCACCTCGCCGGCCGAAAGCTCATCGCACGGAATGGCCTTGGGCGACTGGTAGCCAAGCTCTTCCACTTCGAATACCTGGCCGTTGGACCAGAGGCGGATCTTCTGCCCGCGGCGCAGCCGGCCGTCGAACACGCGCATCAGGATGATCACGCCGCGATAGGGATCGAACCAGGAGTCGAAGATCAGCGCGCGCAGGGGCGCTTCCGACGAGCCGCGGGGCGGCGGCACGAGGAGCACGATGTGCTCCAGGATTTCGTGCACCCCGGTGCCCTGTTTGGCGCTGGCCAGGACTGCGTCGCGAGCGTCCAGGCCGATGATGGTTTCGATCTGCTCGCGGATGCGTTCCGGCTCCGCGGCGGGCAGGTCGATTTTGTTAATGACCGGAATGATTTCGAGATTATGATGCAGGGCCAGGTAGGTGTTGGCGAGGGTCTGGGCCTCCACGCCCTGGGAAGCGTCCACCACCAGCAGGGCTCCTTCGCAGGCCTGAAGGCTGCGGGAGACCTCGTAGGAGAAATCCACGTGGCCGGGCGTGTCGATGAGGTTTAATTGATAGGTCTGGCCATCGTCGGCGCGGTAATTGAGACGCACGGCGTGGGCTTTGATGGTGATGCCGCGCTCGCGCTCCAGGTCCATGGAATCGAGCACCTGGTCCATCATTTCGCGCGCGGAAAGCGCGCCGGTGGCTTCCAGCAACCGGTCGGCCAGGGTGGATTTACCGTGGTCGATGTGCGCAATGATAGAAAAATTGCGTATGAATTCGCGGTCCATGTGGTGCGGGGAACTTCGTTTGATTATCCCATGAGACGGCAATGCGCCGCTGCGGACGGGGAGGTTGCAACAATGCTGCCGCGGGTATTCTCCTTCCGGCCCCGGCCCCGGCGCGGGCACAATCCACGCCCGCAGGCGCGGCCGGATGTGTTCCAAGCGGGATCACATTTGAGGTTCCTGTATGAAACCGAACCAGGGGCACCGGCGTGCTTCCTAACAAACGGCAGCCAGCCGAAAGGGCCTCTACGTGTCGAACATCGCCGGCTTTCCGGATCCCGAGACCGTTCCCGAACCTCCACAGACACCGCCTGAGCCATCGAAGTGGCGCAGAATCCTGGTATGGCGTCCGGGGCCGCGCGCCAAGAAGTGGATCGCCGGCGCGACCATACTCTGTGCCGCGGTGGTTGGCGTGGCGGTCTGCTCCTATCTTAAGCTCGCCCGCCTGGCGGATGAGCGGTTGCGCACGGGGGTGTTCGCTTCCACGGTGAACCTCTACGCGGCGCCGCGCACGATCACGGTGGGCGAACGGCTCACTCAAAACGACCTGATCGCGTGGCTGCGCCAAAACGGCTACGGCACCACTTCCGGCAATCGCGCCGGGTGGTACCAGATCCGGCCCGAAGCCGTGGCGATCTTCCCGGGGGATGGCTCCGCCGGAGGCCAGCAAGGGGCGGTGATTACCTTCTCCGGTCAGCAGATCGCCCGGATCGTGAGCGCCGCCAACACTCTGGAACGGGTATACCAGTTCGCACCCCAGCTCATCACCAACCTGTCGGACCGCAGCCGCCAGAAACGGCGCCTGGTGCGGTTCCCGGAAATCCCGGCGGCCCTGGTGAATGCGGTGGTTTCCACGGAAGACAAACATTTCTTTTCCCACGGCGGATTCGACTTGCCGCGGATTCTCAAAGCCGCCTACGTGGACGTGAGGGACGGACGCAAAGCGCAGGGGGCCTCCACCCTGACGATGCAACTGGCGCGCGGGCTGTGGCTGGAGCCCGACAAGAAGTGGATGCGCAAGCTGTCCGAGTTGCTGCTCACCATGCACCTGGAGCACGAGCTGACCAAGCAGCAGATCTTCACGGATTACGCCAACGAGGTTTATCTGGGGCGGCGCGGCACGTTTAGCATTAATGGCTTCGGCGAGGCCGCGCGGGCCTATTTCGATAAAGACATTTCCCAGTTGACACTGCCCGAAGCGGCCTTGCTGGCGGGAATGATCCAGCGGCCGAGTTACTACAATCCGTTCCGCTATCCGGATCGCGCGCGGGAGCGGCGCAACCTGGTGCTGCGCCTGATGCTGGACGACCGGCGCTTGAACGGGGCAGAGTACTCGAGCGCGGTGGCGGCGCCCCTCAAGCTTTCGGCCGGCGGCATGGAGGGCATGGATTCGCAATATTTTCTGGATCTGGCCAACGACGAGCTGCAAAATCGGCTGGGCGAGCGCGATCCGGCGAGCGCAACGGTATACACCACGCTGGACGAGGACTTGCAGCGCGCGGCCGTCGAAGCCGTGCGGATGGGAATCCAGAAGGTGGACGCGCAACTGGCCCGGCGCCACCCGCACGCCGCCCTGCCGCCGGGCGAGCCGCAGGTGGCGCTGATTGCCCTCGACCCGCACACGGGAGAGATCCGGGCCCTGGTGGGCGGAAGGGATTACGGCGCCAGCCAATTGAACCATGTCACCGCCGAGCGGCCGCCCGGCTCGGTATTCAAGCCCTTCGTGTATGCGGCGGCGCTGAACACGGCGATCAACGGCGCCTCCCAGATATTCACGCCGGCCAGCACCCTGGAGGACGAGCCGACGACCTTCCATTTCGGCAACCAGCAATACAGCCCGGGCAACTTCGGCCAGGATTTCATGGGAACGGTGACCCTGCGGCAGGCGCTGGCGCATTCGTTGAACGTGGCCACGGTCAGCCTGGCGCAGCAAGTGGGCTACAGGGCCGTGCTGGACGTGGCCCGGCGGGCGGGGCTGAACAGCAGCATTCAACCCACGCCGGCGATGGCCCTGGGGTCTTACGTGTGTACGCCGCTCGAGATCGCCGGGGCTTACACGGTGTTCGCCAACGGCGGCACTTACGTGAGGCCCTCGATGCTGGCCGGGGTCCGGTCGCGCGATGGGCGGGTCTTGTACCAGCACTCTCCGGAGACCCGGCGGGTGCTGGATCCACGGGTGAACTACCTGATGGTGAGCCTGATGGAGGAAGTGCTGCGCACCGGAACGGGCGCCAGTGTATGGTCGCTGGGATTCAATGCTCCCGCCGCCGGCAAGACCGGCACTTCGCACGACGGCTGGTTTGCCGGATTCACGTCGCGGCTGCTGTGCGTGGTGTGGGTGGGTTTCGACGATTACCGCGACCTGGGACTGGAAGGCGCCCGGTCGGCGTTGCCCATCTGGGCGGAGTTCATGAAGCGGGCTCTGCAGTACGACAGCTATGGCGACGTCCGCGAATTTCCGGTGCCCTCCGGCGTGGTCAGCGAGAAGCTGTGCGAGGATTCGGGTCAACCGGCCGGGTCGGGGTGCCCGGATACGTATACCGAATTCTTCGTGGATGGCACCGAGCCAGCCGCGGAAAAGACAGATACATCCACGACGGGCGCTGCGGCGCCTCCACTATCGGCTCTGGCGGCCGCGCAGGGGCATTAGAACTTGCAGCCGCCAGGACTTCGGGCGGGCCGCATGAAATAACGGCGGCAGCCGGGGGGCCGCGTGGGATACCGAGGCTGCCGGCGGGAGGCACATGGCAGTGAACGGCGGCAGCCGGGGGTCGCGTGGGATACCGCGGCAGCCGGCCGGGCGCAGGCAGTAAACGGCGGCAGCTTCGGGGCCGCGTGGGATAAAGCGGCTGCCGGCCGGAGGCGCACGGAATAACCACGGCGCGCTTTTCTTCCGGCTGCGGGGCGTCTAATCTCTCCTGGTTGTCTACAATTGAAGCGGGGGCTTTTTGGAGAACAAGGAAATCGCGCGCCTGCTCTGGGAGACTGCCGACCTGATGGAGATCGCCGGGGAGGATTCCTTCCGAATTCGCAGTTACCGTAACGGCGCCACCGCCATTGAGGGCTTCCCTGAGCGGGTGGCCGATATTCTGGCCGATCCGGCGCGCAAAATCACCGACATTCCGGGCATCGGCAAGGGGCTGGCGGTGGTGTTGGGCGAGATTGTCGAGCGCCAGTCCTGCGAGCGGCGCGACCTGCTGCTGCAGAAATTTCCGCCCGGCGCGCTGGAGTTCCTCAAGATTCAGGGCCTCGGCCCCAAGGGCATCGCGCTGATCTTCGAGCATTACCAGATCGGCACCATCGACGAATTGGAACGCCTGTGCCAGGAGCAGAAGCTGCGGGTCCTGCCGCGTATGGGCGCCAAGCTGGAGGAGAAGGTGCTGCGGTCGATCGCGCAATATCGCCAGCGTACCGGGCGCTACCTGCTGAGCTACGCCGAAGGAGTGGCGGAGGAATTGAGCACGCTGCTCTCGGAAACGCCGGGCGTCACCGCGGTCACGCCGGCGGGGAGCCTGCGCCGCGGGCGTGAGACGGTCGGCGATCTGGACCTGCTGGTGACCGGCCCCGACCCCATTCCGGCCCTGGCGCGGTTCACCGCCTACCCGAAAGTCTCCGAAGTGCTGGCGTCGGGCGAGAATAAAGCCAGCGCCCGCGTGGGACACGAAGGGCTGCAAGTGGACGTGCGCACGCTGCCTCCAGAGAGCTTCGGCGCGGCCATGCAGTATTTCACCGGCAGCAAGGACCACAACGTGGCGGTCCGCACGCGCGCCGTCCGCATGGGCTTGAAACTCAGCGAGTACGGCCTCTACCGCCTGGAAGACGACCGCAAGGTGGCGGGCGAAACCGAGGCCGGCGTGTACCAGGCCATCGGCCTGCCGTGGATCGCGCCCGAGCTGCGCGAGAACTGCGGCGAAATCGAAGCGGCGCTGGAAGGCCGACTGCCGGAACTGGTGGAGCTGAAGGATGTGCGCGGCGACCTGCACATGCACACCACCGAGACCGACGGCCGCGCCACGCTGGAAGAGATGGCCCAGGCAGCCCATGAACGCGGCTACGAGTACATCGCCATTACCGACCACTCGAAGGCGCTGGCCATGTCCAACGGATTGGATGAAGCGCGGGCGGTGGCGTTCGCCCGGCAGGTGCGCGAGCGCAACCGCGAAGGGCGCACGCCGGTGCGGCTGTTCTCCGGTATCGAGTGCGACATTCTGAAGGATGGCGCGATGGACCTGGCCGGCGACGCGCTGGCCGAACTCGACCTGGTGATCGGCAGCGTGCACAGCCACATGAATATGGAAGCCGCCGAGATGACCGACCGGCTCCTGCGCGCGCTCGAGTGCCCACAACTGCGCATCCTCGGACATCCCACGGGCCGCATTCTGCTGCAACGCGATGCGTTTCCCTTCGACTTCGACCGCGTGGTGGCCGAAGCCGTGCGCCGCGGCGTGTGGCTGGAGATCAACGCCAGCCCCGAACGGCTGGATTTGAACGGCCCGCAGGTGCGGGCGGCCAAGGCCAAGGGCGCGCGCTTCACCATCTCCACGGATGCGCACCATCCCAAGCACCTCGCCTCCATGCGCTACGGCGTGGCCATGGCGCGCCGCGGCTGGCTGGGCCCGGCCGATATCCTCAACACGCTGCCGGCGGCGCGTTTTGCCGCCGCGCTGGAAAACAAGTCATGAAGATCATTTCCTCCAAGGAAGTTTATCAGTGCAACCTGTTTCGGGTAACCGAAGACGAAGCCGAGGAGCCTAAGGGCGGCTTTCACATCAGGCGATCGATTGTGCGCCACGCGGGATCGGCGGTGATGATGGCGGTGGACGATCGCAAGCGCATCCTGCTGGTGCGCCAGTACCGGCTGCCGGCCGCGGATTACCTTTGGGAACTGCCGGCGGGGCGCCTGGACCCGGGAGAAAAGCCGCTGCAGGCGGCCAGGCGCGAGCTGATTGAAGAAACCGGCTATCGCGCCAGGCAGTGGATCAAGCTCGCGTCGTTCTTCGTGAGCCCCGGTTACGTGGCCGAGCGCATGACCATTTTTCTGGCGCGCGGGCTGACCGAGGGCGAGCCCCAGCCGATGGAGGATGAGCGCATCGAAGTGGGCTGGTTCAAGGGCAAGGAAATCGCGCGGATGATCGAGAGCGGCAAGATCCACGACGCCAAAACGATGATCGGCTATTACACCTGGAAGGCGCGCAAAGGGTAGGCCTGACCAGTTTTCAGCCCGCGGCCGTGCGGTAGAATCTCCCCTATGGTCAAGCCTGTCTGCGCTCTTGCCGTCCTGGCCGGCGCCTGCTTTGCGGCCGATACGCGCTTTGAGATCTCCTATCCGGCGGCCGTAAACCGGGGACCCCTTACCGGCCGTGTGTTCGTGATGCTCTCGCGCACCAATCAGCGCGAGCCGCGCACGCAGGTGGGGCGCGTCGGCGTGCCATTCTTCGGACGCGATTTCGAAAATCTGGCGCCTGGCCAGGCGGCTGTGGTGGATGGTTCGGATTTGGGAACACCGGTGGAGAGCCTGGCCGAAATCCCGCCGGGGGAGTATTGGGTGCAGGGCTTCCTCAACCTGTACTCCGAATTCCGGCGCGCCGATGGCCACGTGGTGTGGATGCACGACGACCACTGGGAAGGCCAGCGCTGGAACCGCTCGCCGGGCAATCTCTACAGCACGCCGCGGATGGTCACGCTGGATGCCTCCAAGGGTTACACCATCCCGCTGATGTGCGACCAGGTGATTCCGCCGGTTGATGTGCCGGCGGATACGGAATGGGTCAAGCGGTTCAAGATCCAGAGTCAGATCCTGACTAAGTTCTGGGGACGGCCGATTTACCTGGGAGCTACCGTGCTGCTGCCGCGGGATTATGCGCGCAGCACCATGAGTTACCCGGTGCTCTACGAGCAGGGACACTTCGGGCTCGGTGCGCCGCTGGGATTTTCGACCGGCGGGGCGGCCTCTGCGTCCGGCCAGGCGCTGGCCTCCGCGTGGATGAGCGATAACTTCCCGCGCATGATCGTGGTTACCCTGCAACATCCCAATCCGTATTTCGACGATTCCTACGCGGTCAATTCGGTGAACGTGGGACCCTACGGGGACGCCATCCACCAGGAGCTGATTCCGGAGATTGAGAAGCGCTTCCGGGTAATCCGGCAGCCCTGGGCGCGGATCCTCTCAGGCGGCTCGACGGGAGGCTGGGAGGCCCTGGCGCTCGAGGTCTTCTACCCCGATTTCTACGGGGGAACGTGGTCGTATTGCCCCGATTCGGTGGACTTTTCCGACGTGGAAGGCATCGACGTCTACCAGGACAAGAACGCCTTTTACAAGCAGATCGACTGGCGGCGCGAACCCACCATCAACAGCCGGGAGGTGAACGGGCAGGTGCGCCAGACCTCCGAGCAGCGGAATCATTTCGAGCTGGTCAATGGAACGCACGGACGCTCGGGCGAGCAGTTGGACATCTGGTCGGCGGTCTTCGGCCCGCTCGGCAAGGACGGCTATTTCGAGCCGCTGTTCGATAAGCGCACCGGCGAAATGCACCCGGAGGTGGCGCAGTATTGGAAGGAACACTACGACCTGCGCTATTACCTGGAGAAGAACTGGTACTCGCTCGGTCCGAAGCTGGTGGACCGTATCCACGTATTTGTGGGGGATGCCGATAACTTCTTCCTGAACAACGGGGTCCACAAGTTACAGGAATGGATGAAGACCACTAAGGATCCGCATTACGAAGGTTACTTCGTGTACGGCGCGATGCGCGGCCACTGTTACAGCGGCCCGGAGAATTCCGCCGACCGCTTGCGCGAAATGGCGCAGTATCTTTTAAGCAAGATGCCCGCCGGGACGGTGGCGGAATGGTGGAAGCCGGGGCCGTGAAGTAAGGCTTGGACCGCGATCAGGCTCCCGGTTCGCCGCGGGGCTGTCAGGCGCTCGCGGCGCGCAGGTTCTTCTGCTTTTCCAGGTCGTCGGCCAGAATTACGGCCTCGGCCAGATCGCGCATGGGGCGGCGCAGGCGGCGGCTCTCGTTGCGCAGCCTGAGGTAGGCCTCTTCTTCGGTCAAGCCGTGCTTGTGCTGGAGGATGCCCTTGGCCCGTTCCACCAGCTTGCGGACTTCGAGTGTCCGCTTCATCTCCAGGGCTTCCGACATCAGGCGGGCGTTTTCGGCCGCGATGGCGGCCTGTCCGGCCACCACTTTGACGAAGCCCACTTCTTCGTCGCTGAAGCGGCGCACGTCGCGGGTGTAGATATTGATAGTGCCGATGACTTTTTCCCGCGTGATGAGGGGCACGGAGAGGAGCGAAGCCAGACCGGCGCGGCGGGCCAACTCGGGATATCGGTACTGCTTCTCCTCGAGCACATTGGGCACCACGATGGGCCGCGCCTCGCGGACCACCCGTCCAATCAGCGAGTCCTCAATGCGCAGGGGCATCTTGTGGAGGTAATCGGGGGAGGAGCAGCGGGCCGCCGAAATCACCAGTTCGCGGCGGTCTTCATCCACCAGCATGATGGAGCAGACCGGGGCGTCGAAGATCTCGGCCACTAACTCGGAAATCGATTGCAGGATGTTATCGAGATAATTCTGCTCGGCGATGGTGCGGGCCAGTCCGGCCAGGGCTTCCATGCGGCGGGTAGCGCCGGCGGAGTGCGCTTCGAGCCACGACTTGGTGAAGGCGCCGCCCATCTGCTCGCCGATGAAACTAACCATGGCGATTTCCTCGGGGGTATGCTTGTGGCGCGCGCGGTGGTGAATGTTGATCACGCCGATCAGTTCGCCGTCGCCGATCAGGGGCACCGAAAGAAAGGCCTCGTAGGTGTCTTCGGGCAGCGCCTGGAACCGCTTGAAGCGCGCATCGGCGGAGGCGTTCGAGGAAAGTGCGACCACCGAACGGTGCTCGGCCACCCATCCGGTGATGCCTTCGCCCATTTTCATACGGATGTTCCCGATTTCCGAGGCGTGCGGCTGCTGCGAAGCACGCAATACAATCTCATTGGTTTGGCGGTCCAGCAGGTAAACCAGGCACGCGTCGCAATCGGTTACGTCCAGAGCCAGGCTGATGAGTTCCTGGAGCATTTTCTCCAGGTCCACACCGGAGCTGACAATGTTACTGATCTGATGGAGTAGAGCGATCTGGGTACTGGCCTCGGTTGCCGCCATCTGCTTATCACCTCTTAGATTCCAGTGTAGGAACCGGGCCGGAGGGGAGTCCAATCCAAAATTTCTATGGAGGGGATAGGGCGGCGGAAAGTACTAGCGCCAGAGCTCCTGGAAGCGGCGCCGGTCTGCCTCGGAAGTGCCGGAATACTTGGGGATATCGCCGCGCGACGTCAACTGGCGGCGGTAGCGCGCAAAATATTCGGCGATGTCACCCCCGTACTGAAAACTGTACATAATGTCGGCGAATGCCGAGGTGTGGGCGAGGCCCAGGGCGTGGCCGGTTTCGTGCAAGCAGGTGAGATAGACGATCGTGTCTCGAAGTAACAGGTCGTTTCCGTAAGCCTCGAGTGGAGGTGGAAGAACGTACACTTCGGCGCCGCGGATGCCCTCCACTTCGATGGGGCGGGCTTCGCCGTAGAGGCCCTCGCGTCCGCCGGTCCACAGGATGCGGATGTGAGCGCGGCCGCGGATGGGGGTGCTTTCGAAAACCAGCTTGCCGCCGGAAATCTTCCGCCAGGCATCCAAAGCCCATTGGGCCAATTGAGGATCGCCGGGGCGGCAGGCGCTGGAGGAAACGGGACAGGGTTGAATCCAGTAGCGAAGGGTTGCGCCGGGCAAGTGCGGAGGGGAGAGCAGCAGCAGGGAGAGCAGCGGCCCGAGGCGTCTTGCGGCATTTTTAGTTGACGCCCCAAAGGGCCGTGGCGTGGATGTGGTTTTTCGGCGCAATGTGCTTTTTTATCAACAGCTTGAAGTTCGTAAAGTTTTATTAACCGGGAGTCCATTTCGAAGATCTGCGCGTCTCACCTTATGTACAGGACATTTCATACAATGCGCACTTCTCACTTTATCCTGAACTCATCGCCCCGGTGGCCCATGGTCCCCGCGGGCAATTCTTTGCCAATCCAACCGGCCTCACCCGAGCGGCCGTCCGACCGGGTCCGCCAGACCCAACGCCGCATGTGGCCGACGGCGCGTCCGGCCGTTCCGGGGCTGGACTACTACGCCGGATGGCGCATCGGCGAGAGCCGCGACATTGACTACCTGGACTATTTCGAAAGCGACGGAGGCAATTTCACCCTGGCGGTCGGCGACCTGGTGGCCGGGAACGCGGGCGGGGAGGGAAGCGGGGGGACCTCCGAGCCGGCCCTGCTGCTCTCCTCGCTGCACGCCATGGTGCGATCCCTGGATGCGGGGCGCCAGGAGTATCCCGGCGAGCCGGTTTCGCACAGCCTCGGCAGCCTGGTGGACGCCATCCACCAACTGTTCTACGAGGCTGCTCTGGAAGGCAGCTACGCCACGCTTTTCCTGGCGCGCTACGATCCCGTCGAGCGGCGGCTGGATTATTGCAACGCGGGGCATGAAGCGCCGCTACTCCTGCGTAAATCCGCCGGGCGGCGGCGCACCATCCTGCTGGAGAGCGGCGGACCGGTGATTGGGGTATTGCGCCGTTCCGCGTATCACCAAACCTCGCTGCGCCTGCAGCCGGGAGATATCCTGGCGGCCTATACCGCCGGCGTGGCCGAATCGCGCAATCGCCTGGGAGAGGAATGGGGGTACGGGCGCCTGGTGGGGGCTATCGAAGCGGCCAGCGATCTTCCGGCGCGGGACATGGTCGAAGGGGTCTTGGAAGAGGCGGACGCTTTCGGGGCGGCTGCCCGGCGCGCCAACGATATGACCCTCTGGCTGGGGCGGCTGGACGAGGCGCTGACCACCAACGCGCCGCTCGAAGCGGAGACCGCCGAGCACGTGGAGCCGGCGGCGCTGGCCGCCTGAGGGCAGGGTTTCGGCAGACTCCGCCGGGGCGGGCGCTTCGGCATCCCTCCGCTGGTGATACAATTCCGTTTAAGCACAAGGAGAGAGAGCTCGGTGTCGACCTTCCTGCAAAACCAGTTTGAGCGCAACGTGGTGACAACTTCGGTGGACTATGTGTTCAACTGGGCGCGCAAATCGGCGCTTTGGCCGCTGACGTTCGGTCTGGCGTGCTGCGCCATCGAAATGATCGCCTCCAGCACGTCGCGGTTCGATATCGCCCGCTTCGGCGCGGAGGTCTTCCGTCCCAGCCCCAGGCAGTCGGATCTGATGATCGTGGCGGGCACCGTGACGCTCAAAATGGCGCCCGTGCTGAAGCGCATCTGGGACCAGATGCCGGATCCGAAATGGTGCATCTCGATGGGGGCCTGCTCAAGCGTGGGTGGCCCGTTCAACACCTACGCGGTGTTGCAGGGCGTGGATAAGATTGTACCGGTGGATGTGTACGTGACGGGGTGCCCTCCGCGCCCCGAGAACCTGTTCTACGCACTGCTGAAGCTGCAGGATAAGATCGACCAGATGAACACCTTGGTGAAGCGGCCCACCGAGGTGCGGCTGGATGAGAGCATGCTGGCGAACTTCAAGGAGCAGGTGCGCATCGCGCAGATCCAGAACCCGGCGTAGCGGCAGGTTCGACGCCTTTTCGTGTTCTATAAGGATTCCCAACACATCTATCGCGTCCCGGAACTGGACGCTTTCCCGTGGCTGGTGCACGGGTTCGGCACGCGGTGGTCCGATATCCCGGCGCTTTTCGGCAACCTGGGCACGCTGAAGCAGATTCACTCCGCCGGGTGCGTGGCGGCGGAGGGGCGCGCCGGGGAATTGGGGCGCGGCGACGCGCTCCTGGAGAACCGGCCGGGCGCCGTGGTGGCGGTGAAAACCGCCGATTGCGTGCCGGTGCTGCTGGTGGACGAGCGTCGGCGGGCGGTGGCCGCGGTGCACGCCGGATGGCGGGGCACGGCCGCTGGGATTACCCGCCGCGCGGTTGAGGCGATGCACGAGCGTTTCGGCACAGCGCCCGGGGATCTGCACGCCGCCATCGGCCCGGCCATCGGCGTGTGCTGCTACCAGGTGGGGCCGGAAGTGGCGGTGCAGTTCGGCGGGGAGGGACGCATGCATCTCGACCTGGCGGCCGGCAACGGTCGCCAGCTCGAGGATGCCGGGCTGGCCGCGGAGCGGATTTACCAGTCGGGCCTGTGCACCATGTGCCACGCGGAAGAATGGCATTCGTTCCGGCGGGACCGGGAGAAAGCCGCGCGGCAGCATTCCTTCGTGGGCATCCGCTAGCGGCGGGCGCTGGCGGTCCGGGCGGGCGTGCGGAAGGTACCCGCCCCCCGGTGGCGAGCCCGGCAGCCAAGCGATCGGGCGAAACGGAGCCGCCGATGGAGACGTCCAGCCGGTTATACCCATGGCGCCAGCATAGGCACGGCTTGGCCTGCCTCCGACAGGTGGCGACGAGACCGCCGGGAAGGACTGTTTTCCGCGACCCGCCGCTAACGGGCTGTCCGCTGGCGGTACAGTAGAGATTGAGGCGAGCTAATGTTCACGTGGATTTGCCCGCAATGCGGGCGGGAAGTACCCCCATCTTACACGGACTGTCCGGACTGCGCGGGTAAGACCGCGGGGGCGGGCAAACCCGCCACAGCGGGTCCGCCGGCCGGTCCGCCGGCCTATCCACCGCCTCCACCGCAGGCCGCGCCGCTGCCCCCCGCCGCGGCGCCACCGGCACAGGGCGCACCACCGGCGCCACAACCTCCCTACGCGCCGCAGACGGGACAATATTACGCGCCGCAGCCGTACCCTCCACAGCAGTATCAGCAGCCCTATCCGCCGCAGGGATACCCGCCGCAGGCGTATCCTCCGCAGCAGTACCCCACACAGCAATACCCCACGCAGCAATACCCTCCGCAACCGTACCAGGGCTCGCCGTATCCACCGCAGCAATACCCGCCGCAGTACGGGCCGCCACAGTACACCGCGCCTTATCCTCCTCCGCCGCAGCAATCCTATGCGCCGCCGGCGCCTGCGCATACCGAGGCCGCGCCCCCGTTTTCAGCGCCTCCGCCGGAGCCGCCGGTGTACGTCGAGCCGCCTCCGCAGCGATCGGGTGGAACACTGTTCGGGTCCGCGCCTGCGGAACCGCCGGCCTATGCGCCGCCTCCGCCGCCCGCGCCTCCGTTCGTGGAGCCCGCGCCGGTGCCGGTGTCCGCGCCGCCCGAGCCTTCTCATGAGCCGGGAGCTCCGCGGGCCGGTGGCATGCTTTTCGGCCCCGCGACGCCGGAAGAGGCTGCGCCGCGCAAAGGGCCGGCCCTGCCCACCTGGTTGATGGCCGTGTTGTTCGCCGTGGGCGGCATAGCCGTGATCTGGGGCATCTACTCGCTGGTGGGATCTCACCCGCCGAAGCCCTCGACCACCGTGGAGAGCGCCGCCGCGAAACCCGGCGCTCCGACCAACGTCTGGCAGAAGTACATTGAAGTCTCGGGAGTACGCTTTGTCGAAAACGCCAAGAAGGAGCCCGTGGTGAAGTTTGTGCTCATCAATCACTCGGGCGAGGATGCCGAGGGGCTGGCCGGCAATGTGACCCTGTGGGCGCGCACTCAGAAATCGGAAGAAGAGGCCGCCGGAACCTTCACCTTCAACACCAACGTGCCGGCCAACGGCACCAAGGACCTGGAAGCGCCTCTGACCACCAAGCTGAAGATCTACGAGTTGCCCGACTGGCAGTACCTCTCGACGGACCTGCAGATCACCGCGCCGGGCCCCGCATCGGCGGGCGGAGGCGCAGCGAAGTGACGGTAGCCGGGCGGGCAGGCAGAGCCTGAAACCCAGCCATCCCCTGAGTGGGGGCGTGGCGCGCCGGACCCGAAAATGGTGGACGAGGCGAACCGCGCGGGCGGAGCGGAACTCCGCTCCGCGGCGGAAACGGGAATGCTCCGCGGCGTGCGCGCAGGGATGCCTGCAAGCATCGGGACGCGGCGGAAGGCTATTCGATGGCCGGTCCGAAGTAGCCCTGCGCCAGGGCCGGTTCGGATTCCAGGGCCTTGGTCCAGCAGGAACGCGCTTCGTCGCTCTTGCCGTTGGCTTCCAGAATCCGTCCCAGGTTCAGCAGCGCTTCGGGCATCTCCGGCTGCAGGGCCAGGGCGTCGCGGTAGAGCTTGAGGGCCTTGTCGAACTGGTTGGCCTTCTCATACAGCAGGCCGGCGTTGTAGAACACCTCGGGAGTGCGCTCGCCCAGGTCGATCAGGCGCACGTGCAATTCCAGGGCGGCTTCGCTGTCGGAGGCCTGAATGGCCAGCGACGCCAGGCCGCGCAGGGCGTCCAGGCACTTGGGATCGGCGTCCAGCATCTTCTCGTAGAGCCGCTCGGCCATCCCGCGCTCGCCCAGCCCGGAGTAGGCCAGCGCGAGGTTGGCTTGCGCATCGGGCCATTGCGGGCGGTATTTCAGGCAGGCTTCGAAGGCCTCCACAGCGCCTCGGAAATCCTGGCGGTGCAGCCGCAGGTACCCCAGGCGGAAGCGGGCCTCTTCCTCCTTGGGGGCGTGCTCCAATACGGTCTTGTACCAACGCTCGGCCTCTTCGGTCTGGCCGGAGTGTTCCAGCAGCAGGGCCATGTTCCAGAGCGGCGCCAGGGCATCGGGGTTGGCCTGAATGGCGCGCTCGTACGCTGTGCGGGCGCCTTTCCAATCGCCGGTCTGCTCGCGTACGATGCCCAGGTTGGTAAAGGCTTCCGCGGATTGCGGGCGCAACTTGATGGTTTCCTCGTAAGCTTCCGCGGCCTGCTCCCAGCGGGCCGATTTCTGGTGCGCCAGGGCCAGGTTGAACCAGCCCTCGAAATGGGTCGGAACGGCGGAGACCAGCAGGGTGCAGAACTTGGCCGTCATGGCGTGCTCGCCGGCGGCCGAGGCCCACGCGGCCAGGCCTTCGAGCGCCACGGTGGATTCGGGGCGCAGGTCGAGCAGCCGCTCGGAGTACTCCCGCACCATGTCGAAATCCTGCCGGGCCATCCCGATCAGCACCAGGTTCGAGAGGGATTCCTCGGATTCCGGATTGTGCGACAGAATGCGCTCGTACAGGCTGCTGGCCTCGTCGGGATGACCGAGAGACTGGAGCGCGGCGGCCTTGCCGAAGAGCGCGTCTTCGTGCTCGGGCGCCAGTTCCAGGCAGCGCTCGAAGGACACCAGCGCGGTTTTGGGGTCTTCCAGACGCAGGTTGCAGACGCCCTGGCCGAGGTGCGCCTCGACGTGCTTGGGGTCGAGGGTGGAGGCCTTGCGGAAGGCCTCAGCGGCGTCGTCCCAGGCGCTCAGCCGTTCCAGGCAGACCGCCAGGTTGAACCAGCCCATGGCGTATTGCGGTTTGAGCTGGGTAAGGGTGCGGTAAGTGCGGCCGGCCTCCTTATAATCCCCCATCTCGAATTGGATGTGCGCCATGGCGCGGTAAATCTCCGCCGAGGCGTCGCCTCCGGCCACCGCGCGCTGCAGTTGCTTGAGGGCCTCCTCGCGTTTTCCGGCCAGGTGCAAAGCGACGGCGCGCGCCAGGTAGCCGGCGCCGGAACCCCTTTCACCTTCGGCTTCGGCCGGACGAAGCGTCTGGACTTTGGATACTTTGATAGCTGTGGTGCTCATGTGCGTGGGAACTCCTTGGCCGGGCCGGGATAAAACCGGACCCAGTAGATGCGCGCGCGGTCTTCCGGCGCGCCGATAAATCCGACCCCGCCGGAGGAAAACCGGCTGTCTGTCCAAGACTCGATCAGTTGCCCGTCGATCGAGAGCGAGAATTGATTTCCCGCGATACGCATGCGGATCAGGTAAGCGCTCTTGGGATTGGGTAGAATGCTGAGCGGCGCGGTGTAGGCGGCGCCGGGCTTGCCGCGCCACACGGTGCGGCGGGTGAAGGCGTAGCCCTTCCCGGGCAAGGCGGTCAAGGCGGCCATGTAATAGTCGTTCAAGCCGGCCGCGCGGTACACCCAGGTGAGGCTGTGATTCTCGATGCGGGTGAAGAACTCCAACTCGTAATCGCGCCATTCGAGCGAAGGGGTGAAGAGCGCCAGGGATCCCGTGCGGGCTCCGGCGGCGTCCACGGTCCAACTGGCATAGCCGCCGGTCCAGTTCTTCCAACCGGCATCGAAGCGCTCTTCGAAGCTGCTGCGGCTTTCGGGCGGTGCGCCGGGGCGTGAATCGACGCCGTCGGCCACGCAGCCGATGGGTACCGCGGCGGAGCGCGGGGCGGGCGGGTCTCCGGCGGGCCGGGCAAGGTGCAGTCGGAGCCGAGCCCGGTCGCGGCCGCCATGGCGGATGGGCGGCGGGACGGCGGCAACCGGGACGGCGCGCATCTCGCCGTGCCAACGCAATTCCAGTTTGGGTCCGCGGAAGGGAAGCGGTCCCGCGACCGGGCCTTCCCGGTCCTCTTGCGGGCAGGGGGGAAGCAGACCGGGCCACTCCATGCGCGTCCGGAGCTCGGCCCACTCCAAGGCGCGAATACCGGGCGCCTTCACCGCGAAGGCCGCCGCGCGGGCCACGCGTGGAGAGGGCTGCCCAGCGGGCGGCTGGTTCTCCACCGGCATCTCGTGGCGCTCGCGCGGCACCTGCGGCGCGGGCGGCTCGAACTTGAGTCCGCGCAACCGGGTACTTTGGATGCGAAAGCCGGCGCCCAGGGAGACGCGCAAACTGTAACCGGGGGGCGGAGCGGGATTGGCGGGGCGGCAGCCGCGCGGGTGGCTGAAGGCGTGAAAGTATGCCGGAGTCACGCGCCGGGGATCCAGGTGCGGCCCGGGCGTTCCATTCCAGCGGATCGCGGAATCGCGCGCCAGGCCGACGCCGTCTGCGAGCGCGCCGCGGCTTCTTCCGCGGCAAGGTACCGCCCCGGCGGCCACAATGTGCACTGACTGGCGCGTGCGGTGGGAGTGAATCACGGGGGACGTGCGCGGCAGGAGGCGCGGCGCCTCGGCCGCGTGGCGCGCCCGGACGGTCTGCGGCGCGCGTGCGGCCGAGCCGTCCAAAAAACCGGTTTCGGCAGCCACCAGCAGCGGGCGCGTGGCGCCGGAACGCTGCCAGACTCCCGGCAGCAGAGGCGCGTCCGCAAGGCGGGCGATTTGCGGGTCGAAAAAGCCGCGCCGCGGAATGCCGGTCTCGTCGAGGTCGCGGAACGGGGAAAGCGCTTTGGGACTCTCCCGCCGCCGCATCAGGCTGGCGACTTTATTGGCCTCCAGCAGGCGGTCCATGCCGGCACGCAAACGGTACTGGTTGCGGTGTTCGCGCGAGCAAAAGTCCTCGCCCGCGCCCAGCCAGATGCGGCTGAGCGGTTTGTCGCACAGCTTGCACGTCCTCATGCCTGCGCACAATTATAGGAAATATGGAACGTAAAATACTAGCATAAATGCCGCTAACTAACGCCTGCTATCCAAAGTTAATATCCCGACAACACTAACGTTATCTATGCTGTACCGAGGATAAAAAACTCTTGCTAATTTTGGATAACCAACCCTACAAATCCAGTGAATTTGGCGAAATATTCGCGTAAAATAAACCGTGACGGAGGACCACGATGATTGATTCGGCGGCGCGCGCAGAGCGTTACGATCCGGCGCCTTCCATTTCGCCGTGCTACACCTGGGAAGTTCCCGAAAAGCCAGTCCTGGTGCGGCTACCCCTGGTACTAATCGACCGGCTGGAACGTGAGGCCGTGGAGAACTTCCGTTCGGTGAGCTCCCGTGGCTCGGAAATCGGCGGCGTCCTGTGGGGAGCCGTAGAGCCGGGCCAACCCACCGCGCTGGCGGTGGTGGAGTATGAACTGGTGCCGTGCGATTATACGCTGGGGCCGTTATACCGGTTGACGGAGGAGGATCTGGCGCGCCTGGACAAGACCCTGGCACAGCGCGGCGGCTCGGGACTACGCCCGGTAGGCTTCTTCCGCAGCCACACGCGCAAAGGCCTCTCGCTCGATCCGGACGACGTGACGCTGATGGACTCGCGCTTCCAGGAGCCGCACCAGGTGGCGCTGGTGATCCGTCCGTATGCCACCAAGGCCAGCACGGCGGGAATCTTCATCCGCGAAAACGGCGCCATTCACGCCGAGGCCAGCTACCTGGAATTCCCGTTCCGCTCGGGGCAACTGGCGTCCACCAAGCACCTGGCGGAGGCTGTTGAACCGGCGGCGAATTTGTCCGCCGCCCCGCCCGCGGCCCGCCCGGCAGTGCGGGCACAGATCGTGCCGATCGCCTCGCGGCGCGATATTGCCGCGGTGCCGCCCCTGGCCACCGAATCGCTGCCCGCTCCGGCGCCGCAGCCCGTGGCGCAGCCGGTTCCCCAGCCGGTGGCGCAAGCGATGCCGCAGCCGGTCCCGCAACCGGTTCCTCAACCCGTGGCGCAACCGGTTCCTCAACCGGCAACAGAGACGCCGGCGCAGCCGATTCCGCAGCCGGTGGCGGCAGTGGTGGCGCAGCCCTCCGCGCCGGCCGCCGCGCAAGTTCGCGAAACCACGCCCGCGGTGGAACCGCCGGTTTCGGTGACCGGCAAAGACAGCATGCAGGACACCGCCGAGCAGACCGACGCGGCGGAGCCTGCGCCGGCTCGCGCCAAGGGCAGCAGCAAGCTGATGTGGATTGCCGTGGGGGCGATTTTCCCGTTGTTGCTGAGCGGCGCCCTGGTCTATTCGGGGGTCTTCCGCCATGCCACGCTGCCGGGCGGGATCTCGGGACAGGACTCCTCGCCGCTGGCGTTGCGCGTGGAGCGCACCGGCAGCGAGTTGCTGCTGACCTGGAATAACGATGCCAATGTCATCCGCAACGCCACCCGCGCAGTACTGTCGATCTCCGATGGCGACCAGCACGAGAACGTGGAAATGGACCTGGCCCAGCTTCGCAACGGCAGAATCGAATATCTGCCGGTGACTGGCGACGTGGTGTTCCGCATGGAGGTGTCGGGGAAGGGCAACACCAAGACGGACAGCGAATCGGTACGGGTATTGCGCACGCGGCCTTCGCCCATGCCGACGGATTCGCAAACCCAGGCCGGGCAAAATCCGGCCGGCAAATCTCCCGCGCCCAACACCGCGCCGAATGCCTCCGCGGCGGCCAATACGCCCGGCGTCAACACGCCCGGCGCCAATCCGGCCGGGCAAAATCCGGCCGCGCCCAACGCGGCTCCCGGCGACATCGCAGCGGGGGCGCAGCCTGGAGCGCCGACGACCCCACCAACGCCGTTGAAGCAGTTCAACACAGCCTCGCTTTCCGGGCGGCTGCGCCCGGTGCGCCCCGACGACATCTCGCTGCCCGACGCTCCCACGGTGGGCGGCGCCGGTGTGGCGGCGACCCCCGCGGCCCTCGGGCTGACAGCCATTACGCCCCCGGCGCCGCCGCCGACGCGCGACGCGGCTCCCCCAAAGCAGGCAGCCATGCCGACGGGCGGGGACGTCCAGCAGGCCCAGTTGATCTACCGCAAGAATCCCGAATACCCGGCCCTGGCTCGCAGCGCCGGAGCGAAGGGAACCGTGGAACTGGTCGCCACCATCGGGACCAATGGAAGGGTCAAGACGGTGAAGGTGACCAAGGGCCACCCGCTGCTGCAAAAAGCCGCCGTGGACGCGGTCAAGCAATGGCAGTATCGGCCCACCATCCTGAACGGCCACCCGGTGGAAACCGAGACCACCATTACTCTGAACTTCATCGACCGGTAAGGCGGTCCGGTGAGGAGCCGGCGGGCGCGGAGGAAGGCGCCGGGTTCGCCGGAGCCAGCACAGCACCGTTAGTATTAGGGTCCTGCAGGCGAGCAGAATGGCGAGCGCCAGGCACACCAGCGCCGGATCACGGCTAACAGCGTTTTCTCCCTGAGGCCCGGCTTTTGAGTTACTGGCTGGCTCTCAATTGAGCCACACTCATCCCGGGAAGAATCTTGGGCGGCGCGGGCCTGGTTTGCGGCTGAGCGACACGCACCGGCTTCTGCGGAGAGGTGGAATCGGGGGCGGGGGCCGATGGGAGCGGCTCTCCGGCGCCCCGGTCCCACCAGGCCACCGATTCGGCGCAATAGAGACTCAGGATATCGAGTAACTGGTGCAATCCATCGGCCTCGTCGCCATCGAAGGCGCGCTTCTCCTCGGCATTTCCCATGGTGGCGTCGTCGGGCGAGATTTCATACTTCTCCTCGGACGCCGGTACGAACTGGCCGTTGACCAGACTGCCAGTCTGCACGGTCCACCGGAGTTTATGGGCGTCCGGATCCCAGGTTACGGTCCCCATCTTCTTCACGATCTGGGCATCACCCTTGGCGGGCGGATTGGTCGCGGTGTGAGCTGCGGCCGGAGCCGGGGGTTGGGCGGGCTGGGCAGACTGGGCCGCCGCATAAGTCAAGGCGGCGAATGAAAGTAAGAGAGCACTTGGAAGCTGCATAAAGTCCTTTCGATCCGGCCGGCCGGAGGCCCCGGATTACGCTTGGGACTGGTGCACTTTGCTGGCCGACGCTGGTGGCTGGCGGTGAGGGTCCGCACAAGCGGGCCGTACGGCGCCCGGCAACTCTCAAGCCTTTGGGCAAGGTCTCGCGCGACGGTGCGGGAACGGACAGGCCGCCGGCGCTATGCGGGTGTCGCGACCGGGCTTGCGGGTTGCACGCCGGGGATTGGGAGGCGCGGAATCCGGCAAGGGCCGACGGAGACCCCACTCCGTGACGGGCCATAATGGGCCATGGCCCAGAGCGCATACGACCGGATTCCGTATCCGACTTTTCCGCAGCCGCAGACGCATCCGGACCGGTTGGCCGCCGTCGGCAGACTCTTCGGTATGCGGCCGGCGCCGGTGACGGAGTGCCGGGTGCTGGAGATCGGTTGTGGCGACGGCGGCAACCTCATCCCCATGGCCTATGGAC
>JASHSS010000302.1 GCA_030038565.1 Bryobacteraceae bacterium
CGCCGTTGAGGCCCACATCCAGCACCCGCACGCGCGGCGGCAGGTTGCGCACTTCCACGGGAACACGGCCGCGAAAATCGCCCTGCCGGGCAAGCGACACGGTGATTTCCGCCGTGCCGCCCGGACGCAATTGCACCTCGCGGGTCTCGGCGGTCATGGCAATGTCCGGGTGCGGCATCAGGGCGATCAGCTTCAAACGGTCTTCCGGGTTGGCTTCGTGCTCCAGCGGGCCTGCTTTGCCGGCCACTTTCAGCGGCACGGCGGCGCTCAAGCGGGCGTTGGCATCGGCGCTCAGGATCACCGTCGCCGATACCTGCCCGCGGCCGATCGTGCCTGGGGTGGCGTGCAACTCAGCCGGCAGGTCGCGCAGCGCGACTTCAATGGGGCCGTCAAATCCATCCAGGCGGGTAGCCGTCACGGTGACCGGCACGGAGCCTCCTACCGGCACGTTGGGGTTGCGCGGCGATACGCTCAGCCGGAAATCGGGATCGGGCGGGCGCACGCTCAGGCGGTAGGCGTAATCCTCGCCGCCTAATCCCTCGGCGTCGCGAATCTGGACGATGTATTCGCCATCGGCGGGGGCCGTGAAATGAAGCAGCGAATCCTTGCCGAAGCCGGGACCGCCATCGTCGTTGCGGTAGTAGAGGTGCGCCACAGGCAAGCCATTGGGCGAGAGCTTCGTACCCGGCGGATGGATGCGCACCTTGTAGACCGGCGTGTCGATGGCGTGCGCCTCGGTGGAGGTGTCGAAGAAGGCGGCCCGCTGCCCGGCGAATCCTTCGAACACGGTATCGTTGTCCGGAGAAAGCGGCAGCGCTTCGACGCGCGCGATTTCGGCGCCGATCATGACATAGTCGCCGGCGTGCAGGCTATCCCACGCGGCGATACGAATGCCGCGGCCCACCGAATCGTGGTCGCGCAGGGTGACGGCGGTCTCCCACACCGGCTGCACCACGGCGCGCTCGATGGGATGGCCCTCGGCGTCCAGCACTTCCAGGTAGGAATCGAGACTGCTGCCGAGGCGCTGGGCCTCTACTTCGAGGATCAGTTGCTCGCCCTTGCGCGCATGGAAGCGATAGCGATTTTCAGCGGCGGGCGTGGCGATACGGCCGTTAATCGTCACCGGCGGGGTAATCGCGCCGCCTTGCGATTGGATCTCGGGTTCTTCGCCGAGCGCCAGCCGGACCGGGCTGAAGGAATGTTCCGGCCGCGCGACCAGCGCATCCTCGAAACCGCCGGAAGGCCGGCCATCGGCCTTCCAGGTGGCCGGCACGCCGTAACCGCGCAGGGCCACTTGGCCCGGGGAGTTCCGGCGCACGCCCAGCGGATAAGCCCCCAGCGCCAGCGGAAATTCGCCGGCGATAATGCGGTAGAAATTGCCCGCGCGCCCGCTCTCCTGGTAGTCCGCGACACGGATGTAGTAAGCGCCGGCCTGGGAGAACCGGTGCGCAAACATGGTCTGCTCGACCCCGCCGTGCAGGCCGAATTCCGCCACCACGTTGAGATCGGCATCCAGGATGGTCACCACCGGCTGCAGCGTCGAGCCGATCAGCATGGCGCCGTTGTAGAAGGAAACCTGCTGTCCGGCGCGGGCCTGAATCTTGTAGTAATCCACGTCGCCGGGCCGCGAAATCGTGCCCGTGAGAATCGCCGGAAGAAACGTTTCGAAGGCTTCATCGGGAGTGTCGTTGGGCTCCTTATCGGGGGCTTCGCCGTAATACGGTTCGATCAGGAAGCGGCCTTCGGGGCTGGTGCCCAGGGGCGTGAGCAGGCGAAACCTTACCGGCCCGATATCGGCATCGGGCGCCACTTCCACTTCCACGGTCACCTGGTTGCGCGGCGGAAGCGGCCCCACATCCACGGTGGAGGGCGTGCCGTTCGATCCCAGGCGGATGTCCGGCAGATCGGGCAGTTCCTTCACCCGCAGAATGCGGCCGGTGACGCCCGGCTCGCTGAAATAGATGGCGCTGGCGCGGGCCAGGTTCAGGCCTTCGACGGTCATCTCGACGGTGGTTCCGCGGGCGATGCCCTGGGGCGAGACCACGCTGAGCGTGGGCGGGGTGGTCCGGTTGCCCGTGGGGTGCAATTCGGCGCCCGCCGCGCCAGCCACAATGAGCGCCAGACAGAAGCCAAACACGACGACGTTGATACTTGCGCCCGAAATCGCTCGCTTGCGGGCCGTCTCCGCGGCGCACCTCAGCGCGCCGCCGATTCGGAGCCGAGCCCGGAGCGCGCCCCGCGAGGGGGCACAGGCGCCATCACTTTTGACGCCGAGATTATTTCGAAGCCAGCGCATGGGCATTTGCCACCTCGTACATTTCCACCTGGCCGTTGAAAAAACCGGCTGCCAGAATTTTTCCGCCGGGGGCGAACTCCAGGCCGAAGGCCCAATCCGGCAGGTTACTCATGGAACGGATTTCGCCCAAGTCCGCGGCGCGGAAGATCTTCACCGTGCGGTCGGCCGCGGCCGATGCCAGGTACGCGCCATCCGGGGACCACGCCAGTTTCAAAATGGTGTCTTCGTGGGCGATGAGGCTGTTTTCCAGGGTGCCTTCCTTTTCGCCCAGGCGCCAGACGCGGATGGTCTTATCGAAGCCCGCCGCGGCCACGCGGCTGCCATCGGGCGAAAGCGCGACGGCGTTGATGCCGTCGGACGGCTCGGAAAGCGTGTACAGACGCTCACCGGTGGCCACATCCCAAACCTTCACCGAACGGTCGGCCGAGCCGGAGGCCAGCCGCTTTCCATCGGGCGTGAAGGCCAGCGCGTAGACCGCGTCGATGTGGTCGCGCAGGGTGCGCAATTCGCGCGCCCCGCTCACGTCCCACAGCTTGATGAGCTTGTCGTAGCCGGCGGTGGCCAGCAGCGCGCCATCGGGCGAGAAGGCCACCGCATAGAGGCAATCGGAATGGCCGGTCAGCGTGGCGGTCAGGGTGCGGGTGTTTACGTCCCAGAGCTTCACCTCGCCCTTGCGCGCGGGCAGCCCGCCGGCCGCCGCCAGCAGTTTGCCATCGTGCGAGAAGGCCAGCGCGCGGACGGCCTCCGCGTGGCCCGCGAGCGTCCCCAGCGGCTTGCGCTGGGCATCGATCAGCCGCACCTCTTTGTAGCCGCCCAGGGCCAGCATGGCGCCATCCGGCCGCCACGCCAGCGAATAAATCTGTGGCGCGGGAGCGACGGTTGCAGCGTTTGCGGCCCAGGCCACCAAGGCGGCGCATGCCAGCAGCGGGACGCGGAAGGACAGGCGAATCGCCTGCCCCACCCGCGAAGGATCGACAAATGCTGGGCGCCGGCGGGGCAGGATTAAAAAGCGCGCCTTTCTCAGCGGTTGAATAAGAACTCCTTGCTGGTGAGCATGGCCCACACCATGTCTTCGAGCGCCTGCTGGTGGGCCTGGCGCGCGGCCTGCTCGCCGCCCTTGGCAGTTCTGGCGCTCTCCAACGCCGCCCCCAGGGTTTGCCGTTCGGCATCCGTGGGGTAGCGCGAGAAGGCTGAAAGATACATGTATTCCAGAATCCGCCGGTCGGAAAGGCCCAGCTTCAAAAACAGCGCGATGGTGCCATCCGGGGCGCTCAGCTTTTTATTGAGGGTATCGCCGTTGATCACCGCCAGCGCCTGCGCGATGGTCGGAACGCTGGAGCGTTCGGCGGCATCGCAGGTGATGCGCTGAGGACGGCCGAAGGAGGCCAGAAAATCCGACTTCACCTGCGTGTCCGGCAACTGCAGCGCGCGCGTCCCCGAGGGGTAATTCGGGAAAGCCGTGGGCACGCCGGTCACCTGCGACATGGCGTCCAGGATGACTTCCGCCGTAAGCCGCCGCACAATATGCCGGGAATAATAAATGTTGTCGGACTGGTTGGTGGCGTTCGAGTCGCTCGAAAGCTGGTACACGCTGGAATTCATGATCGTGCGGATGAGCCGGTCCACATCGTAACCGTGCTCCGTGAAATCCTTGGCCAACGCCGCGAATAGCTCTTCGTTGGAGGCGGCGTTGCTCGCCCGGACATCGTCCACCGGGTCCACCAGGCCGCGCCCCATGAAATTGGCCCACACGCGGTTCACCACAGTGCGGGCGAACATGGTGTTGGCCGGATCGGTCAGCCAGTTGGTGAAAGCGATGCGGCGGTCTTCCGGCGAATCGAGCGGGAGGCTCTTGCCATCGAGCGGCGTAGGCGGCAGCGGGCGCGCCAACCGCGGGTGCAGAATGTCCCCGGACGTCTTGGCGAAAACGATATTGTCGCCCATGGTCCCGTTTTTCACGCCCACCCGCGCGAACAGGTTGGCCATCTGGTAATACTGCACCTGGGTCCACTTCTCCAGGGGATGGTTGTGGCAGCGCGCGCACATGATGCGCTGGCCCAGGAAGGCGAGGGTGGCGTTCTCGGTCAGGTCGATGGGGTCCTTGTGGAGCACGAAATAGTTGAGGGCCCCGTTCTGCCGGGTGCTGCCGGAACCGAGGAAGATCTCGCGGGCGAACTGGTTCCAGGGCTTGTCCTGCTTCACCGAATCGCGGATCCAGTCGTAAAACGCCCACATGGCGGTGGAGTTCAGGCGGCGGCTGGAAACCAGCAGCAGGTCCGACCACTTGTAGGCCCAGTAATCCACGAATTCGTCGCGCGACATCAGCTTCTGAACGGCCTTCTCGCGCTTGTCGGAGGCGGTATCCGCCAGGAAGGTCTCAACCTCTTCGGAGGTGGGCAGGATGCCGGCTGCATCCAGGTAGGCGCGGCGCAGGAAGGTGGCATCGTCCGCCAACTTCGAAGGCGCCAGGTGCAGGCTCTTCCACTTGTCCACCACCAGCCCGTCGATGAAGTTGCGCCGCGGAAAGCGGTCGTAGACTTCGTCGCTCACCTGGTTGGGGAACGGCACGGTAAGGCGCGCGT
This sequence comes from Bryobacteraceae bacterium, assembly GCA_030038565.1. Classification (GTDB taxonomy): domain Bacteria; phylum Acidobacteriota; class Terriglobia; order Bryobacterales; family Bryobacteraceae; genus JOPF133. The sequence continues at coordinate 4,879 of JASHSS010000302.1, forward strand.
TCAGGACGCGGCTGGCGAAGGTCATGGTGATGGCCGCCTCGCCGGCGCCATTCATTTTCACCAGTCCCCAATCGTCCACCGTGGCCACGCCTTCGTTGGCAGAGGCGAACTTCACCCAGCGGGTGACGTCTTCGGCGTGGCCATCGGAATAGGTGGCGCGCACCACCAACTGCTGCTCGGCGCCGGGCGCCAGGACGGCCGCCGCGGGGAAGGCTTCCAGAGTGCGAACGCTCGCGTCGCGGTCCGTGGGCGGGGGCGCGCCGGCGGCGATCCATTCCTCGATGACGCGGTACTCCAGGGAATCCTTGGCGAAGCGCTTGCCTCCGCCGTGCGGAATGCTGAAAGAGGGCTTGAGCAGCATCAGACTCGCCGGCGGATCGGCCAGCGACACGCGCCGCCCCACGGATTGGCGGGTGAGGGTGTCGTAGTCGACCTCCGGCGCATAGCCGCGCAAGGTCAGCTTGAACCCGTTCTTGCCGGCCAGCGCGCCGTGGCACGCACCCGAGTTGCAGCCCATTTTGGTCAGCACCGGGATGACGTGGTTGCGGAAGCTCCACTGAAACGGGGCGTGCGAGCCTGCCACCCGCACCGTCACGGTGGCCGATATGCCGTGGGCGCGCGCGCTGATACGGGCTTCGCCATCGCCCACCGGCCGCGCCATCCCGTGCTCATCCACGGCAACGATCTTCGGATCGGAGGAGGACCACACCGCCTCGCGGCTCCAATCCTCCTGGTGGGCGGGCAGGGTTCCTTCGGCGAGGAGTTGTTGGCGAGCCTCCGGGCCGCTAAGTTCCAGCGAAGATGGCAGGACGGCGAGGGTCTGGGCGAAGGCTGGAGAGGCCAGGAGAGCGATGATCGAAGCGGCGGGAAGGAGTCTCATCGGAAGAGCTCCCGGATGGGTTCGGTTCCGCGGTCAACCAGCGGAATGGGCCGCCCCTGCGCTCCCGGCAACTCGATTTGCAAATCGATTCCCAAGCCCCGGTAGACGGTTGCGGCCACCTCCGCAGGCGTCACCGGACGATCCCTGGGCGCGGCGGCAATCTCGTCCGACGCTCCCACCACCGTCCCGCCTTTCAGCGGGCCGCCGCCCAGCAGCATGGTCCAGCACTGCGGCCAGTGGTCGCGGCCGCCCGCCGGGTTGATCTTGGGGGTGCGCCCGAACTCGCCCGTGGCCATCACCATGGTGTTGCTCAAGAGGCCGCGCTCGGCCAGGTC
>JASHSS010000027.1 GCA_030038565.1 Bryobacteraceae bacterium
GGATAGACCAAGGCGTCCAGGTAGTGGACCAGGAAGGGTCCCCGATACGGTGCGATGCCCGCCAGAGACTCCAGATGCTCTTCCAGCAGGGTCAGCGGACACGGCCAGGGCGCGATCTCAATGAAGACACCATAAATCAACGAAGCGAAATGCAGCCAGCGCAGCCACGGACGATTCCGGGAGACCAGCCATCCGAATATGACCCAGAGGATCCAGGCTAAGTGAATTGCCAGGACCACCGCCGCCAGGACGGAGTAAGTCATTCGGACCCCCGCTACCGGGCCTGCAGTTCCCGACGGATATCCATCCAGATCTCGTAATACCGCCACTCGCGCGGCGCGTCCGCCTCTGTAGCATGGTCGGGCCGCAGAACCAGATTTCCCGTCGCCAGGAGGATCTCACGCACTTTGGGATTCTGCGCCAGTTTGGCCCGCATCGCCGCCACGATGAGGCGGTAGTGTTCACCCTTGGTTTGGGAACGATAAGGGAACCTCTTCCCTTCGAAAGTCACCCAGCCGATGCCCATCCGGCGCATATTCTCTTCCGCGACGGTCCCTGCATCCTTGGCATCGAACGCGGTCATCTGGGCGACTTCTTCGCGGGTATGCGGCCACACGATACCCGGCGCCCGGGCGCGCGCATCGCCCGGTCCCTCCGGGTAGAGCATCATCTGCCAAAACCCCTCCACACTGGCGTAGTGCCTGCCGCGAAAGGTTAACGGAGTGGCCGCGAAATTGGACAGTATTCCCAACTCGGTGCGCTTCGAAAGAATTACTTCTCCGGGCCTGGCTGCCTGCGGGAGGATTTCCCAAGAGGCCTTCTGGTCCTCTGCAATCGGAGTCCACCAGTGCGCGGGGTAGTTGGCCGCCGGTTGCTCCAGGAACCAACCGGTCAAAAACAGAGCGGCAACGAGCATCGCCTCATTTTACGATTGGCGGTCCAGGGCAGCAAAATGGCTATTGCGGCGTGGCGCTTCCCGACTGTCAATTGCGGTGCGGTAAGAGCGCGAGACCCGCGGGCCGGAGTCCCGGGCTGACGTGCGCGCCCCGATTAATCTAAGAACTCCGCGCTGCCGCCGCTCCACGCGATTACGGTCTTTCCCTCGGCCCCGTCCAGGCGCAGGGCGCCGGGGGCCGGGTTGGCGGAGAGGTCCAGTACGGCGGCCATTTGCGCGGGCAGCGGGCCGCGGTAGGTAACCCGCAATACCGGGGCCGGCTCCCTGGCTCCCAGCGCTCGAGAGCGCCAGCCTTCCAGGCTCTCGGCACGTCCTGTGAAGGCCAGCCGGGCGGCATCTTCGGCGGCGCCCAGATGCCAGCATTGCTCCAGTAGATGGGGGCCCGCGGGGCCCTCCACGGTATCGAGCACGATGACATAGCCCGGCTTCAGAAACCGCACGCGCCGGCGGTGGGTGAAGCCGGCGTATACACAAGAGGCGTCCAGCCAGTCGGCTTCGGCGGAAGTGGACCATTGGCGAACGGCGGCGAGGGGCTTTTCCGCCCAGCGGAAGGGTCCCGCGGGCACGGCCTGATCGCGCCCGTCGATGCGGATGGTATTGTGGGCCGCCGAGCCGCGGTACCGGTTGCGCTCGCGGGGATCGGCGGTGTAGGTGTAAGTGCCGGGATCGATGAGCACTTCGCGGGGGCCGATGCGCGCCACCAGGCTCAGGACATCCGAATGGCTATGCCCCCCCGATCCCTCCCCGAACGGCCCCGCCTTCACCACGATGTGCCGGTCGCCCGAGACCATCACTGCTACGCCGGCGTCGGCAAACAGCCGCGATCCCCCGGACGGGGCGGGCGGCGCGGCAGACGGCCCCGGCGCCGCGGTTCCCAGCCACCAGGATGCCTGGCAATCCAGATCCCTGGAAGCCACTGGCGTGCCCGTCGATTGCGGGCGGCCGAAGAGGGCCGCGCAGGTGGCCAGGGTGGCGCGCCCGAAGCGGGCCCGATCTCCATACGGATGAAAGACCCGTCCGCCATCGTCATCGCCCAGGTACGGCAGGATGCCCGAGGGTCCCAGCAACGCCGCCAGATACTCCGCCATGGCCTGGCAGCGCGTGTCGTACCGGGGGTCGCCCGCCGGAGCCGCGCGGGTCAGGGCGCGGTGGAACAGGAATAAATCGAGCGCATAGACGTGATAGTAAGCCGATTGCTCGAAATGGCTGCCATCGGGCCGCACCTGCCGCTCCATCTGCTCCTGGACCAGCCGCTCGCCGGCCGCAACCCACCTGGGGGCGGTGGGCCAGGCTGGGAACAGCGTGCCCAGAGCGTGCAGGGCTACGGCTTCGCCCAGCAGATGGGTGTTGGGAGAAAAGTAGACGGAGAGATTCGTTTCCAGGAAGCAGCCGTGGCGATAGAGCGCAGTCTGGAAGCGGCGCCCCAAGGGCTGCGGAAACAGATCCGCGGCCAACAGCCAAAACCAGGTCCATGAAAGCGCGCGGAAGCCGACCTCCAGGGCGCTGGCCCAGTTGATGCCGCGCAGGAACGGGTTGGCCTCCAGCCAGGATTCCAGTTGGCGGAAGGCCTCCTCCAGGAAGGCCTGCTCGCCGGTGAACCGGTAGGCCTGGGCCAGCAGCACCAGGTGCTGATGCCGGTTCAACTCCCAAATCAGCTTATGGTCGCCCACGCGCGCGAAATCCAGATAGGGAGAGCGGCGGGAGTAGGGGGCGCCCGAGCGAATGCCGTGCACATAATCGCAGCGCCATTCGATTTCGGGCCCGGTTTCGATTTCGATCCCCAACACCGGGAAGCGGTGGCGCAGGATACGGCGGGCCAGCGCCTCCACTTCCTGGGCAAAGGCGCTGCCGCGGAGGCGGGCCGCGGTTTCCACGGGATCGGGCAACGGAGATCCCGGCAGAACTCCCGCGGGCTGAATGGCGCCCGGTTCTGGAGGGCGCGCCAGCATGGCCAGATTGGCGGCCTCCTGGCGGAGGCGGAACCAGATTTCGCGGCGGCTACGCACGGCGGGGATGGAAGAGCGGGCCGATCACCGGAAGGCGCGAGAACAGCAGGCTGCGGTGAGACGGAGTCACGCAAATGAACAAGGCCAGCGCGGCGTAAACCAGGCTGGTCAGCAAACCTGCTGCGAACAACTGGGCCCAGGTGGCTCCGGGAAGCCAACTGGCGCGCAGGGCCCAGGCCACCGCTGCCGCCGGGGCGCCGGCCGCCAGCGGACGCACATAAATTCGCCGCATATACGCCAGGAAAGAATAATCCAGCGCGCGGGAAACCAGCCAGGGGGTGTAGATGCCGCGCACCGCGATCATCAGCACGGCCGAAACCCAGGCCGCTCCCAGAATGCCGTGGCGCGGCACCACCCACACCAGGGCCGCCACGTACAGCACCGCCTCCACCACCAATCCGCGGGCGTAGCCGCCGTGGCGGCCCACGCCGTAGAGCAGCGAACTGGAGCTGAACTGGCCCGCCAGCACCAGCGCGTAGGAGAGGAGAAAGATGGGCAGGAGCGTCGCGCTGGCGGCGGCCATGGCCGCATTATGCACCCAGCGGATTAACAGGGGATACCCGTAGGCCAGCAGAAACACCGCCACCGGCATAAACAGCGTCAGGGAGTAGCGGTTGGCGTACACACCCAGCGCGATGGTCTCCTCCCGTTTGGAAGTGGCGCTGAGTTCGGCCGCGCTGGACCGCGTCACCATGCCGATGCGCGAGACCACGTCGGCGGCCTGCTGGAGCATGCGTGAAGGCAGCCCGAAATAGCCTACGGCGACCTCTCCCAGGTAGTGGCCTACGGCCAGGGTTCCGCTTTGCGAAAGCGCCAGGGTGGAACTGCTGGCCACGAAGGATTTCAGCCCGTAGCGCAGAATATCGGCGAACATCCGGCGGTTGACGTACTGCGGGCCCAGGCTCAGTTGCGGAAAGACGCGCCGGAAATTCATGAAGTTCAGAGCGTAGCCCAGAAGCTGGGCGGCGATGTAGATTTCGGCCATGGGCACCAGCCCGTAGCCGAGTTGCAGCGCGATGAAATAACCCGCCGAGCGCAGCGCCACCTGCAACACCATCACGCGGCTGGTCAGATCGAAGCGCTGAAAACCGTCCAGCGCCGAGAGGAACAGGTGCAGCATCATCTGCAGGCCGAAGCTGAGGCCGGTGATCAGAATCAGGGTGCTGAACTCGTGGCGGTCGGCCTCGGCCACCTTGAAAAAGCGCGTGGCGCGAATGGCCAGGATGGGCGCGGTCACCCAAATGGCCACGGCAATCATACTGAAGTAGAAGAGCGCGGTGTTGATTACCTGGTTGATTTTCAGGTCGTCGTTCAGGGCCAGGAAGCGCGCGCAGAAATTGGCGATGGCGGGGTTAAAGCCGAGGTCGAAAAACCAGAAGTAATCCAGGATGGAAAACACCTGGAGCCAGATCCCGTAGTGCTCCGGGCCGAGCTTGCGAATCAGGATGGGAGTGATGACGAAGCCGGTGAAGAAACTGGCCGCCACGCCGGTCCAGGACCACAGGACGTTGAGAACAAAACGTTCGCTGCGCGGGCGCACGACCTGAGCGGGAGCGGGGCTTTGAGCCATTCAAGGTTCCGATTCGGAAGCCGCCGGCGGAGAGCCTACGGCTCCAACGGGGTGAGGGAAAGCAGCTCTTTTTCTGCCGGCGTACAGCGTTGATGCAGACAGCAACCCTCCTTCCACCATTGCGGGCGGTTCTCCCAGATGGCGCGAATCGGGGTGGCGCGTATATTGCCCACCGGCGGCTTGCCGAAACAGGTCAGCACGTCGCCATTCGGCTGCACCTGGATGGAGCTGAGGGCCGCGCACACGGGCTTGGTTTCGTGGGCGGAATGGGACTGCATGGAAACCCGCAGCGCATCCGGGTTGCGGAAATAAGGAATCATGGCTTCCAGTTGGTGATACCGGTTGGCCACCGGCAGCCCCTGGCGCTTCAGCGCGATCAACTCCTGGACCGCCTGGACGGCCCGATCGGTCTGGCGCGGCCAGTTGTCGCTACGGTCGAACCAGCGCGGATCTTCCGGGGTATTGTAGTTCTGTTCGATGGCCTGGTAGAAAACCTCCATCCGTTGGTGCCGGGCGGCGAAGCGGGCCACTCCGGCGACCTCCTCCAGGTTGTGGGACATGACCACAGTCTTCAGCCGGATGAAAAACGTAAGACGCTTTTCTTTTCGCAGCCGCACTAAGGTCTGAATGGTAGCGTGGGTCTTTTCCCAGAATTTCTCGCGGCCCCGCACTTTGTCGTGGGTGGCGCCGGCGGCATCCACCGAAACCGTCACGCGCCACGGATTGGCCAGCGCCACGCGCTCGATGCGCGACTGGTCGTCCCAATAGCCGTGCGTCAGGATCTCCATCAACAATCCGACCGAAGCGCCGTGCGCCAGTACGTCCGGGGTGTAAGGACGCAGCAGGGCTTCGCCACCGCTCAGGAAGACGTGTACCGGTCCCAGCCAGGAGCGCAGGTCGGATAAGACCCGCTTGTAATCTTCCAAGGTAGGGAGATCTTCCTTGCCGCGATTCTTCCAGATATCGCAATGCACGCACCGGGCATTGCACAGGTTGGTCATCATGAACCCGATATCGGTCGGCCGGCAATGGTCTTTCCATCGCCCGCCGGCAACCGTCCGAAGCCGGTAATGTAGAGCGCTATAGGCTCTTTGGTATAGTGCCCGGACCGGACTGGCAACCGCGGGTGGCATCGCGTGGTATTTCCCTATTGGAAGGTAAACTACAGAAAACTCAGCCTATTAGATTATCGTTAACAAAGATGGATTGCAAGTTATCGTATGGCTATACCGGCAGCCGGACGGGAGTTTTCGAACGTTCCGCCGCGTCTCGCCGGGAGGCACGCGCGGTCCCATACGCTAACGGGCGGACAGGGGCTATCATAGAAAAGTCGTGTTTCGCTTTCCAAGATGCCCTCGGGACTTGTGCTCACCGAACCGGAAGACCTGCCCGAATTGACGGAGTTCCTGCGGGGCGTCTTCCAGGCGTCCTCCGATGCCCCCTTTGTCCAGCCTGAAATGATGCGGTGGAAGTACTTTTCACCGCGCCCGGATTGGAACGGCTCACGCAGCTACGTGCTGCGCAGCGAAGGGCGTATCTTTGCCCATGGTTGCGTGGCGCCGGTAGCCTTTCGCCTGCCGCGGTCCGTGGAAGGCCCGGCGAGGCTGGTCAGCAGCATGCGAGTCATCGATTGGGCGGGCGGCCGCCAGGCGCCGGCGGCGGGCGTACGGATCATGCGGCAACTGGCCCAGCTCACCGACACCGTGCTGGCAGTGGGCGGATCGCCCGATGCCGTGCGGGTCTTCCCTAAAATAGGCTTCCGGCATTGCGGCAATGTGGCAGTCTTCGCGCGGGTGGTTCGTCCCTGGCGGCAGTTCCGGTCGGACCCCTATCCCCGCGGCTGGAAGGCCCCGCTGCGCCTGGCGCGCAGCACGCTTTTCAGCCTGGCCCGGTTGCCCGGTGCTCCCGTGGGATGGACCTGCGAAGCGGTGGGGGCTTTCGACGATTCCATCCGCCCGGCGCTCGATTTCGATCCCGCCGGCTTCACCACCACCGCCCGCAGCCCCGAACTGCTC
>JASHSS010000303.1 GCA_030038565.1 Bryobacteraceae bacterium
GCGATCGCAGACGCGGGGATTCGTACCGCGATATGCCGATCCAGAGTCGAAAAGGGCGCCCGGCGCGGAACTGCATCGCATCGCCTGGCATTTGATTTTAAAGACCTTCGCGACTACCCTCAAGTGCGCCGAACTTGCGCGGGCGGGCCCGCGACGACGGCTGCCGCCCGGAAACACACGGCAATGCCACTGGTTAGGGTTGTGGATGATCTTCCCCACGGTCCAGTCATGGAAACCCATGTGCCGCAGCAAGGCTGTGGCTGCATTCAGGGGTCGCGTTCGAGTCGTGGCTCCAGGAAGGTTCAGCCAACAGCATCGCCACGAGACCGGTAACCGCGAACGCCGCCACCAGGAGCGCCGGTCCCCGCGCCGATTCCGCAATCACGCACAGGTCAAGCGCCGCAGGAAGCCGATGACCGCCGCGGCTAACCCAACGCTAATCCAAATCAGCGCGAGCATCCCATGCGCCGAAATGCTTTTCCAGGATGGCCGCGGCGGAGCGTCGCCCACGTATTGCGCCTCCCAAGCCTTATGACCGCCACGTAAAGCAGGTTGAGCAGAAACGGATGATTGGACAGACGAAGAAACTGGTTGGGACCCGCGAGCAACTGGTCCCGCGCCCCAGATATCGCCCCAAACATCGCCCTTGACGCCGGTGGCGCGGATCGCATATGCTTCCACGGACTGGATCGCGAATCCAGCCTGGACCCGAACCCGCCGCCGGATATGCATGGCCCCTTCACCGGGAAACTCCGGGAAGGCACAGGGCCTGTTTGCCCCGTCCGCTTTTGCCGAGGAGAGTTGAAAAGAAGAGGATTACAGGACCGCCGTAACAGTACCTCTATACGTTCTCCGTACCACCAACTTTAGTTAACTTATGCCGACATCACCCCAGAAGTACTGCCAAGGCTAGAATTTTGGATTCATTTCCAAACTTTTGACTTAGCCCCCTCCGCGCGTGTTCGTTCACTCGAATGGGTCTGATGTTTGCTGCGATCCTGGCGGAGCACCTGCCCGGCCGCGCCTGCCCGCAGGGGAGTCACCAATCCTGGCGTAACCAGGGCGCACTTTGGGCAGACCGTATGTCCGAACGTTGGATTTTTACGGGGGATCAACCGACCAGGGCTGTTGAATTGACTGGCTGGGACGCAGGGATTCGAACCCCGATACGCAGATCCAGAGTCTGCAGTCTTACCGTTAGACGACGTCCCAGGCTAAGCTCAATTTTAACAAACGGTGAGGGCGGAATCCACTGCGTGGCCCGGCTGCCCAGCGATTCCGTAAACCGCGAAGAGATCCTTCGGCAATCGGCTGATTGGGCGCAAGATGGTGGCAAGGCGAGGAGCGGTGGAAATTGTATCGGCCTTGGAAGGGTCTACGGGTAGACGAACGGGATCGCCCCGTGGTCTGTCGGGCTTGCGGGAATAGGGTGGCAGCCCGCGTCCAGGCGGACAGCGGGAAGCCGGATGGAGACCTCACCGAATCCCAGCGCCGGCGGTTAACCGGTGTCGCCGGAGGAAGCGACGAACCAATAGGCCAGGCGCTTGGCGAATTCATGAAAGGTGAGGCGAGATCGGCGGGCATGGCTACAAATCTGGCGCTGGTAAAAGATCAAGGACAGAGTGTAGGCCAACAGACGAATCATCGTGAGCATCACCAGGGCCGTACTTTGATGCACGGCGGCGTGTTTGAGGTGACAGTCGGTGGTGATGGTCTGAAACACTTCGGCATCGATGCGCCAGCGGCTGCGGCTTAGCTGGTGGATGAACAGCGGAGGCACCGCACCCAACTCGAAATTCGTGGCGTAGAAGTTGGTGCTCTCCAGCGCCACATCGCTTTTGCCTTTCTTCCAATGGCTGCCATCCTGGCTCACCGCGACTCTACGCTGGTGATCCGTGCGCACCGTTTTGACCACCCGCACCAGGCGAGCCGCGACGGGCCAATCGACTGGCGGTAAGTGCCCCCAGCGAAGCTCCTGATCGGACTCCGACTGGACTGAAGCCGGCGGCCCGGTAGTGAGGCGTTCAGCTTCGTGCAGAAGATCCGGTTGGTTCTGTTTCAGAGTGAAGACCCAGCCCAAACCCAAACGTTCCACTTCGTTGACGAAGGGGGCTTGGAGATCCAGCGCATCGCCTACGAGCAGATCCAGGAAGCGGCGCCCCAGTTGCGCCACCAGATCCCGCAGCAACGCGATCGCACAGGCAACCTCGGTCTCGCCATCTTTCTGGAAGCGGATGCCTGGTGGGATCGGAAACGGCGTGCTGACGATCACCACCGCGACGATTCGATGGTAGTACTGAATATCGGTACGCAGTTCGCCGCGAACTTTGTGTTCCACCTCCCGTTGCATGCAAGCATCGCAACAGCGCGTGAAGGAGCTGCAGATTTCAATGCCATCCACGGCCGCCACCAACAAGCCGCGGGACCAGTCCGAACGGAGCACCCCGTTGCGTTTCAGACGGCGGGCGATCTCGCAGCCGAGGGCGAAGACCGACTCGGGCGACTCCCGCTGCAGCGCATAGCCGATGGTGTCGTCGCTGATCGGTCCGACACGCTTGGCCAAGGCCCCGCTCTGGCACTCGGCTTCGATCTGTAGCAGGCTAGGGATCTGCATGGCCGCTCCCAGGAAGACGGCGTCAAACACTTTCTGCCAGGGATGCCGCGGCGACAGACGGCCTTCCGGCAGCGCGCTCACCAGTTGGGAAAAACCGAATACCTTATCGAGGTAAGCCTCGAATCGGTGCCGAGCCAAGGCTATAGCTCTTGCTTTTGCTTGAGGAGTCTCCTCAGATTGATGCCGCAGACGGTAGCGGCGGCGGCATCAAAGCGGTGGCGCATTTCCACCTGTCGGCGCACCTGTCCGACCAACTTGGCCGGGACGTTGAAGACCATAGGCTTGCCATCGACGAGGACGGAGATCTGAAATTGCGAATGGAGATTTTTGCCATCGGCGCAATGACAGTTGGGTCGGCCACAAGCGCGTTGGCGTTCGACGCAAGAGCCGGGGAGCATGTCGCGGAGGGATCCGAGGGACCGCATGAGTCTGGCGCGGGATTGGAGGTCGGGATCGCCGGGCGGTTTTATCTGACCCTAATAATAGTGTCAGAAGCGGATCAAGTCAAGCACTATCTGAAATTTGCAAAAATGCCCCGAGCAGGCGAACGGCCGCAAAGATGTTGGCAGCAAACAGCCTTAGGCGTCCCTCGCCGGTGGGTTTACGGAATCACTGCCCGGCTGCCCGGCTGCCCGGCTGCCGGCCCGGCCGGCGGCTGTGGTGGGGGGCTATGACGGTCGAGTCGCTCCGGCACGCCGGGTTTCCTCATTGGCGTTACGAGCGCCTGCGGATCCCCGCGGAATCCCGATATCATAGTGGTTGGCAGGATGATTAACCGGAAACGCATCATTGTGGTCTTGCCGGCTTACAACGCCGAGCGCACGCTCGAAGCTACCGTTCGCGAACTGCCCGAAACCGTGGACGAGTGCATCCTGGTGGACGATCAAAGTTCGGACCAGACCGTGGCGCTGGCCCATCGCCTGGGCCTCACGGTGATCGTGCATGAACGCAACCGCGGTTACGGCGGCAACCAGAAGACCTGCTACGCCGCGGCCCTGGGCCGCAACGCCGACGTGGTGGTGATGATCCACCCCGATTACCAGTACTCGCCGCTCCTGGTCACGGCCCTCGCCAGCATGGTCGCGTACGGGGTTTACGAACTGGTGCTGGGTTCGCGCATTCTGGTGGGCGGAGCGCGCAAGGGCGGCATGCCGCTATACAAGTACATTGCCAACCGCTCGCTGACGGCCTTCCAGAACCTCCTGACCGGCGCGCGGCTCTCGGAATACCACACCGGCTATCGCGCCTTCGACCGCGCGCTGCTGGAGGCTCTGCCCCTGCAGGCGAACTCCGAGGATTTCGTCTTCGATAACCAGATGCTGGCGCAAGCCATCGTCTACGGGGCGCGCGTCGGGGAAGTCTCCTGCCCCACGCGCTATTTCCCGGAGGCCTCGTCCATTAATCTGCGCCGCAGCATCGTCTACGGTGTGGGGGTGCTGAAGACCTCTCTGCTGTGCTGCTTCGCCCGGCTGGGCATCTATCGGGCGCGCATTTTTCGTTTTCCCGCCCGGCAGCCGCGTCCCGATCCATCCGCGGCCTTGCTGGAACATCGCCGATGAACCGGCGGCCCGGTCTATCCCTTTGTCTTTTCTGTCTGCTTGCGGTTTCGCTGATCCGTCTGTGGCTGATGCCTCTCGGCTCCAGTTTTTGGGTGGATGAGACAGCAACCGCGTTCGTGGTGCATTACGGCGCGCGTCATCCCTCGTTCGCCGCGGCTCCGCAGGTGCCTGCGTCCATTTACTACGTTCTGCCGGCGGCGGCTGAAAGGCTGCTGGGCTTCTCCGAAGCAGCTTACCGCCTGCCGTCGCTGCTGCTCATGGCGGTGGCGCTCTGGGTGGTGACGCGGCTGGCCGCGCGCCTGATTCATCCGCGGGCCGCCTGGTTCGCGGCGTTCGCCTGCCTGGCGCTCAATGGCTTCAACGACCAGGCAGCCGACGCGCGCCCCTATGCCCTCGGTACCGCCACGGCGACCCTCGGGGTGTGGTTCCTGGTGCGCTGGCTGGATACCGCCCGCTGGCGCGACGCGTGGGCCTTTGCAGCCATGGGCGCACTCCTCTGGCGGGTGCACCTGCTGTTTGCGCCGTTCTACCTGGTGTTCGCAGCGTACGCCCTGGCGCGCCTGGGGCGCGGAAAATCCCCCGTGCCCTGGCGCCAGGCGGCGGTGATCTTCAGCGCGGTGGTGCTGGCGCTCCTGCCGGTAGCTTTTGGCGCGGCCGGTCTGATCGGTCATGCCACGGCGCACGTGATCGTCGCTCCGCCCACGCTGCGCGATCTTGCGAATTCGCTGAAATACGGGCTGCTGCTAGTATCGGGTGCAGGTGCATGGCTGGCGGTCCGCATAGCCCGCCGCTTCGGTGTCCCCGCCTGGTCCCTGACCGCGCCAACGACAGCGGGGCCGGGAGGCTTGTTAGCAGCGGGGTCCGCGGAGCCGGGGGGGCCATCGGCCACGCGGGAGCCGACGCATGCGGCGCGCTCGTCCGCGGGGACGGGGTCGGCGGAGCCGGCGGGCCGATCAGAAACGCGGGAGCCAGCGGAGCGGGGCTGGTTAGCAGCGGGGTCGGCGGAGCCGGTGGGCTTGTCGGGTGTAGCGAGGCCTACGGAGACGGAGGACCGATCCAAGCGAGACCCGGCGGAGCCGGGGGTCTGGCCGGCGACGGCGTCTGCGGATCCCGCGCAGGTTTGGCCGCCCGACCCATTGGCGGCAAGCCCGGCTGATCCGATGGCCCCACCGCCGGTACACGCGCCGGGCCTGTCTCCCGCGCGACCGCCGGCAAACTGGGATCGGCCGCTTACTGTGCGGCCGGAGCCGCACGATTCTATCCTGATCCTAAGTTGGTGGCTGTTCCCGCCGGTGTGCCTCTTTGCCATTTCTCTCATCGCCGGGAGCAGCGTTTTCGTATCCCGTTACTACTCGCTCTCGCTCGCCGGCGCGGCGCTGGCGGCGACTTTGTGGGCCTCCCGCAGCCTGGCCGCTGGGGCGTGGAAGCCTGCCGCGGCGCTTCTGGGTGTGGGGGCCCTGGTGGCCGCGGGACACTGGACCCGCCTTTGGCCCGCGCACCAGAGATCCGATTGGCGGGACGCCGCGCGCGAGGTGCGCCAACTGGCCGCCGATCCAGCCACCCCGGTCATCTGCCCCAGTCCATTTGTGGAGGCGCGGCCTCCAGTATGGAGTGCGAATTATCGCCTGCCCGGTTTCCTGTATTCGCACCTGGCGGTCTACCCGCTGGCCGGGCGGATCCTGCTGTTTCCCTTCAACGACTCCCCCGAGGCGGAATCCTACGCCGCGCAGATTGCGGGAACCACGCTGGGGCCGGCCCGCCGGTTCGTGATCTACGGCGGAGCCGGCCAGGCCGGCTTCTGGTGGAAGTGGCTGGCAGCCCGTCCCCAACTGGCCGGATGGGGCAGCCGGCGAATCGGCGAGTTCGGCGATGTCACCGTGGTGCTGTTCTCTAAAGCGAACTCCGAAACGCGAACAACCCGCGAAGCCCCCTTGGAATCCCCCGGAGGTCAGTAGCGCATCCCAGGGCCAATCCGTTACACTACGGATTGTAGACGGCATCTGAATTGAAGGACACGGGTTTTTGAATTCGAAACTGACAGCCGGGGCAGTGTGCGCCCTTTTTCTCACGCTCTGTGCCGAGTCGCACGCACAGGATACCAGCGTCCCCCAGCCCCCTACCGCTACCGCCATACCCGCCATGCCAGCCACCGCTTCGGCGCCGGAGGCCAAGCAGGAGGGGGACAACAGCGCTACCACCACCGGCGGCAGCATTCCTGCCAGCGCCCCTGCCAAGGCTCCTGTTTACCCCCCGCAAAAACCGTTTTTCAAAAGGCTGTTTACGGTGCAGGCGGTTACCGCTACCCTTCCCGGGGCGGTGTTGCAGCAGGTACACGATTGGCCCAGCCAGTGGGGCAAAGACCGACTGGGTTTTGAAAAGCGGGTGGCGTCTCTATACGGGCAATTTGTCATCGGACTGATGATTGAAGACGCCGTCCGAACCGTTCATCCGGAAGACACCCGCTTTCACCGCAAGGGCACCGGCGGTTTCTTCCCGCGTTTCGCCCATGTCATCGCCGATACCGTAACGGCGCGGAATCCGAATGACGACAGCCGCACCATCTCCTACTCCCTGCCGGCCAACGCATACGGCAGTTGGGCCCTGGCCACCCTATGGAGTCCCAAGGAATACCGCAATGCCGACTCCATCCTGGAATGGGGAACCGCGGGCATGGGAACCATCGCAATCGGCAACCTGTTTAAGGAATTCGGCCCCGATCTCCTCTCTGTGATCCATAAGAAGAAGCCGTAAGCCGGCCGTGTTGCAGGTGATCTGGCAGGGGAGCGGGAGCCTTCCGCCGCCAGAGGCTGAAGCGACCCTTGGACAAGGCAGCCGCACCCGGCAGAAACGAAAATAGTGGCCAAGAAGGCTCTCGCAAGGCCGCTAGGGCGCAAAGTAACGCCAAGGGGATTTGCGAAGGTTCTTCCGGTCCAAATCCACGCCCGAGCCGAGATCGGGATGAAACGGTCAGGGCCGTTCCTATTGGTGGAAGATCCCGACGTTCTCTTCTTCATTCGCGGCTTTCCCGACCTGGCCTGGCGCGAACCGATGAAAGCCGGAACGTGCTGATGCCGATGATCGAGAAATACGGATGGCCTGATCCATTGGTAGGGACGGCCGCTCACTGGCGTTCCGGCGGGTGCGCCTCGCGGGCCAGATAGCCAGTCCACCATTCCTCGCGGCCGGGCGCATCGAACTCGTTCTGCCAGTGCGCGCGGAAGGCTTTGGCCCTGTCGGCGGTGCGCGTGACGGCGAAGCGCTCCACCTTGGCCCGCAAGCGCGAGGGCCGCATGGTCTTCCGGATCAGCGCCTGGGCAGTCACCGAGTCGTTTACCTGGCCCAAGAGATCCTGAACGTGCTTGAGCGCATTGATGCGCGCCTCCAGGCCCGGGCCGTAGCACGGGCGGAACAACTCCAGCCAGTAGCGCAGGCGCTTGCCGGTTACGCGCAGGGGATGCAGCCTGGCGGGGCGGGGATTTCCAGCGAGCGCGTGCCGAACCTGCGCGAAATAGGCCCGCACCAGGTTGGGCAACTCGCTGCGCGCATTGGCGGCCACACCGGCATGGTCATCCCACTTCACTTTCGGTTTGAGAGTCGGGGCCATGGGTCAAAGCTCCAGGCGCGTCCGCCAGGCGCGGGAAGAGCGGCCGTCCTTCCATGGCCTGAGCGCGTCGCGCAACTCGCGGGCGGCGAACTCGCGCTCGGCGCCGAGCCGCCGCACCACCGCGGAGCTGGCGGGCGCGCCCGCCTCGGAGAGCAGTTCCAAAGCGATATCCCGATCGCGGACTTCTCCGCATGCGTGCATCATCTGCTTGAGTTCTTTTTTTAATTGCTTGCGCCCGCGCTCCGGGTAGAACCGCGCGAACAGTCCCAGGCAGCCCTTCATCCGCCGGATGGCCACGCGTAAATCGTGAATGGCGCCGGCTTCGCTGGAATGCGCGGTTTTGGACGCTTCCTTGGCCAACCGGCGCAGCAGGGCCGCGGTTTGCCAATGGGCATACTCGTGCATATCAATTCCTGGCCTTCGTCAAGGTAACCCGCCGGTTGTAGACCTGTTGGAAGACCTGGGCGGCGCGCTCGGCGCCCCATTCCACCAGGTCGATATCGCCGCGCGAGTGCACCTGAAGGGCGACTTCCCCATCTTGCAAACGGCATTCCACTCCGTCGATGCTTTGCTCGTGACTGCGGTCCAGATTATCGGCCAGCCGCAGGATGGGCGTCAGATGCACCAGCACCTTGCGCTCTTCCACAGAGAGCGCCTGGTAGATACCGTGCATCGGGCTGGGCATCGACTTGCGGTGATAGCGGCACAGGCTGGCGATAACCAGCCGTTCGCGATCCGTAAATCCAGGCATATCCGAGTTAGCCACCAGGTAATAAGAATGCTTATGGTGACTTACTCCGCTGATATAGTGTCCCACATCCAACAGGTAGGCGGCGGCTTCCAGCAGCTTTCCCGAAGGAGGGGGAAGCTGATGCAGCGGATGGAGCGCAGTGAACAGCAGGCCGGCGATGTGGGCCACCTTGCGGGCGTGGTCGAGGGAGACACCGTAGCGGCGGCACATATCCTCGACCTCGCGGCGTTGGTCGCGGGTGAGGTGCGAAAGCTCGGCGCCCACGTTGCGGAGAGCGAGGTCGGCAATGATGCCGTCGCGCACGCCGGCGCGCGAGTAATACATGGCCGGCTGGCGCAGAGCCTTCAAAAAATCCATCAGCACGGCGATTCCGGGCACGATGATTTCGGCGCGCCGAGGCCCGATGCCGGTAATTTTGCGGCGGCCCGCGAGGCCCAATCCGGAAAGCCGCGTGTACAGCTTGCGCACCTGGGCGGTGGAAACCCGCAGGCGATCGATGCCATCCCTTTGAGAGCGCGGCAGGCGAGCGAGGGCGCTGGCCACAGCGCTGGCGGTAGCCGAAGTGGCGATGGTCCGATCCCACGGCGAGTTGCCCAGGCGGCGCACCACGCTGGCGAGTTTTTCCTGGATGAACTCATGCATCAGGTGCAGCTGGTGGGGCGAGGGAGGATCTTCCTGGAGAAAATTCTCCTGCAGGCGCACGGCGCCGAGCGGTTTGGAAAACGCTTCGCGGAGGGAGCCGTCTTCGGCGGCGATGATCTCCACGCTGCCACCGCCGACGTCGAGGATGAGGGTGCGTCTTCCGCCCTGGGGCCAACTGGATTCCACGCCCAGGTGGATGAGGCGGGCCTCTTCGCGGCCGGAGATGATTTCGACGGGCGCCCCCACCGCTTCGGCGGCGCGCGCGAGAAACTCGCGCTGGTTGCGGGTATCGCGGATGGCGCTGGTGGCCACCGCCCGCACCCCCACCACGTCGAGACGCCGGTAGAGCGCGGCCATTCGCGAAAGCACGGCGCAGGTATTTCTCATGGCCTCTTCACTGACGGCGCCGGAGCGGAAGACGCTCTCGCCGAGGCGCGTGACTTCGCGGTCGGAGGCCAGGATCCGCACCGGTTGGCCCGGCATCACCTCGGCGGCTTCGAGGCGAATGGAGTTGCTGCCAATGTCGATGGCTGCGTAACGGGGCACCATTCCATGCTACCTTGGGGCGCGACGCGCGCGGCTGGCAGCCTCCTCACACGGAGACACGGAGACAAGACGGAGAGGATTGTGTTCTCGGGTTTCTCTCGGCGCCTCCGGGCCGAGGGGGCGCCCTCCGAGGTCCATGGAGCGCGGCCGCACCCGGCATGGTGAAAATGGGCGCGAGGGCGGCTCTCACCAAGCCGCCAAAGCGCAAAGTACCGCCAAGGGGATTTTCGAGGGGGACACGGAGACCACCGAGGAAGCACGGAGAAAACCACGAGGGGTTGATGATTGGCCCGCAAGCGGATGGGCGGTTTTCGAAGTCTCAACTTCCAGCCGGTTGACAAACCGCCCCGATTCCGTTGTATGTTGGGCAAAATGCTCAAACTGATCGTTTTGGTTTTTTTCGCGCTGGCTCCGGCCTCGGGTGCGACTCCCTGCCTCACTGCCACTTCCGCGTGCACCGAGTGGGTGACGCTGGGCGGCGGACCGTCGCGTTCCATGATCTACCGGACGTATTCGCTGGACGTGCGCAACGAACAAATCACTCGCGCATTCGTGATGATTCACGGGACCAACCGCGACGCCGACAACTACTACCGCAACGCCCTGGCTTCGGCTTTCCTGGCGAACGCCCTGGAAGACACCGTGGTGATCGCTCCGCGGATCGCATCGAACGACCGCGGCTGCCAGGACGTGCTGGCGCCCAACGAAGTGAGCTACAGTTGCGGCGGCGACAGTTGGCGCTCCGGGGGGACGGCGTCGAACAACGACAAGCTGACCTCTTTCGACTTCATCGACGAAGTGCTGCGCAAGCTGGCACGCAAGGAGATTTTTCCCAACCTGAAGCACATAGTGGTGGCGGGACATTCGGCCGGCGGCCAGTTTGTGAACCGCTACGAGATGGCCAACCAGGTGCACGAGAAACTCGGCGTGCCGGTGAGTTACATCGTGGCCAATCCATCGAGCTACGCTTACCCGGACAACACGCGTCCAACGGCGGCGGATTGGCCGGTGACCGCAGGCCCGCCGGGATATGTTCCAGCGCCGGCGGCTGGGCGGGGAGGCCGGCGCGGCGGCTCAGGGAGCGAGGGAGCGGTGTTCCGCGGGTTCGGCGACGGCCGCAATTGCACGACCTACGACCAGTGGCCCTACGGCTTTGAGCATCGCAGCGGCTACACCGCCAAGCTCAGCGACGAGCAGTTGAAGAAGCAGCTTGCCTCGCGGCCGACCACTTACCTGCTGGGGGAAGAAGACATCCTGCCGCTGGGCGGCTTCGATGGTTCGTGTCCCGCGATGGCGCAGGGACCAACGCGCCTGGCGCGCGGGCTGGCATTCAGCAAGTATGTGACGGAAAAGCTCGGAGGCCACCCGGAGGTAGTGGTGATTCCCGAGTGCGGGCACAACGCGCGTTGCATGTACACCGACGAAAAGGCCTTACCGATCGCCTTTCCGAAGTAGCCCGGACGGGCGATTCGCCTTGGTGGGACGGCCTTCGGCCAGTCCCGCCTAGACAGCGCCTAGACACCCCAGCAATAGTCTTCCACGACACGAGCCACCGAGGGGTCCTCGTCGGTGAGGCGGGATAGCTCCAGGCGGATGGCGTCTACCAGGGCCTTCCAGCTTGCCTCGATGACGTTGTCGGAGACGCCCACGGTGGACCAACTTTTTTTGTGGTCGCTCCACTCGATCAGCACGCGCACCTTGGCCGCGGTGCCTTTGTGCGAATCGAGGACTCGGACTTTGTAATCCGTCAGGCGCACTTCGGCGATCTGCGGATAGAGCTTGGCCAGGCACTTGCGCAGGCACAGGTGCAGGGCGTTGAAGGGACCGTGGCCCACGGCGGTGGCGGAATGGACGCCGTCCTGCGCGCGCAAAGTTACCGTGGCAGTGGTGTGGGAGGGTCCCACTCCGCCAGCCCGGGTGGCCACTTCGTAGCTGTCCACTTCGAAGAACTGCAAGCCGGGGGTGAGGGCTTCGCGCACCAGCAACTCGAAGGTACCCTCGGCGGCTTCGAGCTCGTAACCTTCGTACTCCATCTGCTTGATGCGCTCGAGAAGTTCGCGGCGGGCGTCTTCGGTGAGGCGGCCGGCCAAGCCGTGCTGCTTGAGCTTGTACATGATGTTGCCGCGGCCGGCGAGGTCGCTCACGAGCACGCGCTGGCGGTTGCCTACGGTCTCGGGGGCGACGTGCTCGTAGGTGCTGGAATCCTTCAGCACGGCGCTCACGTGGACGCCGCCCTTGTGGGCGAAGGCGCTCTTGCCGACGAACGGCTGGTCGCTCGGCAGGGGCAGGTTGGCCAATTCGGCAATGAAGCGGCAGGCGCCGGCGAGGCCCGCCAGTTTGTCGCGGCCGATGGTGGTGTGGCCCATCTTGAGCTCCAGGTTGGCGATCACGGAAGCCAGGTTGGCGTTGCCGCAACGCTCGCCGTAGCCGTTCATGCAGCCCTGCACGTGGGTAGCGCCGGCCTCCACGGCGGCCACGGTGTTGGCCACAGCGAGGTCCGAATCGTTGTGGGTGTGGATGCCGATGACCCCGTCGAAGCGGCGGCGGACGTCGCCCACGGCGTCCACCAGGCGGCCGGTCACGGTGCCGCCGTTGGTGTCGCAGAGGCACAGCACATCGGCGCCGGACTGTCTGGCGGCTTCGAGCGTGCGCAGGGCATAGGTGGGATTGGCGGCGTAGCCATCGAAAAAATGCTCGGCGTCGTAGACCACTTCCTTGCCGTGGTCTTTGAGGTAGCGGACGGTCTCGGAGATGAGCCGCAGGTTTTCCTCTTCGGTGATGCCGAGGGCGCGGCGGACATGGAGGTCCCAGGTCTTGCCGAAGATCGAGACGACCGGAGTGCCGGCATCCACCAGGGCGAGGACATTGCGGTCTTCCCCGACGGGATTCTTAGCGAAGCGCGTGGAGCCGAAGGCGGTGAGGCGGGCGTGCTGGAGGGTGAGGGAGCGCGCGAGGGTGAAGAATTCCTTGTCTTTGGGGTTGGAGCCGGGCCAGCCGCCTTCGATATAGTCGATACCCAGCTCATCCAGCTTCTGGACAATGAGGAGCTTGTCCTCCACGGAGAAAGAGACGGACTCGCCTTGCGTGCCGTCCCGGAGCGTCGTATCAAAGGTGAAGATTTTCATGGTGTGGCCCTGTGATTCACCACGGAGACACCGAGTACGCGGAGGAAGAACGGAGGAAAAAAGGAAGAGAAAAACCATTTCTGGTTTCTCCGTGCAGCCTCCATTTACTCCGTGCCTCCGTGGTGAACATCCTTTCTCTACTTCTTTGCCGCTACCGCTTCTTCCTGCGGCACGCCGGCTTCTTTTTTCTTTTTCAGGAAGGTCATCATTTCGCGAAGCTCGCGGCCCACGGTTTCGATGGGCTGATTTCGGGCGGCTTCGCGCATGGCCAGGAAATTGTGGCGGCCACTGCGGTTTTCCGCGATCCACTGGCGGGCGAATTCGCCGGATTGAATCTCCGACAGAATTTTTTTCATTTCCGCGCGGGTCTGGTCGTTCACGATGCGCGGGCCGCGGGTGTAATCGCCGTATTCGGCGGTGTCGGAAACGGAATAGCGCATGTAACTCAAGCCGCCTTCCTGGAT
This sequence comes from Bryobacteraceae bacterium, assembly GCA_030038565.1. Taxonomy (GTDB): domain Bacteria; phylum Acidobacteriota; class Terriglobia; order Bryobacterales; family Bryobacteraceae; genus JOPF133. Next base: position 13,306 of record JASHSS010000303.1, read on the forward strand.
CAAATCGACGATCAGCTTGAGCTCGTGGAGGCATTCGAAATAGGCGATCTCGGGGGCGTAGCCGGCCGCCACCAGGGTCTCGAAGCCGGCGCGGATCAACTCGCTCACGCCGCCGCACAGCACAGTCTGCTCGCCGAACAGGTCGCTTTCGGTCTCTTCGCGGAAGCTGGTCTCGATCACCCCGGCCTTCAGGCAGCCCAACGCCAGGGCATAGGCCAGAGCGCGGTCCAGAGCTTTGCCGGAAGCGTCCTGTTGGATGGCCACCAGAGCGGGAACGCCCACTCCTTCGGTGTACAGTTCGCGCACGCGATGTCCGGGAGCCTTGGGTGCGATCATGGAAACGTCCACGCCGGCGGGCGGTGCGATCTGCGCGAAGTGGATGTTGAACCCGTGGGCGAACATGAGGGTCTTGCCAGGGGTCATGTGGGGCGCGATGTCGCTGTGGTACAGGTCGGCCTGGATATGGTCGGGCACCAGGATCATCACGACGTCGGCCGTTTCGGCCGCGGCGGCGGGGCTCAGCACCTTCAATCCGGCGGCTTCCGCCTTGGCCGCGGATTTGCTGGCGGCATGCAGTCCGACCACCACATCCACGCCCGAATCGCGGAGATTGAGGGCGTGGGCGTGGCCCTGGCTGCCATATCCCACGATGGCCACGGTGAGTCCGTTCAAGTGTTCCAGGTTCCCGTCTTTTTCGTAAAAGCGTCTTGGCATGATTTCTCCGTTTCCGGCCGTTATGCGACCGGCTCCTCCACTTTGGAACCCCCGGCCCGAGTGGGGACCGGCGGTTGAAGGCGCAGGCGTTTGGCCTCCAGCGCAATCACCACCGCGCCGGAACGCGTGGCTTCGATTTCGCCGTAGCTGCGCATCACATCCACGAACTCGCCGAGTTTTTCGGGGTCGCCGGTGACTTCGATGGCGAAGCCCTCGGTGGACGAATCCACCACGCGGCCGCCGAAGATCTCGGCCTCCTTCAAGACGGCGGCGCGGCTTTCCTGCGCGGTGCGGATGCGCACCAGTACCAGTTCGCGGACTACGGCCGGCAGGTCGGTGAGGTCGGTGGCCTGCAGCACGTTGATCAGCTTATTCATCTGCTTGATGACCTGCTGCCGCTGGGCGGTTTCCACATCGACCACGATGGTCATGCGGGAAATCTCGGGGTCCAGCGTGCGCGCGACCGTCAGGCTCTCGATGTTGTAGCCGCGCTGGCTGAGCAGGCCGGTGACGCGCATCAGCGCACCGGGCTTGTTTTCCAGAAGTAACGATATGATTTGCAGCATGGATCGGCCTCGCTATTTTGCCGCCACCGGCTGGGGCGGTCCCAGGACCATCTCGTTGATGGCGCCCCCGGCGGGCACCATCGGATAAACGCTTTCGAGCGGCGACACCTTGACATTCAACAGGTAGGGCCCGGGCTCGCGGACGGCCTCTTCGAGCGCGGGGGCCAGTTCCCAGGGTTTGTCGATGGTGCGCCCCTTGAAGCCGTAAGCGCCGGCCAGTTTTTCGGCATCCGGGAAGCAATCCAGCTCCACGGCGCTGAGGCGGTTGTTATAGAACAGGGTCTGCCACTGCCGCACCATGCCCAGGTAGCCGTTGTTCATGACCACGATTTTGATGGGCAGGCCGTAACTGGCCACGGTGGCGAGTTCCGGAATGGACATTTGAAAACCGCCATCGCCGACGACCGCAAACACCAGCTTTTCCGGGTGGGCGAACTGGGCCCCGATGGCGGCGGGGAGGCCGAAGCCCATGGAGCCGAGTCCGCCGGAATTCAGCCACAAGCGCGGTTCGTTGAAGCGGATGAGCTGGGCGGCCCACATCTGGTGCTGGCCGACATCCGACGAGACGATGGCGTCACCGCCGGAGATGCGGTCGATTTCGCCCATGAGGTGCTGCGGCTTGATTTCGGTGTCGCTCTTGACCACTTCGAGCGGATGTTCCTCTTTCCACTGACGGATCTGGCGCCACCAGGCGCGCCGGGCGGCGGAGAGCTTTTCATCGGTGGGCGGGGCTTCGGAAAGGAGCTTGTTGAGCTTGGCGAGCACGCGCTTGACATCGCCGACAATGGGCACTTCGGGCGCGCGGTTCTTGCCGATCTCGGCGGGGTCGATATCCACGTGGATGACCTTGGCGTGGGGCGCGAAAGCGGCGAGGCGGCCGGTGACGCGATCGTCGAAGCGGACGCCCAGGGCGATGAGCAGGTCGGCGTTGGTCATGGCCATGTTGGCCGCGTAGCTGCCGTGCATGCCGGGCAGGCTGATGAAATTGGGGTGCGAGGAAGGCAGGCCGCCGAGGCCCATCAGGGTGTTGACGGCGGGCGTGCCGGCCAACTCGACGAACTCGCGCAATTCGCGGGTGGCGCCGGCGGCGATGATCCCGCCGCCCGAATAAACCAGCGGGCGCGCGGATTCCTGAATGAGCTGCGCGGCGCGGCGGATCTGGCCGGTGTGGCCCTCGGTGAAGACCTTGTAGCCCGGCAGGTGGACGGAGGCGACCGGCTGGTAATGGCCCTGGCCCTGGAGAACGTCCTTGGTGATATCCACGAGCACCGGGCCAGGCCGACCGCTGGCCGCCACATAAAAAGCTTCGTGGATGGCCTGCCCCAAGTCGTCCAGCTTTTTGACCAGGTAGTTGTGCTTGGTGCAGGGGCGGGTGATGCCGAAGGTATCGGCTTCCTGGAAGGCGTCGCTGCCGATGAGCTTGGTGGAGACCTGGCCGGTGATGGCGACGATGGGGATGGAATCCATCATGGCGTCCACCAGGCCGGTGGTGAGATTGGTGGCTCCGGGGCCGGAGGTGGCGCAGCAGACCCCCACCCTGCCGGTGGCGCGCGCGTACCCTTCGGCGGCGAAGGCGGCGTTTTCCTCGTGACGCACCAGGATGTGGCGGATCTGGTGGTCGTAGAGCACGTCGTAAAAGGGGAGGGTGACGCCTCCGGGGTAGCCGAACATGCAATCCACGCCCTCGCGGGCCAGGCATTCCACCAGCATTCGCGCGCCGCTCATCAACGTTGACATAGGTTCATATGCTCCAAAAGTCCGTACCTAAATAAAAAAGGCCATCAGCCGGGTTGCTTTCCCCGCCGATGGCCTTTGGAACCTTGTTCCCGGTGGCCGTCAGACGGGGCCGGATACGATGACCAGAATAATAATGCTTACAGGAATCGCGATGGTGGTGAGGGAAGAAACCAGCCGGCCTGTAGTACGAGTGGACATCGGGAACTAAAATCTGAGGATATCCCAAAAGTTTTACAAATGCAAGTGGGCGAAGGTATTAATTAAATTGATGGCGGCATTTAGAGGGCCGCGACGCGGTGTTTGACGCGGTAGCGGGACTGGCGGGGCGCGCCGGGCGGGGCGGGTTCCAGGGGGGCGGTCAGGCCACCGCGGCGGCGCGGTGCTTGACACGGTAGCGGGACTGGTAGGGCTCCGCCGGGCGGGGCAGGCTCCCAGGGGGCACGGTCAGGCCACGGCGGCGGCGCGATGCTTGACGCGGTAGCGGGACTGGTAGAGGGCGCCGGGCGGGGCAGGTTCCAGAGGGCGTTCGGCGTGGATGGCGTCCATCATGCCGGCGACATAGGCAATCGACGGATCGAAGCCGTACGCGGCCAGGACGGCGCGGACTTGCGGCAGGCGCTCCTGGTAGGCCGGAAACTCCACCAGGGTGGCCGCGTGAGTCTCCTCACGGCCATCGGGGTAGAGGTACACCATAGCGGCGTCGTGATAGATCTGCGGGTTAATGGGAAAATCGAGTTGCGCCAGCGCTTCCAGAAGAGATTCCAGACTGCGCGGCTCCACGTTGATGGAAATCGACACCAGGAGACCCTCGCCGGTTGAGAGCGGGGGACTGGCTGGCTCGGCGCCGGACCAGACGCTCATGGTATACCTCCAGCATCCGGCGAAGCGGTCCGCCAAAAGCAAAAAACCCTGGAGCCCAAAGGCGCCAGGGTCGAAATGTTTCGAACAGACCGACTCACCTTTAGCACTTTTTTTCGTGGTTGCAATTAGCCGGGCCGCGGAAGAGACCCTAAATCAATCCACGTCAGTTCCAGAATACTCCAAACGGACGGACAAGGCAATGGTACTCAGCCCGGAAAGTACCACATAAGACCATTGACTATTGGCCAGCGACCTGCGCGGGCTGGGCAAGTAACCATTCCGTCACATCCCGGTGGCGGTCAGCGTGTGGGGCTCTTGAGAATCTCGATGTTGCCGTTCTGGTCGTTGAGGCGCAGCGGGCAGCTTCCCTCGCCGATGCGGCCGTGCACGGAACCGGCCGCTACGTCGCCGGTGACCCGCATTTCATGATCCGTATGAATGGAACCGAAGGAAGTGTTGGCGGTGACGGCGTAGCCCGGTCCGCCGGCCGGCACAGCTACGCGGATGGGGCTGAAACTGGTGCGCACGGTGATGGGCTGGCATTCCAGGCCCGGTCTGGCGGGCTGCGCGTCGATGATGACGGACCCGTTGTTGTTTTCCACCGTGACCGGTCCGGCGGCGGAATCCAGGCGCACTTCGGCGAAGGAGGTCTTGGCATAAATCTCGCCGCCCACCCCGGCCAGCTTGATGGGGCTGTTGCCGGCGGTGATCCGGGCGCCGCCCTTGATGCCCCGCAGGTCCACGGTGGCGAAGGTGGTTTCGACCACCGCGGCGCCGCCCACATCCTGCCCGGTGACGCCGGTATTCTGGGCGTGCACGGTGAGCGATTTGCCGATCCGCGAGAACTGCACATGCCCGAAGGAAGTGGCCAGGTCGGCGGCGCCGGCCACCCCATTGGCGGTGATGCCGCCGTTCTGATTGTGCACGTTCAGATCGGATTTCGCGTCCCCGACCACGACCGGCCCGAAGCTGTTGGAGATGGTGGCCACTCCGCCCACGCGGGAGGCTTCGATTTCGCCGTTGTCGCTGTGAATGGTGAGGCCGCGGCCGGCGTTGGTGACGTGGACTCTGCCGAAGCGGTCGGCGATGTCCAGGTCGCCGGACACATCCGCCGCGGTGACGTTGCCGTTGGTGTTGCGGACGATCACATCGCCCTCATTGGCCCGCACATCCACGCTGCCGAAGCTGTTTTCGATCTGCTGGCGGCCGCGGCCCGCCGAGAGCGTCACGTTGCCATTGCCGTTGACCACGGTGGCGCCCGCGCGAGGGCCTGTGAGGTTGACGGCGCCGAAGCGGTTGCGCACTTCCAGGGGAGCGGCCTCCGGGATATCGATGTCGTAGTTCACGCCGAAGCCGGTATTGGACATCGTGTTGGTGCTGGGGAATTCGGTGCGCACGGAGAGATTGCCGCCGCCCTGGTCGATGGAGATCTGGATGCGATCGGCGCAGCGGCGCGCTTCCCCGGCGGTGGGCGCGGAACACTGGATGACGGCGCGGATGGCCGCCTGTCCGTTCGGCTGCGTACGAATGGTGACATTGCCGAAGGCGTTTTCGATCCGGAAGCGGTGGCCCGGCTCGAGGGTCACGGTGCGGCTGAATTCGCGGCGGAATTCCTCGCGCGCGTAGGCACTGACGGCACAGGCGCACACCAGCGCCAGGCTAATTGCGATTCGCATTTTCCATCCACTCCCGCAGGGTGCGCTGCTTTTCGCGATACAGCGAAGCGAGCTGCCCCTGCAAATAAACGTTGTAACGATTGCCCTCGACATTCTGTTTGAGGTCGGCGATAGCCGAATCGAGCACCAGCAGTTTTTCCCGGTACAGGGCGGCGAGCGCGGTGGGCGATTCCTCGATCGAGGGACCGGCCAGGGCGGAGAGGCGGTCGATGGAGCGGCTGTAGGCGGCTTCGGACTGCTGCACCTCGCGCAGGGCATCCTGGGTGAGGAACTGGCGGTCGCGCGGGGCGCTCCGCCAGGGATTCGAAAGCGCCAGGGCCAGGGTGAGAACGGCGGCCGCGGCCAGCGCCCAACGGCGGATCGGAATGGGCCGGCGGGCCGCGGCGCACGGAGGGGAATCCGCGGCCAGCGCGGCCTGGATGCGCGGCCACAGCGCGGGGCTTTCCCATTCCTGGTGCAGCGCGGGGGCCAGGCGCGAGATTTCGCCCCACAGGAAGAGCTGCCCGGCGCAGCGCGCGCAATCGCGGGCGTGGGCGCGCGCATCCGGCATCAGCTCGGGAAGGGCCAGCGCGCGGTCCAGATCCTGGCATTGGAAAATCATGGGCGGGTCTCCGTAAGCAGGCGTTTCAACTCCTTCTTGGCCTCGAAGAGCCAGGCCTTGGAAGTGCCTTCGGGAATTTCCAGAATGGCGGCGATCTCGGAATGCCGCAGGCCCTCCACCTCGAACAACAGGAACACCATGCGATGTTTGGGGTGGATGCGCCCCAGGGCGTCGCCGAGGGCCACCCGCAGGGGAATTTGCTGGTTGGGCGCGGGTCCATCCGGAGGGGCTGCGGCCTCGCGACGGCGGTGGCGGGCGATATCGTAGCAGACGTTGATGACGATGCGGCAGAGCCATGTTCCGATGCTGGACTGCCCCTGGAACCCGTGAAGGGCCCGGTGCAGCTTGAGGAAGGTCTCCTGCACGGCATCCTCGGCATCCTGGCGGTTGCCGGTAATGTGAAACGCGATGCTCTTGAGGCGCGCGCCGTGGAGGTGGTAGAGTTCCTCCAGTTCCGCGAAATTGGCGGCGGATCCGGCCCTCGGAAGCGGGTCGGTGAGTGCCAGTTGGCTCGCCCCTATCATTCGCTCATTGGACGGGCGGCGGGGGGCGAAGGTTGGAAAAATAATGGGGACGCAAAGCAGGGACGGATGGTCGCAAAGCAGGAAACAGTGCTCGCAAAGCAGGAAACGGGTGCTCGCAAAGGCGCTAAGGCGCAAAGTAACGCCAAGGAAGGCAACGCGGTAAGAAAAAAGAGCTAGTCCAGGAACAGGCCGTGGTAGATCAGGTGGGTGGAGATATCGAGCCACCCTTGCAACTCCGGCCTAGTCATGCGCGCCGCCTGCCCCAGGAGCTGCCAGAAGAAAGCGTCCATCGCGCGGGCCATGGCTTCCACGTCCACACCCGGGCGGGCGCCCGGAAGTTGCTGAAGGGAACGGAACAGGAGCAGGATTCGCCCGCTGGTCCAGGCGTGGATCCGGGCCTGCTTGCGGGCCAGCTGGGAATCGGAGAGCACGGCCTCCTGCCAGGCCCGGTAAGCACCCAGGTACTTCAAATCATGCGAGAATGCGGCGGCCAGCAACGCGCCCAGGCCGCTACGAACGTCGGTCGAAGGGCCCGGACGAAGTTGCAGGCGGCTCAGTTTTTCGAGCAGTTCATCCATCAGCGCCAGGAGCACCTGGCGCTTGGAAGCGAAGTGCTGGTAGAAGCCGCCCACGGCCAGGCCGGCGCGGCCGGCGATATCCTGGATGGAAGTCGCCTCATAACCCTTATCGCCAAACAGCCCCAGGGAAGCCGCTTTCCAGCGCGCCCGATTGGCCAGACTGCGTTTCTGGCGAGGCGGCGGGGGCAGATCCTCACCGGCCAGCAGGTTCGGACGCCCGTTCACGGGGCGGAGCGGCGGAGGGTTACGCCCACCAGGGCTCCGGCGCAGCACCACAGCATCCAGCCGCCGAATACCCCAGCCAATTGGGGAGCGATGTTCGGAAACACCACCGGGAAAAAGGCGCTGGAAAACGGATCCAGCAGGAGGGTCGGCAACAGGATGGCGACTGCGCCCGCGGGCCATTGCTCGGGACGCAGTTGAAACCGGCTGCACAGCCGGCGCGCCAACAAGGCCATCAGCGGGAAGCTGACGGCGAACAGAATCAGTGTGCCTGCGAGATTGCCCGGGCGCAGCACGTGCTGGCCCGCCAGCCGCAGCGCCAGGGTAGCGATTGTCCAGCCTGCCAGGCCAAGGAGAAACAGACGACGCATGTTTATGAACCTGAATTCAGGTTCACATATAAGGCTGGACCTGTCAAGGGGAGGGCTGTCACCAGCAGCCCGAACAGGCTGAAGGAAGTGTTGTAGAGCACCGGCAGGCCGGTGGCTTCGCCGGCGGCCTGCAACAGCGTGGACCCGCACCAGGCCGCCGGCCGCGCTTACTTCTGCAAAAAGAAGTGCCCGGCGAACATCGCGTCGATGCCCGAGGAATAAAAGCTGCGCACGGCATCCCGCGGGGTGCACACCAGCGGCTCGCCGAACAGGTTGAAAGAAGTGTTGTAGAGCACCGGCAGGCCGGTGGCTTCGCCGGCGGCGTGCAACAGCTTCCAATAGAGCGGGTTCTGTTCGCGGCCCACGGTGTGGACGCGCACCAGGTCGCCGGCCAGGATGGCGGCGGCGAAGCGCTCGCGGTGGGCCGGCTTCACCCGCCCAACGGTGGAAAGGTAGCGCGCATTGGGACCGACATCGAAGTATTCGGCGGCAAGTTCGGCCGGCACCGAGGCAGCGAATTTGCGGAACGGCTCGCGATGCTTGATGAACAGGTTCAGGTTCTCGGTGGAGTAGGGGTCGAGCGGCGAGGCCAGAATGCTGCGGTTGCCGAGCGCCCGCGCGCCGAATTCCATGCGCCCGTGCATCCAGGCGACGATGCGGCTATCGTTGAGCTGCTCAACGGCGCGGCGGATGACCTCGTCGATGGTGAGCAGGTATTGGAACCGCAGCTTGCAGTTTTCGACCACCTGCTTGGTTTCGGCGGCGGTGTATTCGGGTCCCAGGCAGAGCGCCGGCATGGCCACCCGCCGGGTCTGGCGGTAAGCGCCGTGCCAGGCGTCCAGGACCGCGCCGAGCGCCGTTCCGGCGTTGCCCGCCACCGGCTGCACGAACACGTTCTGGAATTCCGAGCGGGTTTCCAGCGCCCACACCAAGAGCGCGTTGAGACCCATTCCGCCGGCCAGGCACAGGTTCCGGCCGCGGCCCGCCATTTGAATGGCGGCGATTTCGGCGGCCCTCTGGATGCCCGCGGCCACGTGCGCGCGCAGAGGCTCCGGAATGGCCGCGCCTTCGGCCAGCCCAAGCCGCTCGAAAAACCGGGCGCTGAACCCGCCGCGTCCGAAACGCTCGGTGGAAAAATACGAACCGTCGATGCGCGGCCCGCGCTCGGAAAGGCGTAGGATGTCGAGGAACAGGCCGCTGAACCGGTCGTCGCCACCCACGGAGAGCCACTGCACTTTGTGCTCCTCTTCGCGCGCCTCGAAGCCCAGCAATTCGGTGACGCGGCCGAAGAGATCGCCGATCGAATCGGCGGCGTAATGCTCCTGGTCGAGAGTCAGTTCAGCGCCGCGCGCCAGCCAGCGCGCTCCGGAACGGAAATCGGCGCCGCGATCGAGGGTGAGCACGGTGGCCTCTTCGAAGGGCGAAAGGTAATAGGCCGAAGCCGCGTGGGCCTGGTGATGATCCACTACCAGCAGCCGGCTGGAGGGAAAGCGGGCGCGCAGCGCCAGATGGAAATCGTCGCCCGGAATGGGACGGGCGACCGCTACCGCATCGACATCTTCGGGCTTGGCGCAGGCCAGCTCCAGACAGGTGGCGATGGCCCGGTCGGGCATTTCGGCGCGCTCGTTCCACGGCCGCCGGCGCCGCACGAGCTTGGATTCCTCCACGGCCGCCGCCAGTTCGCCGTCTTTCAGCACCGCGGCCGCGGCATCGCCCAGAAGACCGCCGATTCCCAGGATCAGCATGACCGCCTACTTGCCCTTTTCCCGCTTTTCGATCTTGGCCCAGGTGTCGCGCAATGCGGCCGTGCGGTTGAAGACCGGATGGCCCGGCGCGCTGTCCGGATCCACGCAAAAATATCCCAGCCGCTCGAACTGGTAGCGGCTCAGCACCGGCGCATCGGCCAGGCTGGGCTCCAGCTTACAACCGGTGAGCACATCGAGCGAGGCCGGATTCAGATTGGCGCGGAAATCCTGCCCCTGGTTGGGATCCTCGGTGAGGAACATGTTCTCGTACAGGCGCACCTCGGCTTCGATGGCGTGCGCCGCCGAGACCCAGTGAATGGTGGATTTCACGCGCCGCCCGTCGGGCGCATTTCCGCCGCGCGTGGCCGGATCGTAAGTGCAGTGGATCTCCTCCACCTGGCCCTGCGGGTTCCTGGTGACGCCCGTGCAGGTGACGAAATACGCATACCGCAGGCGCACTTCGCGGCCCGGCGAGAGGCGGAAATACTGCTTGGGCGGGTCCTCGCGGAAATCGTCCTGCTCGATATACAGGACCCGCGAAAACGGAACTTGGCGCGTGCCGGCGGAAGGGTCTTCGGGGTTGTTGACAGCCTCCATCTCTTCCACCTGGCCTTCCGGGTAATTATCGATCACCACGCGCAGGGGGCGGAGCACGGCCATCACGCGGGCCGCCCGGCGGTTCAGATCTTCGCGCACGTGATGCTCCAGGAGGCCCAACTCGACGATGCCGGTGGTCTTCGAAACCCCAATGGAGTTGCAGAAATTGCGGATAGCTTCGGGAGTATAACCGCGCCGCCGGATGCCCGCCAGGGTGGGCATGCGCGGATCGTCCCACCCGCGTACGTGGCCTTCCTGAACGAGCGTCAGCAGCTTGCGCTTGCTCATCATGGTGTAAGTCAGGTTGAGCCGGTCGAACTCGATCTGTTGCGGATGATAGATGCCTAACTGCTCCACATACCAGTCGTACAGAGGACGGTGATCCTCGAACTCCAGGGTACAGATGGAATGGGTGATGCGCTCCACGGAATCCGACTGGCCGTGCGCGAAGTCGTACATGGGGTAGATACACCACTGGTTGCCGGTGCGGTGATGCTCGGCGTGGAGGATGCGGTACATCACCGGGTCGCGCATGTTGAGATTGGGAGAGGCCATGTCGATTTTGGCGCGCAGGGTGCGCGAGCCATCCGGAGATTCGCCGGCCTTCATGCGCTGGAAGAGGTCCAGGTTCTCCTCGACGGAGCGGCCGCGATAGGGACTCGGCGTGCCGGGCTCGGTGAGCGTGCCGCGGTATTGGCGCACCTGTTCGGCCGTCAGATCGCACACGTAGGCCTTGCCCGCGCGAATCAATTGCAAGGCCCACTGGTACAACTGGGGGAAATAATCGGAGGCGTAAAACAGCCGGTTTTCCCAGTCGAAGCCGAGCCAGTGGACGGTGTCCATGATCGAGTCGACATACTCGGTCTCCTCTTTTTCGGGATTGGTATCGTCGAAGCGGAGGTTGGTCTTACCGCCGAATTCGGCCGCCAGTCCGAAATTCAGGCAGATCGATTTGGCGTGGCCGATGTGCAGATACCCGTTCGGCTCCGGGGGGAAGCGCGTATGCACGCGCCCCTGAAATTTGCCGGTCTTCAGATCCTCCAGAATGATGTCGCGGATGAAATTGGAGGGGCCCACCGCCGGGGTTTCGCTCGCCGGCTCGGGCGTGGAAGGCTTGGAAGGATTCATATGGCTTTCAGTTTTTCGAGGGCCTGCCGGATGCGCCCGAGGCACGTCTCGCGGCCCAGAACTTCCAGTGTGCCAAATAGCGGCGGAGCCGTCTTGCGCCCGCAAACCGCCACCCGGATGGGCTCGAACATCTGGCCGGCCTTGATGCCGAGCGTGCCGGCGGCCCCGCGCAGCGCGGCTTCCAGGCCATCGTGAGTGAATTGCGCCGCGGCCAGCACACCGAGGGCGCACTCGAGCACGCGGGCAGCCAGCGCCGGGTCGCCCTTCTTGGGAATCAGTTCGCTTGCGTCGTAGGGCGCGAGATCGGCGGCCAGGAAGAAATCGGCCGCCGTGAGCACGTCCCGCAAGAGCCGGATGCGCTCCTGGATGAGCGGCGTGATGCGCAACATTTTTTCCGGCGAGACATCGAACCCGGCCGCGCGCACCACGGGCAGAAGTTGCGCCGAGAGATCCGCCACCGCCATGGTGCGGATGTGCTCGGCGTTGAGCCAGACCGCTTTGGGGTCGAAGGGATCGGCCTCGGTGAAGTTCACCACCGCGTTGCTGCGATGGATGCCCTCCAGGGTGAAGGCCTCGATCAGCTCCTGGCGAGTCAATTGCTCGCGATCGTTTTTCGGCGACCACCCCACCAGGCACAGGAAGTTGATAAACGCATGCGGCAAAAACCCGCTGTCGCGGTAAGTGGTGACGCTCACCACCGGACCGTGCCGGCGCTTGGAAAGCTTGGTACCATCGGGCGCGGTCAGCAGCGGCACGTGCGCGAAACGCGGCGGCGGGCAACCGGCCGCTTCGAAGATCAACACGTGCTTGAACGTATTCGTAAGATGGTCCTGGCCGCGGATGATATCGGTGATGCGCAGATCGGCGTCGTCGGCGCACGAAGCCAGGTGATAGGTCGGCATCCCGTCGCTGCGCAATAGCGCGAAGTCCTCGATGTCGGCCGTGGCCTTGACCTGTTCGCCGTACACGCCGTCGGCGAAGCGCACGTGCGACACGCTCTCCCGCGGCACCCGGAAGCGCAGGGCGAAAGGCTCGCCCGCCGCCGCCCGCCGGTCGCTCTCTTCCTGCCCAAGATTGCGCATGTCGGCATTGAACAGCCAGGCGCCTTGCGCGCCCGATTTTTCGCTGTCGCCGCCTTGCGCGGGAGTGAAATCGCGATAGGCCAGGCCTTTGTGAAAGATCGCCTGGGCCATTTCAGAGTGCAGCCCCAGACGTTCGGATTGCTTGTACTCTTCGTCCCAGTTCAAGCCAAGCCAGCGGAGGCCGTCGAAGATAGAGTTCAGCGACGCCTCGGTATTGCGCCCCACGTCGGTGTCATCGATGCGCAAAATCATAACCCCGCCATGATGGCGGGCGTATAGCCAATTGAAAATGAAAGTGCGGGCGCTCCCGATGTGTAAAAAGCCGGTGGGAGACGGCGCGAATCGGACTCGCAGCATGGAAATGCCAGTATAACAAGGCGCTATTACCGGCTGCCCGCGGGAGGCCGTGTAATTTATGCCCGGCGGCGGCCTGCGCGCTTCGCCCGGATGCTTGCAACTGCAAGCCCGCGGGCCGATGGCACGCCATGTGCACTGAAGAGAGGCAGTTGAAGTGGCGCGAACCGGTGGGCCGCGGTTGACTCAAAAAGAGCAGCCGCGGAGCCACCGGAATTTTTCTCTTACGGCAACAGCACAACCGGCGTGCGCCAGAAGGCGAACTTCTGAGCCGTGGGATCGAACACCGATACCTGGCAGGTATATCTTCCGGCCGCAAGCTTGGCCAGCGGCAGGCTGAACCTCAGCGGCAGCGACTTGGTCTTCGGATCGAGCCCTTCGGTAATCTGGAGCGGCGCGGACTCGAATGCCTTCACCTTGCCGCGCATGAAGCTGACCGTGGCTACCAGCGGCTCGGTGGACTGGGCCTGCGGCTCGTAAGCCTGAAGATACACATACAACTCCTGGCCCTTGCGGAACACGTTGGTGACGCTCGGCACCAGCTTGATGTTGCCTTGAATCAGGGGGTTGGTGGCCAGCAGCCGCTGATCTCTTTCGGCGCTGTACACGGCCTGGTTCACATCACTTCGCTGGCTGCTCAATACCACAGAGCTGATGGGCAGCCGCTTCTGTTCGGTAGTCAGGTCGGGCACTATGAACTTGCGGTCGTACGTGCCGATCTTGCCGGTGGTGTTCTCGCGCGCCACGAACCGCAACGAGTAGGAGCCGGGGGCCAGCACCGCGCCGGCATCGTATTCGATGGGATGCTTGGCCAGTTCTTGGGCGGTGGTGTCCTTCAGCTTGAATGGAATGCTTTCGCGGAAGTTCTGCACCTGCTTGCCGGCCGAGTCCTTCAGAACTCCGATCAGGTCGATGTTGGTGCTCTCCGCACCGCCGTGCCGCGCGAGTTCCAGTTCGCTGCCGGGGATCTTGGCTACGATGGGAATGAAATAGCGGTCCTTGGCCAGGCGGAAATAGTAGACATCCATGGCGATGTCGATATCGGTGATGGGATCGCCCAGCATCAGCGCTTCGGTCAGGGCGTTTTCCTTGTCGGTGGAGTTGAAATTCTTCCATTCCTTGCCCGCGTAATAGCCGCGCCGGTAGTCGAACTTCGAGAACTTGGCCTGTACCGCGGGATTCTTCATGCTGATCTTCACCGTGCGGAAATGGCCGTCCAGCTTCTCGTTGTGGCTGTAATAACCGAGGATGTAGTAACTGGACATATCTTTCTGCGCCTGCTGGATTCCCATGGCCAGGTCGTTGTTATCCAGCAGGGCTTTGCCGCCCGTATCGGTGGCCAGCGTGAACAGGGTTTCCTGCTGCCCCTGGAAGTTACTCTGGGCGGCGCGCGCCGAACTGCCGGAATACATCCCGGAACCCCCCGGCGATGCTTTGGTGGCGTCGCCCAAGGGCGCTGTAGCCACCAGGCCACGGGCGTCAATCGGGTAGAAGGCCACGTTGGCGCGCAGGGCCGCATTGACGGTGGCCTGCAATTGCGCCTGGTTGTCCGTGCCGTTGCGCGTCATGCCGCTGGCGAAGTACACCAGCGCCTTTTTCTCGTTCAGCGATCCGAGCATCTTCACGGCCGATTCCAGTGCCGATAACTGGCGGTCGGTGTTGAAAATGTTGAACTCCGTATCGTCTTGGGTGAACGCCGCGCCGGTGTCGGCGGTGCTGTCGTCATCGGTGGCTTCATCGAACCCCTGGCCTTCCCCGATGGTCAGTTTCCTGACGTCCTTGAGGAGTAAGTCGCGATCGTCGGTGAAATCCTCTACCACATTGATATCGTTGGAGAAGGTCATGATCGCCATCAGATCGGACTTAGTCATCTGGGTCTTCAGAAACTTCTCCGCCGCCACCTGCGCCCGGTACTGGTCCTGTATCGGCATGGAGGTCATATCGAAAAACATGACCATCAGGCGCCGGTCCTTGTACTTGATGTCGCCCGGCTTCTCCGGCGCGATCTGGTTGACCGTCACCGACTTGGGCTGCTCCTTAGGCTTTTCGTCGCGGGTCTGGAGCACGGACGGCTTTTCCTCGGGAGCCGGCGGGATGGTGGTATCTTCCAGCTTCTGGAATTCGGCGAAGGACACGTCCTGCTGTTTGCCGTCTTCCAGCACCACGAAATCGGATTTCGTCAAGCCTGTGACGGGATTGCCGCTCTTGTCCTTGATGATGATATCTTCCACCACCAGTTGCGTGCTGGCTTCGAACTTGAAGCCCTTGGAAGTCGCGGTCCCGCTCTGCTGGCCGCTGTTGTTGGCTGGGCCTTGCCCCCTCCCCGCGGCGGGCCGCGGAGGAGCGGCCTGCTGCGCGGAAACCACCAGAACCCAAACCAGAAAAGTTGCCGTTATCGATCGCATAGTAGTTAGAACCTGAATCTCAAAGTGGCTTGCAGATCGCGCATCGCGTTAGGCGACTGCAAGGCGCCGAACTGGGCCGATCCTACGGTGGTGTTCCAGCTCGCGAAACTGACGTGATTGAACATGTTCGTAGCGGAGAAGCGCAGGGTGAGGTTTTTGCGCTCGCCGATCCGGAAAGCGCGTTCGGCCGAACCATTGAGGCTGAACATGCCGGGACCCCAGATGGTGTCGCGGCCCACGTTGCCGTACTGGCCCGATGGCGGGGCCGTAAACACGGCTGGATTCAGGACCCCGTTCTCAAAGATGGGCCCTCCCCAATAAAACGCCCGCAGCGGGCCTGTGATGCCCGTGCCTCCCAGGGATTCGGAGAGCACGCTGGGCGTCAGCGGCTGGCCGCCAGCGATCGAGGACGTGGCCGTGAATGTCCATTCCCGGAACAAGGATCCCTTGACGCCCTTCATCAGGGCGCCGCCCGAAGCCCCCATACCGGTGCTGTACTGAAGTTGCGGGCTCAAGGTGTTTTCGCGAATGCCCGCCGAAGGCGCCCGTTCGGCCTCCAGATCCAGCCAGTTCTGGGCGATCACCGCGCTGCCCTGCCCGCGGCCCCCGGCCGTGCCCGCGTCGTCGATGCTCTTGACGTGCGCGTAAAGCACTTGCCAGGAAAGCCCGCTTTGGAACCGGCGCTGTAACTGAAGCCAGATGTTATTCGAGATGGTGTTGCCCCCCGTGCCCATGTAGTAATAATCGGTGGGGCAGGTATAACCCGCCGAGCAGACGTATTGACCCCCAGGAGGAGCCGAGTTCGGAATGAATTCCTGCGGCTGATGAGTGCCCTTGGCGCCCCCATAAGTCACCGTCGCTACCACCGACCGGCTGAGATTCTGCTGCACCGAAACCTGCCAGTTCTGCGAATAGCCGATCCTGAAATCCGGGTTTACCGCGAAAGTGGAAACGCTATTGCCCGTCAGGTTGCAACCCAAGGCTCCCGGCGTGCAAAAGTACATTCCGGCGGGCGACGGATTGATGTAACTGGTGGAGAGCGGGGCCTGCTGCGACATCCCGCCGCCGGGTCCGCCCGAGCTGACCAGCGATTGGAATACCGAAGTGTTGTAATAGACGCCGTAGCCCGCGCGCACCACCGTGGTCTTCTTCAGCCACGGCCTCCAGGCGATGCCCAGACGCGGCTGGAATTCGTGCGAATCGCCCCGCATCAAGCTGTTCGGCAAGCCGTACTGGCTGGCTGGTGTGCATCCATCCAGCGCCGCTCCGCAAACCTCGGTGGCCGAAGTGAACCCGGGTCCCACCAGCATGTTCACGATGCGCCCGTACAGTTCCGTGGTGGGCAACTGGTAATCCCAGCGTAGTCCCAGTTGCACGCTGAACTTGGAATTCACCTGCCAGTTGTCGTTGGCATAACCATCGAACCAACCATTGCGGAAGTACTTGTCGGCGTTGCCGTAAGCGATCTGGTCGGTATCCGGTTTGCCCAGCATGAAGTCCGCGAAATCGTAACCGGTGTTGCTGCTTCCCGCCAGCGCTGTTGCCGCGCCGGTGTAAGTGAAACTGCCGCGCGGATTGGCTTCCGAGATGGGATTGTTCTGGACGCGCCGCACGTCGCCGCCGAAGGTGAAATTATGAGTTCCCCGGAACCAGCGTAACGCCTCGCTCAGCGCCGAAGTCTGGGCGCGGTTTATGGTTGTGATACCGTCGGACAATACCGAAAAGCCGTTATTGAAGGACAACCCCGGAGGTCCCCAGTAAGCCTCGCTCTGGTCGTTCCCGGTGATGCCCAGTTGCCCCGACAGATTCAACCGGTCGGCGAAATATGGATTCGTGCCGGCGATATTCCGGCTGTAGCTGTATCCCAGCGTATTGATCAGCCGGGGGGTGAAATGGTAGCTCCAGTTGGCGCCGGTATTATAGGCTCTCTGGTAGGTTGAGGAGGTCAGGTTGCCGCCGGTGGCGGGATCGATATAGATGGCCGGACTTTTCCCCGTGGCATACTGCCACGAGAAGTTGCCGAAAATCTGGTTCTTGCTGTTGATGGTGTGATTGAGCCGGGAGTTGATATTATTCTGGTCGTTAACCCCCACCAGCCCTACCTGGTAGTTGTAACGCGAACCCGGAGCGGAGAAGTTGGGAAGCGGAGTATACGCCAGCAGGCCCACCGCCTGGGAACTGATCAGGCTTTGCGGAATCTGGTTGCCCGGAAACGGCGAGCCGGCGCTGTAGATTGTGGGCACTAACCCCGAGGCGGAAGTGGCCTGCGAGAAGTCTCCGGAACGCTCGGCATCCGTCGGCACCAGGGCCGATTGAGTGCTGCCGGTGCGCGCGCGCGTGAACTGGTAATTAATGGTGAAAGTAGAATGCTCCCCGCTCAACAGGTGCGGGATTTTCAGCGGGCCGCCGAAAGTTCCGGTGAGCCGCCCGTTATAAGTGGATGGTTTCGGGGTATCCTGTCCGGTTAACGAGAAGGACCGCGCATCCCACACGGAGTTGTCGTAGATGACCGCGACATTGCCGGTATAGCGCATGCGGGCGTTTCTGCGACCGTTGCCGAACGAGTTGGCATTGCCGCGCCCGCCCCGTCCGCCGCGCCCGCCCCGTCCGCCAAATCCACCCGGTCCGCCGAAGCCGCCGCCCCCGCGTC
>JASHSS010000304.1 GCA_030038565.1 Bryobacteraceae bacterium
GGCCGGAATTCCATATAGGGCAGGATGTCGCGCTCCACCTCCATCCCGGGGGCCAACTCGATCAACTCCAGTCCGCCGGCTGCCAGCCTGAAGACGGCCCGCTCCGTGATGTAGAGGACCTCCTGCCCCTCCTTGCGGGCAAAATCGGCGGCGAAGGTAATCTGCTCCACCCTCTGAACGAACTTGCGCACCTTGCCCGGCCGGACTACTCTCAAACGGCCCTCGGACCAAGCAATCTCCGACCCCTGGGCGTCGAAAGTCCCGCAAAAGACCACTTTCTTGGCGTACTGGGCGATTTCGATGAAGCCGCCGGGGCCGATCAGATTGCCGCCCAGGTGCGACACGTTGACGTTTCCCGCGGCGTCCACTTCGCCCACCCCGAGAAAGGCAATGTCGATACCGCCGCCGCTGTAGTAATCGAACTGCTCGATCGACGGCAGGATGGCGTCCGGATTCCGTGCGGCGCCGAAAAGCCGGTCGTCCAGCATGCGCCCGTTGTGAACGCCCTGTTCCACGCTCATCCACAGGTCCTCCGACGCGCCTGGAGTTCCCGAATACCGCTCGGCAATCACGTCGAAAATGGCGCCGGGGATGCCGAAACCGAAATTCAGCGAAGCGCCGGGGCGCAATTCCAGGGCAGCGCGGCGGGCGATGATGCGCCGCTCCAGTTTGCGGGGAGCTGAGGCAGCCGGCGGGCCCAGGTGCGCGCGGCGCTGTCCGCTGATGGTCAGGTCGTAACCCAGGTCGTAGAACTGCTGCTGGCCGGAATCGGCGACAACCGCATCGATCATTATGCCGGGGACGCGCACGCTGCGCGCGGCCAGAGCCCCGGCCTCCACCACCTGGCGCACCTGGGCCAGCACGATTCCGCCGCTCGCATGCGCCGCCAGCGCCAGCGAGTGAATATCCATGTCGATGGCTTCCTCTTCGGGGCTCAGATTGCCGCGCGTGTCGGCGTAGGTTCCGCGGATAATCGCGACATCCACTTTGAATGGCTTGTACCGCAGCACCTCGCGGCCATCGATCATGAGCAGCTCGACCAACTCTTCGCGGCTGCGGCGGTTGGAGCGTCCGCCGCCCTGCCGTGGATCGACGAAGGTGCCTAATCCGGTGCAAGTAAACAGGCCAGGGCGCCCGGCGCCGATCTCGCGCAACAACTGCTGGAGGACTCCGCCGGGAAGACAATACGCTTCCACCTTTTCGTCGCGGATGAGCTGCTGCATTTTGAGCGACCAGGTGAAATGCGCGGCGACCACCTTGCGCAGCATGCCTTCGTGCGCCAGGCGATTGGTACCGCGAGAGTCGCGATCGCCCAGGCCGAGCGAATGAACCAGGGTCAGGCCGAGCGGGTGGCCGGTGGCCAGAAATCGCCGCTCCAGAGCTTCCAGAACGGCTTCGGCGGAGACCATGCCGGCGCCATTGCCGCTGATCGCCACCGTGGCGCCGTCCCGAATCATGGCCGCCGCGCCCGGCGCGTCGAGGAATTGGGTGCTCATGCGGGTTGCCTCACTTCCCTGCTCTTACCGGCGGCTCTCCGGCGGCGGGCCAAATACCGGCGGACGCTTTTCGCGAAACGCGCGCACGCCTTCGGCGCACTCCTCGCTGGCGGCCGCTTGTGCCACGGCGGCGGCGTGGTGATGGCGGAGATCCTGGTGCATGCCGGCCAGAATGCCTTTGGTCAAGGCCATGGCCGAGGGGCCATTGGCGCACAGCCGTTCGAGCCATTGGGCGAGCTGACGCTCCAGGTCGGCGGGGTCTTCGGCGAGGGCGGTAACCAACCCCCAGTCGAGGGCCTGGGCCGCGGAAATGGGCGCGCCCAGGAGGGTCAGGTGCCGCGCGCGCGCCACGCCGATGGTCTCGGCCAGGCGGCGCACGCCCATCCAGCCGGCGATCATTCCCAGGGTCACTTCAGGCGATCCCAGCTTGGCCGATCCCAGGGCGATGCGCAGATCGGCCGCCAGAGCCAATTCCAATCCGCCGCCCAGCGCGTGACCGCCGATCACGGCAATCACCGGTTGAGGCAGGCGGGCCAGGCGATCGAAGACCGCGATGCCGTGGAGAATCCAGTGCTGCCCCATTTCCTCGGGAGAGAGCGCGCCCCAGGCTTCGATATCGCCGCCGGTGCAGAAGAACCGGCCGCGCCCGCGCAGCACCACGGCCCGCAGCCGGCGGTCGCTTTCGACTTCCGCCAGCAGGTAACTCAGTTGCTCGAGCATGCGCAGCGTCAGCGCGTTGCCCTTATCCGGCCGGTTGAGCGCGATCTCCGCCCAGACCGCGCCATTCTGTTCGTTTCGGGAGTAGAGAATTTCCGGTTCCACGTGACGCTCCAAGTGTAACGCCGCACGCAACCGGACGAACGGTTGCGGCGGAGAGCTGAGCCGTGGTGCTATGCCTGGCGCTGCTCCAAATCCGCCAGCAGGGCGGCGCCGGCGGCCAGGGCGGCTTCCACGTCCGCGGCGTGCACAGTTTCGTCGGGGTGGTGGCTGATCCCGCCGGGCGAGCGCAGGAACAACATCGCCGCAGGGATTCGCCAGGCCAGAATCATGGCGTCGTGGCCGGCGCCGCTGGGCATGCGGTGAACCGGATACCCGGCGGCGGAGACCGCCCGCCCCAGCGCCGCCACCAGCCAGGGATCGCAGGCGGTCGCGGCCAGGTCCACGTGCGATTGCCACTCCGCTGCCACGCCGCAACGGGCGGCGATACGCCGGGCGTCATCCAACAGCACCGCGGTCGAGCGCTGGCGTACGGCGTCATCCGGGTGACGGACGTCGAGCGAGGCGCGCACTTCCCCGGGAATAATGTTGGCCGCGCCCGGCCGAACGTCCAGCGCGCCCACGGTAGCGGCCAGCCGCGGGGTGGCTCGGGCGTAGCGATCCACCAGCGAAATCCAGCGCGCCGCGGCGGCCAGGGCATCCCGGCGCAGATGCATGGGGGTAGTGCCGGCGTGATTCGCCTGCCCGCGGAACGTCACCGACAGGCGGCTCAAGCCGGCGATCGAAGTGACCACCCCGAGCGGCAGACCGAGCGACTCCAGCACGGGACCCTGCTCGATGTGGAATTCGATATAGGCGAAGACGCCGCGCGAGAGGCGCGCTTCGGGAAGCGCGGCGGGGTCTAGCCCGAAGGCGCGAATGGCCTCTTCGACGCTGATTCCGTCGGCATCGCGGCGCCCCAGCAGCGCGGCGTCCAGGGCGCCGGCCAGCGCCCGGCTGCCCAGAAACGGCGCCCCGAAGCGGATGCCCTCTTCATCGGAGAAGGCCACCACTTCGATCGAGAATGGCAGCCGCCGGCCGCCCAGCGCGTCCACCAGCGCGATCGCCAGGAGCACTCCCAGCACGCCGTCGAAAGCGCCGGCGTAGGGCACCGTATCCACGTGTGAGCCGATCAGCAGGCGTCGCGGCGTCTCGGCCGAGGATGGATACAGGCCCCGCAGATTGCCGGCCGCATCGATCGCCGTCCGCATGCCCGCCGCTTCCATCCACTCCCGCAGAAGACCGTGCAACTGGCGCATGGGTGGCGAGAGAAAGGTGCGCAGCAAGCCGTCCGGAATTTCGCTCAGAACGGCCAGCGTACGGCAGCGGTCGATGATCTCCCCGGCGCGCATTAAGAGACCTGCCGGGGGCCGGAATCCTGGATGATCCGGCCGCGCACCCGCACTTCCCGGACGCTTTCGGCGCCGGCCTGCGCAATCAGCGCCGCCAGCAGGCGCTCGGGGCTCTCGGCGCGCTCCACGGCCGCGGCCAGGGGCGCGCCTTCCATGGGTTGCAGTCGAACCAGGTCGGCCGATTTGCCGGGAGTGAAGTCGCCGGTCTCCTCCTCCAGGCCCAGCGCCTTCGCGCCCGCGGCGGTGGCCAGATAAAGCAGGTGCGCCGCGGAAAGCGGAAAACCTTCCGGCAGTACCCGCTGCATCATGTAGCACTGAAGCGCTTCCTTCAGCACGCTGAAGCCGATTCCCGCCCCCACGTCCGTGCCGAGCGCAAACCGCACGCCCGCCGCCAGGTGACGGCGCATGGAAAAGATTCCGCTGCCCAGCATGGCATTCGATGAAGGGCAGTGCGCCACCGCGGCGCCCGATTCCGCCAGGCGCGCCAGTTCGGCATCCGAACCGTGCAGGTTGTGGGCGAACACCGACCGCGGCCCGGCCAGACCGAAGCGATCATACACCGCCAGGTAGCTGGGGGCCCAGGGAAAGGCCGCGCGCACATCCACGATTTCCTGGCGGTTTTCGTTGAGATGGGTCTGAAACAACAGCCCGGGCTGTTCGCCGGCGAGCGCCGCGCAGACTTCCAACAGGGCTTCGGAGGCCGACAGCGCGAAGCGCGGCGTGACCGCGTAGCGCAGGCCGTCGCGCCCGTGGTAGCGGGCCATCAGTTCGCGGCTCAGGCGATAGGCTTCCTCGGGCGTCTGGCGGAGCGGTTCGGGCAGCAGGCGATCGGAAAGCACCAGGCCACTCGAAATGCGAAGCCCCGCGGCGCGCGCCGCTTCGAAAAGAGCCTCGACGGCCGGGGCGAAATGGGCCCCGAAAACCAGCGCCGTGGTGGTCCCGTGGCGGGCCAGCGCGCGGACAAATTCGAGGGCCACGGCCCGGGCGTACCCGGTTTCGCCCATGCGCGCCTCCTCGGGCAGCGCGTGCAGGCGCAGCCAGTCGAGCAGCGGCCGGCCCAGGCCGCCGATGATGCGGGTTTGCGGGAAGTGGACGTGCGTGTCGATGAAGCCGGGCAGAATCGCCGAGCCGCGCCAATCGCGGACGAGGGCCTCCGGATGGGCGGCTGCGAGGGTTGCGTGATCGCCGACGGCAGCGATTCGGCCGTCCGCAATCACCACGGCGCCATCCGTATAGGCATCCAGCGCATCTGCGGTTTGGAAAGGGTTGCGGGGCGTGTGCAGGACGGTGGCGCGCAGCAATTCCGGGGCGGCTGTCACGAAATCTCCGTGCCGTGAGCGGCCGCCAGCGCCTGCATGCCGCGAGCCGCTCCGGCCGCGCGGGGCATCTCGCGCCAGAACGGGCGCTGCCCGGCGGATTCGCCGGCAATGGCCTGGGCGGGGGTGCAATCGGGCATGGTGGCAGCCACTTGAGCCAGTGTAGCGCGCGGTGGATGCGACGCCAGGCCGCAGTGGGGCGGCGGCGTGCCGTGAGTCTGCTGGTAGTCCTACGGAAAGGTGCCGTTCAGGGCCGACTCCCGCCGGCAGTACGGTGGCCGGCGGGCGGTGAAGTGAGGATTCCGGACTCTCTGAACGCTCAGCCTGTCGGAAATCCCGGCGTGGCCGCGTCTTTTGGCCAGGGCGGCGCCACGCTTCCCAGGGCTTGTTGAACCCATGGCGGACCCGAGGGTTGCGGCACCAAGAGCCGGCATTCGGTGAGCAGCCGCCCAAAGATTTAAGCCCGGTAAATCCCGCCCCGCATTAGAATTGAGGTATGGTGCGGGTTTTGGTGGCTGCGGCCACTTTGTTCTATCTGCAAAACCCGGATTTCTCGGCCGAGGGAGGCAAAGCCCTGGACGAAGGGCGCTACGAAGCCGCCGCGCAGTCGTTCGTGAAGGCCGTGGCAGCCGATCCCCAGGATTACTCGGCGCACTTCAACCTTGCCCTGGCCTACGGATTCCTGCGCAAGGACGCCGAAGGCATCGCCGAATACCGCAAGACGCTGGAGCTGAAGCCCGGTCTGTATGAGGCCGAGCTCAATCTCGGCATCCTGCTGATGCGCCAGAAAGAGCCGGCCGACGCGGCGCCGCTGTTCGAGGATGCCGCGGCGCAGAAAGCCGACCGTTTTCAGCCCCGCTTCTCGCTGGCCGAGGCGCAGCTCCAAAGCGGCGCTCCGGACGAGGCCGAGAAGAGCTACCGCCAGGCTCTGGCGCTCGACCCCAAGTCGGCCGCCGCCGAAGTGGGGCTGGCTCACGCCCTGGTCCGGCAGGAAAAGCTGTCCGAAGCGGCGCCCCATTTCGAGCAGGCCGCACAGCTCGACCCGCGCTATCGTCCGGCCCTCCTGGACCTGGGCGGCCTCTATGAAAGCCATCAGCAGACGGCTGAGGCCATCGCCATTTACCGGCAGTTCCCGGATAACGCCGCGGTCCGCGAGCGCCTGGGCCGGTTGATGCTCGAAAACCAGCAGTACGCGGACGCGCTTCCCCAATTGGAAGCCTCTTACGCGCGGGACGCCAGCCAGAGCAATTGTACGGCGCTGGCGGCGGCCTACGTTTTCACGGGAAAGTTGGACCAGGCGCTGCCGCTGCTGGCGAAGGCGGTGGACCGGGCGCCGGCGGATTACGAATTGCGCATGATGTACGCCCGCGCGTTGCGCGACCGGAGACAGTTTCCGGCGGCCGCGGAGCAGTTTTATCAGGCCGCTAAATTGAAGCCCGGCGAGCCCAAAACGTGGAGCCAACTGGGCGGTATGCTGTATATGACCAGCGACTACCCAAAGGCGCTGGCGGCCTTCGATAAAGCCCGCGAACTGGGTGAAGATACCGCCGGCAACTGGTTTCTGCGCGCCATCCTTCTGGATAAACTGCGCCAGTTGAAGCCCGCCGTGGAGGCTTACCAGCGGTTTCTGGCGCTCAGCCAGGGGAAGAATCCGGACCAGGAATTTCAGGCGCGCCAGCGCGTGCGGATCATTCAAAGGGAGCTCGAGAGGCGCTGATGGGCGGGCGAACTGCATGGATGGCGCTGGCGGTGGGGCTGATGGTGGCTTCCGCGCCGGCGGCCGGGCTCAAAGATGTGATGGCCGAGCCGAATCTGGAGAAGCGCTCCAAGCTGGCGCTGGAGAATGCAGAAACGGCCTTCCAGGCCGCGCGTTCCTCTTATGACGCGGGCAATACCGCGGCCGCCACCGAGTCTCTGAGGGAAGTGCAGGAGTCCATCGAGGTGGCTTACGCGGCGCTCCAGGAAACCGGCAAGGACCCCCGCAAGAGTCCCAAGTGGTTTAAGCGGGCCGAACTGGAAACCCGCGACCTGTTGCGCCGGCTGGATTCGTTCCAGCAGGCCATGAGTTTCCAGGACCGGGCCTCGGTGGACCCGATCAAGGCCAAGGTCCAGCAGGTGCATGACGACCTGCTGATGGGCCTGATGGAGGGCAAACACAAATGAAACTTCTACTTTGTGGCGTGCTGCTGGCGCTGCCGGTGGCGGGCCAGGTAACGCGCGATTTTCTCACCGGAGACGAGATCGATCAGATCCGCGAGGCCCAGGAACCCAATCAGCGCATCGCGCTCTACGCCAAGTTCGCCCGCGCGCGGGTGGACCTGGTGAAGAGCCTGGTGAACAAGGACAAGCCTGGCCGCTCCATCCTGATTCACGATGCCCTCGACGATTACGCCAAGATCCTGGACGCGATCGACGACGTGACCGATCAGGGGCTGGAGAAGAAGGTGGATATGGCGCCCGGCCTGAAGTACGTGGCGGGAATCGAGAAGGAAATGCTGCCGATCCTGCAAAAGGTGCAGGACACCCAGCCCAAGGATATTTCGCGCTACGATTTCGTGCTCAAAACGGCGATTGAAACCACTTCCGACAGCCTGGAGGGCGCGCAGGGCGACCTGGGAAAGCGAACCGAAGCGGTGGAAGCCCGCGACAAGCTCGAGAGGAAGGAAAGAGAGGCTTCCATGAGTCCGCCCGAGCGCCAGGCGGCTGAGGCGGAGGACCAGAAAGCCGCTCAGGCGGCCCAGGACGATCACGGAAACCAGAAGAAAGCCCCCACGCTGTATCGCCCTGGCGAGAAAAAAGGCGATACCGATAGCACCAAGCAGGATCCCATCAAGCAGAACCAGCAGTAGAGGCGGCGGAGTGTGGGCCGGCGCCTTGTCGCGGCTCAGGCGGCCTCGCGTGGGCGAGCGGTCGGCCGCGGGACGCGCAATGGCTCAGCATGGCCCCGCGGCGGGTCTTTCAGCGCACCCAGCGCCACCCGCCCTGCCGCCCGCCAGCCGGAGGAATAGCCGCGTTTCATTCAGGTTTGATCCCCGCTATTCGTGCCGCAGCGCGGCCGTTGGCTCGATGCGCGAAGCGCGATGCGCCGGAGCGTAGGCGGCCAGCAGCACGGCACACAAAAGAATTCCCACGGCGGCAGCCAGTGCCAGCGGATCATTGGGCTTGACCCCATAAAGGAACGAGCGGACGAGTTTCGACGCCAGAAGCGCACCTGGTACTCCGGCCGCGAGCCCTGCCAGGACCGTCGTCAGCACGTCCCGCAGAATCATGCGGATTACACCCGCCCTCTGCGCTCCCAGAGCCATGCGAATGCCGATCTCGCCGGTGCGCTGCGCCACGTTGTAGCTCACCACTCCATACAGGCCCACGCCGGTAATCCCCAGAGCCAGGAAGGCGAACAGAGTGGATAGCCGCGCGAAGATCGTCTCCTGATTGACGCGCTGGTCGACTTCCGCGGATTGCGTTTTGATATTCGAAACCGGAACGCCCGGATCGGCCTTCCGAACAATTTCCCGGACCGTATTGGCATAGGTCAGAGGGTTCCCGGCGGTGCGCAGTTCGAAAACCACTTCGGAAATCGGCGGGCGCGAAACGTGGCTGTACAGGAGGTACACTACGGGCGTCCTGGATTGGCCGCGGAAATCGCCATATTTGGCGTTCGCGGAAACTCCCACAATTTCGGCATCGTCTACGTAGTGCGGCGCGGCCATGTGCTGCCCCACCGGGTTCTCACCGGGAAAGTACGTCTTGGCGAACTCCTCGTCTACCACAGCGGCGGCTCGCCCGCGATCCTCGATATCATGGCCGATTAAGACCGGAATCTGCATCGTGGCGAAAAAGGCCGGCCCGACATCCAGAGTGTTGATGATATCGGTCTTCCTTCCGCGGATCTCAAATGCCAAAAACATAGTGCCGCCCGCCATGATGGAAAGATTCGAAAGAGTCGCATTGCGGACGCCGGGAATGGCTTGAAATTGTGTCTGCAGATTCCGGTAAAAATCGGCAATCTTCGGATCGCGGTATCCGGCCTGCCTCGCATTGACCTCGAACAGCAGGAGATTCTCGCGATTGAATCCCAGTTGGATGGCGTTGAGGTTGGAAAGCGTCCTGGTAAATAATCCCGCCGCGACCAGCACCAGCAGAGCGATCGCCAGTTGCGCGGCGATCAGGAACCGCAGCCGGGCTGCCGGCCGCACCCCCTGCCTTCGATCGTTTTTCAGAGCGGGCATCACGTCCAGCCGCGTCGAGTGAATCGCCGGCGCCAGGCCGAAGAGAACGCCACTGAGAACTGACAGCCCCGCCGCGGCCGCAAGCACGTGCCAGTTCAGCTCCGCGTGGAGCGTAAAATTCTCCCGGCCATTGGCCAGTAACAGGGTGAGAACCCGGACGCCCCAGTAAGCCAGCGCCACTCCGAGGGCGCCGCCCAAAGACGCGAGCAGAACGCTCTCCGTCAGGAGCTGCCTGACCACGCGCAGCCGCCCCGCGCCCACCGTCAACCGCACGGCCATCTCGCGCCGCCGCGCGGTAGCGCGCGCCAGCAGAAGATTGGCGGTATTCGCGCAGGCGATCGCCAGGATCAGGCCGACCAGCGCCAGCAACAGCGCCAGCGGCTTCGAATAAAGGAGCCGAAGGGTGTCCACCCCCGTGCCTCCCGGCAGCA
>JASHSS010000305.1 GCA_030038565.1 Bryobacteraceae bacterium
CGGCGCACTTGGGATCGAAAGCCACGGCACGCTGGAACATGCGTTGCGCGTTGGCACGATCGGATTCGCGTGCGTAGGCTTCGCCCGCACCGACCAGCGCCGGAGGATAATCGCTTTTTCGATCGATCACCTTTTGAAAGGACGCCAGCGCGTCCCGGTTGCGGCCCAGTTCCAGTTGAATGCGCGCCATGGCTAGCAGGGCCTTCCAGTTTTCGGGGTGCGCGCGCAAGGTTTCGGCAAGATACGGGAGGGCCTGCGCGGGATAGCCGGCCCAGTAAAAAGCCGCTCCTAATTTAAAATAATTGCGCCGCGGCTCCAGGTAGTAGCGGCCGGGGAATGGCAGCGCGAGCGCACGGCTCTGGCCTATCCGCGCCAGGTCGGCGCGCATGGCGGGATCCGCGGGAACCTCTGTATATACTTTGCACGCACGGTTTTCCGCATCCACCAACAGGACCAGCGGCAGGGCCAAATCCGCGCGGTACTCGAAGAGGTAGCGGCGGAACAACGCATACGAAGCCGCCACTTCAGCCGGGGCGGCCTTCAGATCGATGAACTCGCAGGGCACGCCCGCGGGCACTTTGGGGCGCTCGCCGGCGTGGAGCACCAGGAACCCCGCCGCGCCGTGCCGCCGCGCGGGCGTGGGCACCGGTTCCAACAGCCAGGTATCGCCGAACTCCGGCGCGTTCTTCCCGGGCGGGGCGCCAGCGGGCCACAATTTGCGCGCCTGGAACGGCGCCCGGGTGTGTTCGCGCGAGCCTTCCACGAAGGTGTACGCGTAGCCCGGTTCGAGACCGGCGGCCTCGTCGATGGCGCCTGAAGGCCACGTGATCCTGACGCGCGCCGCGGCTTCCCCGCGCAGGCCGAAGTGCAGCCGCTTGGAGTGCTGCGAGAGAAATCCGCTGCCGGCGCTGAGGTATTGCACCTGCTGGTTCACCTCCACGCGCGCGCCGATCGCATCGCGGTTGGATTGGGTTCCCCGGAGCGCGATGGCGATGGCCTTGCGACCGCCCGCGCAATCGTTCTGCATGGCGCGGATCTGCGGTCCGAGGCGGTTTTTCAGCACCAGGTCCGGAACGCCGTCGCCATCCAGGTCGGTCACCGCGAAAGTGCGCGCATCATCGGCGAAATCGAGGCCGCTCACCCCGGAGGCATTGCGGTAACTGGGGCCCGCGGCCGGCTTGGCGTAAAAGACATTAGGCTCGCGGCCGTTCCAGCTATATTCCTGCCGGATCAGTTGATTCAGCGCGTTCCAGCCGTTTTCGTAATCGGCCGCCGCGCGCGGCTCGCCGGGGGTGCGGGCCACCACCTGCCGCCAGAAAAAGCTGTTCAAGTCCTGGCGCGACGGATTGGTCACCATGCCGGTTGCAATCAGGATTTCGGGCACACCATCCAGATCCCAATCGAATCCGCCGGAGCTCCACGCCCAGCGCCCCATCTCGACTCCCTCTTGGGCGCCGGTCTCCTCGAACCTGCCATCCCCGCGGTTGCGATACAGGCAGTTGCCCTTGGTGTGGCGCCGGAAAGCATCGGCATCGCGCGCCGCCGGTTGAAACGCGGGGTCGTGAATCACGCGCTGCCCGGGCGCGGTCCACATATCCGAGACGTACAAATCGGGGCGACCGTCGCCATCGTAATCGAACCAGGACGCGCTCATCCCGGGACCGGCGCCATCGAGGCCCGCCTGGGCGGCTTCGTCGCGGAATTGGCCGCGGCGATTGCGGTACAGATTGCCGCGGCCGAAATCGTTGGCCACGTAAAGGTCGGGCCAGCCGTCGCCATCGAAATCGCACCAGGCAGGCGCGAAGCTGAACCGGTCGTTGTTTTCGTTGATGCCGGTTTCGGCGGTCACATCTTCGAACAGCAGGGCACGACGCCCGGCGGTTTCGCGCGGCGTGGCGCGATTGCGGAAAAGGAAATTGGGCGGGCCGTTGCGGGCATCCTGGTACGGGGCGGGGTATTGATACTGGTCCTCGCTTTGAAAATAGACGTAGCAGCAGAGATACAGATCCAGGCGCCCGTCGCGATCGAAATCCGCGGCCGCCATTCCGGTGAAGGAACCCTGGGGGGTGGTCTTGAACTGGAACGCGTCGCGCTGTTCGAAGAACGTGCCGTCGCCGCGATTCAGAAACAGCAGCGGCCCCGACGAGCGCAGCACCACCGCGTCCTGCCGCCCGGAATTATCGAAATCGCAGAACAGCGCGCAGGTGGTTTCGTCCAACACTCCGAGCCCCGAATGTTCGGTGATGTCTTCGGCCGTTCCATCGGCGCGCAGCTTGTATAAGCGGTTCGGCAGGCCGCCCGGCTGGCAGACGTAAATCTCATCCACGCCATCGTTGTCGATATCGGCCACCGCGATTCCCTGGTTCCCATAGACATCGATGCCGCACGCGGAATCGAGGCGGGCCCGCCAGTAGGGATTTCCGGGAATCAGTTGTTCGCGGAAAGAATCCACGGCGCCGAAGACGTGCCCGGTGACATCGCGAAAGTACGGCTGGGGCGCGGTTACCGATTGCCTCGCGACCACCTGGAAATCCGGCAGTTGCCACAGGCCGGTGTGATACTCGGTGGGGGTTTTGATTTCGTAACGCACGCGGCCTTCGGGCAAGGCATAAAACCGGGCGGCGCGAATTTCAGCGCGCTTCGACGCCCACGCGACGAGCGCCGGCGGCGCGGGTTCCGTGCCGGCGAAAATGCGTTCCAGGCGCGCCTCCAGTTCCACCGCGTCCTTCTCGCCTTTGAACTCGTCGGCGCCCGCCTGGACGTAGCGCAGCACGGCGTCGTACGGATTGGGCCTGGCGTAATGCACCGGAAAAGGCGTGGCGGCCGGGGATTTCGAAGGCAGCAGCCCCGCGGCGCTCACCGCGGCCATGAACTCACGACGGGTCATCGAATGGGTTCCTGCGCCTTCACCAGTTGGGCGTGCTTCTCGCGTTCGGCCTGGGCGGCTTGGTGCTTTCCGAGGCGATCGTAATCGCGGGCCAGCCGGTAATGCGCGGCGGCATCGGCGGGAGCCAGTTCCACGGCGCGCTCGAATTCCGCGGCGGCATCGGAGAAGCGCTGCAAACGGTCGAGCACCGTCCCCATTTCAAAGTGGGCCGATGCATCGCGGGGATCGATGGCGACCGCTTTGGCAAGCAGGCCCAACGCCGCCTCCGGCTCAAGGGACTGAGCATCGAGCCCCTTGGCATGCAGCAGGTAGCCTGCGGCGCTGGAGGGATGGGCCGCCTGATATTCCGCAAAGCGCTGGGTGACCTGCGGCAGGCGGCTGGGAATCTGATCCAGAATGCGGCCCAGGAAGGCGTAGGGCTGCTCCGTTTCGGGGGCAATTTCGATGGTGCGCAAGAACGCATCCGCGGCTTCATCGAACCGCCGCAGGCCGTAATCCGCCACGCCCAGCGCCAGCTCCAATTGCGCGCTGCCGGGGAGGCGCGCCGCGGCTTCCTTCAGAATCGACGCGCCCTCGGCGAACTTCTGCTGGTCGAGCAGCGGATGGGCGGCTTCAAAATAAAGCTGGATGGCCCGGTCGCGGGCCGCGCTGTTTCCGGGCGACCTGGCGGAATACGCGGCTTGCGCCTGGGCCGCTTTCAGCGTCTGTCCGGTTTCCGAATAATAAATCGCCAGGCCTTGCAGCACCGCGGCATCTTCCGGCGCCACCCGCGCCGCTTTAGACGCCGCGTCTTCGGCCTCGGCGGGCTGGTGCAGCCGCCAGTAGGTTTGCGAAAGCGCCACCCACGCGCGGCCGTCGCGCGGTTCCAGTTTGGCGGCCGCTTCCAGATTGGTTCGCGCCGCGCCCAGGTCGCCGCGCTGCAACGCCACCAGGCCCGCGCGCAGCAAATCGTCTCCGCCGGCCGCCGCGGCGCCGGTGGCCGAGGCCACCGCCAGCAGCAGGAGGCACGCCCGAATCATGCGATCCTCGCCACCAGGTCCGCCAGCTCGATGGGCGCATCGGAACGTTGGCCGTGCTCGATTCCCGGGGCAATCGCGACGGCTTCGCCGTGATCCTCAAACCAGGCGAGGAAGGCCGATTGGTCGTCACCCTGCAAGCGCTGCTGGTTGAGCCAGGTATAATACGCGCCCATATCGGCATCGATCAGCGATCCCTGCGGGTCCAGTTCCGGCGGGTGCTGGTGCTCGGCCAGCAATTCGTTCATCTGCTTTTCGCGCTGCCGCGGGGCATAGCGGGTGACCAGGGTCACCGGCTGCGCGCGCCGCAGGGCTTCCCGCGCGGCCCACTGCACGAAGGTGGTGGAGAAGACCTGGGTCCCCGATCCCTCCGTCAGCAGGCTGAGCTGAAAGCGGTTGAGCACCTGGTCTCCGGACGCCAGACCGGCTTCTTCGGGCTTGATTTGCGCCAGCATGGTGCGGAACGCTTCGGGGTCGAAGACCGGCGCCTCGTAGGTTTTCTGCATGCGGCTTTGCAGCGTGGCGCGCGGACCGGAAAGCGCGGCGTAAGAGATTTCGGTGAGGGCGCCGGCCGCCGGCAGCGCGGCGCCGCCATCGATATACCAATGGGCATACGGCGCCGGGTGCGCTTCGGCGCGGGCCCGCGCGGCATCCAGCAGCACCGCCACGCCGCGGCCGGGTTTCACCTGCGTGAATAAGGCGCCCTGCGGCCCAAGCTTGCGGAAGAGCCGGTAATCGGTGGACGCGACCCCCTGCCCGATGGCGGCGATTCCCAGGCGATGCGTGGGCAGCGCGGGATCGGGCGCCGAAGCGGTGGCCTTGCGAACATAATCCACGGCCGCCGCGCGAAACGCGTCGATCTGGTGGGTTGCCCACAGGTGCGCCGAAAGCTGCTCCGAAAAAACGGCGGGCGTGTTCACCCAGTCGATCTGCTCCAGCGCGGGCGCGAGTTGTAAATGCGCGAAAGCCGCCAAGGTGGCCTGAAACTGACCCGCCGCCAGGCTCCCGAGATAGGTAAACTGGCGATCCAGGTCGGCGCGCTCGGCCGGAAATTTCCAGTCGTAAACGATCAGCTCGCGCAGCAGCAACGGCAGGAACGCCAGCGGCAAACGCCGCAAGAGCGCGATCTGGCGGGTGGCGAGCTGACGCGCCTCGGCGGGGTACCGGTCGAAGTGGGCGGGGGTCAACTGGTCGGGGAGCATGGCTCAACCCACCTCCGCGATGCGCTTCCCCGTGGAAAGCCTGGCATCGAAGCCGAAATAAGCGCCCAGCGTGGGGACCAGGTCGGTGGATTCAACGCTCCGATCCACCACCACGTTCTGTTTGACATCCGGGCCCAGGACCATCATCCAGGTGGTGCGGGAAACGGCGTCGCCCGTGCGGTGATGCTGGAATCCGTTGCCGCCCGAATCGATGTCCGAGTCGCGCCCGAAATCGGGCAGGATGAACATGGTGGTTTTGCCGGCGTATTCCGGCTCCTTCTGGATGGCCTGCCACAGTTCGCCGCACAGCCGGTCGGTGCGCTTGATGCCGTCGAGGTACAGGGAGAACGTGCCCGAGTGCGCGATGTCGATATCGTGAAGGGTGATCCACAGCAGGCTGGGTGCGAGCTGCCGCATAAGCTGGCGGGCGATGTAAACGGAAAGCTCGTCGGGACTGGCCAGGTTGCGCGCGTGGGCGGCGAAATCGTCCACCGAGAGCTTCAGCAACCCGGCCATCTGGTCCAATTCGATCTGCTGCCCCGCGAGGCGCGGCGCGTAGAGCGGCGTTTCGTAGTTGTCGCGCAGCAGGTGTTGATATTGCGCTCCATCGGCGGCGGAGGAGAGCGCGGCCGCGAGCAGGCGCTTGGGAAGAATCACGCCCGCCCCGAGGCCCGCGCCGTACTGCTTGTTGGCGCTTTCGCCGATGCGCGCGAAGCCGTTGCTGGGCGCCACCACCCAGGTATCCGTGGCGGGCCGCTTGAGATCTTTGCGGAAATACTCGAACACGGTAGGATTGCCGGGCGAAACGGCCGCGAAATTGTTGAAGGTCTCGTACACGCCGGTGACGATGCTGGCGGTCGCCACGTAGTGTCCGAGAATTCCCTTATTCACAACGTTGGTCAAGAAGGTGGCCTGGGGGATGAGTTCGTTGAGCAGGTGCGGAATGTTCTCCCGCCCGTCCGGCATGAACGTTTCGTCGTCGCGGGCGCCCCCTCCGAAGGTCACCACGACGGCTTTGCGGTTCTTCGGCGCCGCCCTGCCGCGACGTGCGGCGGGGCCAAAGAATGCGGCGGCTGCTCCCGCGCCGGTGACAGTGCGGAGGAAGTTCCGGCGGTTCAGGGAAATCGCCCGCGAGATATCGTGGGGGCTGCGGGCCTTCGACTCGGCGACGCGCATATACTGCACCCAGTGCTTCAGGCTATATGATAGTACGAACGGCGGCTCGCGGCTGTCCGGCCGTCTCTGTGAACGATGGTGACCCGAACGAACCCACGCCTGATCTTCCTCATCGCGGCCGCGGTCCTGTGGTCCCAGGAACCCACCATCCGGGTGGATGTGCAGCAGGTGCTGGTGCCGGTGGTGGTGACCGATAAGAAAGGGCATCATGTCACCGGCCTGCACGCGTCGGACTTCCGCATCCTGGAGGATGGTGTAGAACAGAAGATCGCGTCTTTTTCGAGCGACACGGCGGCTTCGGCCGGTGACATCGGGGCGCTTTCCAACGAGGCGGCGCCGGGCAGGTCCGACCCTGCATCCGCGCCGGCCGCGCCGCGGCACACTTTCGTCATCTGCCTGGATACGCTGCACGCCTCGCGCGCGGATGCGCCGCGAGTGCGGGCGGCCCTGGAAAGCCTTTTCGGAAAGGAAAAAAGCGCCGGCGCGCAGTATGTTCTGATGGCCATCGGGCGGCAAATGCGGGTTCTGGAGCCGGCCACCACAGATCCGCTGGCGATCGAGGTGAAGATTCGCAGCGCCGGGTTCGAGAATGCGATGGTGGGGCCGGACGCCGCGACGCTTGCGGCACAACTGGAAAACCTGCGCATTCGCATGGATTCGTTCTGCAAGCGCTGCGGCTGCGGAATGCGCCCGCGCAACTGCGATTCCGAAATCGACACGCTCAAGCAATACGTGGATGGAGAAGCCGACCACTGGGCCGCTCCCACCAAGGAACTGCACGCACAGTTCAGGAGCGTGGTGGAGGAACTGGCTCTGCTGCCCACGGGCCGCACGCTGATCCTGGTTTCGGGCGGATTTTACGTAGATCCGAAGGCCGAGCTTTACGCCGCCGTGTCGGCTTACCTGCCGGACCATCCGCAGTTCAAGCTGGAAGATTCGGCGAACTCCGATCCCGACCTACGCGCGGCCTTGCAGGTGGCCGCCGACCGTAATGTGATCATCGATACGATCGATTCGCGCAGCGGCGCGGCCGCTCCGGTCGTGGGAACCGAGTCGATGGATGCCAGCCGCGGCGCGACTGGCAATGGTGGCGACATGGGCTTGGGCGACATGGGGTCCTCGAGAGCCAGGACGGCCCGCGTGCAAAGCGTGCCCGGCGGCCAGGCGCCGGCCCTGCCAATGGAGCCGAGCGCCGCGATGGAACAGATCGCACGCTTGACCGGGGGAGTTAATTTCCGTTCGAGCGGGGATTTGCAGAAAGAGTTCCGGAGCGCCCTGGCCGACGGCCGCCAATACTATCTGCTGGCCTACACGCCGGCGAACAGCCCGGGCCCAGCCGGCACGCCCGGCAAGTTTCGCAGCATTACGGTTGAGACCCCCGGCAAGAACCTGACCATCCGCGCGAAGGCGGGCTACTGGGCGCCCGGCGTAGCCCAGTAGCCGCGCTTGGCATTGACCACGGCTTTCGCGGGACGGACCTGTACCGTGATGGCCCGGAACTTTCCGTCGTAGTTGGTATTCGCCGGAACATACGCGATGGTGTAGTAGTCGCGGCCATCCGCGAAGTCGCGCTCCAGCCCGCCCACCAGATTGTTGCTATCGTGAAACGCCGTACCACCCGTGGCGGCGGCAATCTCGGCCAGCGTATTGCCATTGACGGCGGCGCTGGCCCGCTGGGCCCGGCCCACTTCTCCGTCTACCGCGGGCGAAGTGCCGGCGGTGGAGGCGGAGAAGGCCTCTTGCCCATATAGACCTCGCGAATCGATCGTATCGATGGTCACGTTCCCGGCGGCGGCCAATTTCAGAATCGGCTCGAATTCGTCCGTCATGCGGGTGGCCGACAGTTGCTCACTGGGCGGGCAGTGGATCGTCGGCGGCACCAGACAGTGCGAGGCATATGGAAAAAACGCATTCAACAATGCCATGGCTTCGCGTCCCGGCTCAATCTCAAAACCGTCTGAGATGAGGACTATGGTCCGCCGGTCTCGCGCCCGCGCAAGCTGCGCTACGATGGACCGCAATTGCCGCAAGAACTCGGTCGCGAGTGTCTGGTCCAACTCCGCGATCTGCCGCGACTGCTCCGGCAAGCGGTCCAGCAGCGCCTGGCATTTCACCTGGAGCGGGGCGTCGCCGGCCTGATCGCAGGCATAGCGCGCGTCGCTCAAATCGCGGCGGAATCGCTCCATCTCCAACCGGTCCCCTCCGGTCTGGCCCTCCAGCCAGATCTTCTGCATGTGCTTACTTTGGAGCACCGCGAGCACCGCCGAAGGGTCGCGGGTGACGTTGACCACCACCTCCGGCGAGACCCCCAGGGAGACCACCCCGTATTGCG
>JASHSS010000306.1 GCA_030038565.1 Bryobacteraceae bacterium
GTGCCCGATCCGTCATCGACGAACAGCACGCAGATCTCCCCGGCGGTCTTCGAGAGCGCCTGGTCCAGCAGCGGCAACAGCTTTCGGGCGCAGTTCCAATCGTTGAAGATCGGAATCACGATGGCCAGCCTGGCGGCGCCGCGGCGCGTGCCCGGAGCCGCCGGTCGGGACATCGGCGGCCGCACGATATCGGGCGCGCCGCCGGTGATTTCGGAACCCAGGGCACTCATAACAATCAGGCACGCATCCGTACGCCTCGACCTTAACGCGCTGGGGCGGTCGAAGCAATAGACCCAATAGTCAACTGCGGCGGTTGACTGAAGTTAGTATGGAGGCTACCGCGGCCTTACTGCACCGGCAACACCACGATATTGCTGTTCTGTCCGTTCAGCGTCACGTAGAGGTTGGCGTTGGCCCCCGAAGGCACCCCCGAGACCAGTTGGAACTGGACCACGTCCACCCCCACGCTGCCCGGCAGGGCAAAGGCCGCCTGGGGCGCGATCGCCACCCCCGCCACCTGCAACGACAGCGGGTCGGTGATCGTGAAGGACGGGGTCGCCGGGATGGCGAATCCCTCCAGGCGCGGGGTCGAGGTGGGGCCGAACCCGGTGCCGTAAAGCGTCAGGGTTTCGCCCTGTTGCGCCGGCGACGCAGGCGTCACCAGCGAACCATCCGGGTGCAGGACCAGCGCGTAGTTCTGCCCGTTGACGCTCTGCTGGAACAGCCCCGGAGCGTCCTGGACCACCGTGAAACTGGCGCTCACCGGCGCTTGCCCCGTGGCGCTCACCGTCAGGCTGGCCGGCCCCAGAGCGAAATCCGGCGGCAGTTGCACGTTGATCTGGGTCGGCGACACGAAATATAGCGGCAGCAGGCTGCCGCCCGCCGTCACCGTGACCCCGCCCAGGGTCTGGACCATCGGACTGGCCGGCCCCACCGCCGTGGCCGCCGCCAGGTTGACGCCGAAAATCGACACGATCGACCCGGGCGCCACCCCCGCCTGCGGCGTCTCCCCGGCCGCGTTGGTGACCCCTGCCGGCCCGATGTAGGGCGATTTCGTAAATACCGCCTCAATCGAGCGGGGCACGTTCATGCTCACCGTCCCTGTGGGATTCGACCCGCTCAAGTCCCCGGCCCAGTTGCTGAAGCTGTACCCCGGCTGCCCGGTGACCGTCACCGTGACGCTCGAGAGTGCATCGTAGAAACCGTCCGCCGCGGCCGGCTGGAAAGTCCACGAAGCCGCATTGGCCGGGCTGGCCGTGGAGCTCAGCAGGTTCATCAGGTGATAGTTGGCGGCCAGCGTGGTAATCCCCGGTCCCAGCGGCTGAATCCAATCCGTGCCGCTCCCGCCCGGCCATCCGCTGAAATCCTCCCGCGACGTGGCGTTGATCGGCAGGCTGGCCGGCGCCGACACGTGCACGGTCGCCCCGATGGCCCGGATCACGTCGCAGGGCGTGGCGCAAGCCGTCCCGTCCACCGTCACGCTCAGCCCGGCGATCGGGCTGGTAATCGAGAGGTGCGCCATGGCCGTGTAAGTGACCGTCAGGCGTTGCCCGCCCGCCGGCACCACGTAACTCTGGGAGGCCGCCCCCCCGTTCGACCAGGAACTGAAGCCCCAGGCGTTGCCTTGGGCATCCAGCACCTGGACCGGCGCCGCGATCTGGTGGGTCGTGCCCACCCCCCATACAAAGTTATAGTTGGGCCAGTTGCTGCGCCCGTCCACCGTCAGGTCCAGGCCCGGCGGCACCGTCACCAGCGTCACGCCGCCGGCCGCCGCATAGGTCAGAGTGAGGGTCTGCCCTCCCACCGTGTTGGGTGTAAAGGTGTGGGTCGACGCGCCGCCATCGCTCCACGACCCGAAAATCCACCAGTTCCCGCTGGTATCCTGCTGGGGGGTCAGGGCGCCCACCGAATGCGTCGTGTCCAGGCCCCATTGCTCGGTCGCCGGAGTCGGCGTCGGTACATTGTCGGCCATCACCTGCAACCCCGGCGGCACCGTCACCAGGTTGACCGCCTGGGCCGTCTGAAAGATCGGATACACCACCGTCGGCCCGTTCATCACCACGTTATCGGTGTAGCCCACGATGGTCTGATTGCCCGCCGGAACCCATCCCGAAAACACCCAGCCGGGGTTGGGCGTAGCCGTCAGCGGCACCGCCGCTCCCGCCGGAAAATAAATATCGGTGTTGGAGGAATACGGCGTTCCGCCCACCATCACCGACCCGGGACTCTGGCAGGGCGGCGTCGAGCAACTGTAAAAACTCAAGCTGAGGGCGAACTGCGTATTGAAATTCGCGTCGTATTCCGGAATCGCCGGGTCCGCCGTGATGATCGCCGGATTGCCCGGCACGCTTCCGTTCGCGTCCGTCCATCCGGTAAACGTGTAAATGGTCTTAAATTGGACCGCGTCCTGCACCGGCACTTCGATCCACAGCGTATGCTGGCTGCCTACAGGCCAGACCGCGGCGAAGTTATCGGAGTATTGGACTCCGTCCACCCAGAAATAGAGCGAGTTCGGAATGGTGCGCACGGTCACCGCGGTGCCGATCGATTGCGCCCCCACCCGAGCAGCGAAAAGTAAGCCCAATACCGCGAAGTTAATTAGAAATCTGCGCATGGCCTAAGGGTCCCGACGCTCCCGCTCTGCCGTATCCCGGCGCGGGAGAGAGCTGCCCACGCGTGCCAGTATAGAAATAAATTCGCGGAAATACATGGCTAACTTTGGTAATGCGGGACTTATTAGCCATTTCGATCATTGATTGAGCCCCGTGCGCGGCATTTTAATTGGGAAGTCCAAAGGTTCTTCTATGTCCTGGAAAGTTCTCCTCTTCTCGACCGCCATGGCGGCGGCTTTTGCAGCCCGGCCGGCGGCCGCGGCCACATTTGGAAGCGTGGTGGCGATCGGCGGCACTTCCTCCGATATCGCTCTGGACTCGTCCCGCGGTCTGTTGTATATCGCCGATTTCGCCGGCAACCGGATCGACGTGATGAATCTCAAGACGCTGGCCGTTCAGACTTCCATCAACGTGGCGCCGCAGCCCGGGGCTATCGCCCTTTCGCCGGATTCGCAGTACCTGATCATCGCCCAGTACGGCAACAGCGCGACCCCCAACCCGAGCGGCAACTCCATCACGCTCCTGAACCTGGCCAGTAACACGATCCAGACGTTCACCACCGGGGATAGTCCGCTGGCGGTCGCCTTTCTGGCCAATGACCAAGCCATGATCGTCACCACCGCCGGCATCTCCCTGTTCACCCCCGGCTCCGGCGCGCTGGTCTCGGTCGCCACCTTTGCCAGTATCGGCCAGACCCTGCCGGTCAGCCCCGGAACCTTTCCCGCGCAGGTGATCCAGGCGACTCTCTCCGTTTCGCCCGACTTCACCACGGTGTATGGCATCGCCAACGATGCCTCTTCCCAGGCCTTCATCCACTACCAGATGAACTCCGGGTTATACGCTGTCAGCCTGGTGGCTTCGCCCAAGCCGCTGCCGCGCGTCAGCGTGGCCTCCGACGGAAGTTATGCCCTCATCGGCCAGTACAAACTGGATGCCATGGCCCACGACTTGGCCCAGTTTCCTAACTCCATCACCTCCACTAATATCGGCGGCAGCCTGGTGGATTCCGCCACCGGCTTGATTTACGCCCAGATCCTCGCAGCCAGTCCCGCCTCCACATCCTCCTCGAGCTCCTCCTCATCGTCCTCCTCATCGTCGGCGGCTCCGGTCACCACCGGGCCGCCGGCGCTCACAATTATGGATGCGGACAATCTCACCGTCGAGGACACCCTGCAACTGCCCGAAAACATCACCGGGCGCATGATCCTCTCGCCCGACGGGAACACCATTTACGCCGTCAGCGACAGCGGCGTGCTGGTGCTGCCCATCGGCCAGCTCAATCAGTTCCACCGCGTCTATCCCTCGGTCACCGACGTGGTGGCGCACACCAATTCCTGCTCCCGCACCGCCATCACCCAGACCATCACCCTGAGCGATCCGGGCGGCGGACAAACCGATTTTGCGATTTCCGGCGCTCCCAACGGCGTCACCATCACGCCCGGCTTTGGAACCACCCCCGCGGCGGTCCAGATCAGCGTCGATCCCACCGCCTTCAAGAACCAGACCGGCACCCTCACCATACCGCTCACGATTAGTTCCACCCTGGCGGTCAATGTGCCGCCTTCCATCCGCTTGTTAGTCAATAATCAGAATCCCGACCAGCGCGGCAGTTTCGTGGATATCCCCGGTGTTCTCACCGATATCCTGGCCGACCCGGCCCGCAGCCGGTTCTATGTCGTGCAGCAGGATCGTAACCAGGTACTGGTATTCGATTCCACCACTTATACCCAGATCGCCGCCCTGCGCACCTCCACCACGCCCACCCAGATGGCCATCACCATGGATCAGAACTCGCTCATCGTCGGCCACGATAACTCGCAGCAGGCCTTTGTCTTCGATCTGAACTCGCTCACCGAGCAGCCGCCCATCCAGTTTCCTCCGGGACACTATCCGCGCTCCATCGCAGCTTCCGGCAACGCC
The DNA here is from genome assembly GCA_030038565.1 of Bryobacteraceae bacterium. Lineage (GTDB taxonomy): Bacteria > Acidobacteriota > Terriglobia > Bryobacterales > Bryobacteraceae > JOPF133. The sequence goes on from JASHSS010000306.1 coordinate 4,533, forward strand.
CTGCTAGCCCTGGCGCGCGATGTGGCCGGCGACGCTCCGGGCGCCGTGGATCAGATCGACATGTTGAATTACGATGCCTACGAACTGCCTTCCCTGGGCATCTACACCAACAGCATCAATCCCGGCGCGGTGCTGGCCGCCGCCTCCAATGGCGGCGCCATCCTGCTGGTCTCCCCCGACGGCAACGTGATGCTCTACGACGCCAATGCCAATACTTTCACCGCCTCCCGGCATGACGTCACTAGCATCGCGGGTCCCTACGGCGCGTCCAGTTTCGGAACTTACCTGGCCGGCGTCAACCTACTCAACGCTTCCCTCGTGCCGCAGGCCACTCTCGATACCAGCCAGGGCACCCCGGCCGGGTTCGTGTTCGTTTCCCAGTCCGGTTACCAGACCAGCCAATCGGCGCTCACCAATCCCGGAGTAATCGAGTCGGTGAACCCCGCCACCAGCCTGAGCATCGCTCCCACTCCGCTGGTCGAAGCGCCTCTGGGCGGCACCAGCGCCCAGCCGCTGATCCGCTCGCTGGCGGCTCTCTACGACGGCAGCGCCCTGATTTCGCTCTCCGTTTCGGGCATCACCATCATCCCCGCCAACTATGCCGCGGCGGTGGCCATTCCGCAGATTACATCGGTGGTGAATGCCGCCGACGGCTCCAGCCCCGTCGCGCCCGGCGGCCTGATCAGCATCTACGGGGAGCAGTTGAGCCCCGTCAATATCGCCACCCAGCAGATTCCCCTGCCCACCGCGCTCGGCGAATCCTGCCTTACCGTGAACGGCGTGGCCGTTCCCGTGCTGTTCGTTTCCAGCACCCAGATCAACGGACAACTGCCCTTCACCGTGGACGGCAACGCCACCATGGTTCTGGTAACGCCCGGCGGCGTCAGCAACAATTTCAACCTCATCATTCAGGACAACGCCCCGGCGATCTTCCTGAGTGGAACGGCCGGCCCCGAAACCGGTCTCGCCACGATTGTCCGCGCCGACGATGGGCAACTGGTGACCCCCACCAATCCCATCCATCCCAACGATTCCGTCGTGATCTATCTCACCGGCCTCGGCGTTACCGCGCCGCCCGTGCCCACCGGCCAGGCCGCGCCCTCCGGCACGCTGGCATCCGCCATCACCGTGCCCGCGCTGACCCTGGGCGGAGTGCCCATGAGCGTCTCCTACGCCGGCCTGGTTCCCGGAGAAGTCGGCGTGTACCAGATTAATGCCACCGCCGCGCTCACCATACCCCAGGGCCTCAGCATCCCCCTGGTGATCAACCAGGGCGGCGGCCAGACCACCGTCAATGTGCGGGTGGTGAATTAGTAAGTCACAGGTAGGAAGTTAGAAGAAACCAGTTAGTCGGAATACAGTCATGCGAACCATAGCCAAATCGATTCTGTTGCTGGCCGCCGCGGCGGCCGGATGTCTGGCCCAGCAGTGGGAATTCGGCGGGGCCGGCGGCGGAGGCTTCCTCAACACCGTGTCCGTCAGCGCGCCTCTGGCGGGGGCCACCGCCGGCTTCCAGAACGGCCCCGGCTTCGACGCCTTCTTCGGCCAGACCATCTATTCGCGCCTCTCGGGCGAACTGCACTACGGCCTCTACGACAGCGATCTGAAGCTTTCGAGCGCGGGCAGTTCGGCGACCTTCTCGGGCGTCGCGCAGGTCGTCTACTACGATCTGGTGCTTCACACCAACCGCGCCTCGCGCACCCAGTTCTTCGTCGCCGGCGGCGGAGGCATGAAACTCTTCGACGGCACCGGACGCGAGCAAGCCTACCAGCCGCTCAGCCAGTTCGGCTATTTCACCAAGACCCACAGCATCAAGCCCATGGGCGATGTCGGCGTGGGCTTGCGCTACGCTCTCACCGCGCGCCTCTCGCTGCGCCTGGAGCTTCACGATTACCTCACCGGCTTCCCCACGCAGGTGCTCACCCCGGCCCCCGGCACGCATTACGGCAGCATCCTGCAAGACTTCGTTCCCACGGTGGGCCTCGGCTATCAATACTGACCGGGACCCCCTTTTTCACCGCGGCCCGGGTCTCCTGCGGGCCCTCCGGTGAAGGTCGTTTCCTCTCCTCGCGACGTTTACTCGCAATCAGGCCGCGGCGCCAGTCTCTGCCGCGGCCTTTTTTCTTGTCGCTCAATTTTCGGAGGGCCTCCCTCGCGAGAGTCGCCCTCAGGCCCATTTTCATCCCGGCGGGTGCGGCCGCGATCCCTTCCGGACCGCTCGGGCTGATTCGCCGGCGCCCGACGCTCCCGCCCGTCTCCTTACTGGCCCCGCAGGAAAAGCGTCACCTGCTGGAGCAGAATCCCCTGGCTCCCGCTGTTCTGGAGATTCAGCCGGAACTGCGACCCGTAGACGTTGAAGATGGCCCCGCCGGCATCCCAATAGGCCAGGGCGTTCCCGGACTCATTCTCCGTGAACATGTAGGTATTGGCGTTGGGCACCAGCCAGGCAGCATTCAGTTTCAGGCCCGCGCTCCCCAGCGAGGTGGCTTCGGTGGTGCATCCCGGGCAATCCACCGCCACGGCCACCGTCCCGGCGGATGTGTAATCCAGCGTCGAATCGAGCGAGACCGTCTGGCCTGCGTCGATCACAACATTGAAAAATACTTCCGAGTTCGTGTTGACGATATCCGGGCCTGCCATCGGCTTGGCCCTGGCCCCCTGGCTGCGCGCGGATGCCGCGGCCGGTTTCGCCGCCGAGGCCTTCGGGCTTCCCGTGCCCGGCTGCGGAGCGGGGCTCTGAGCCTGAACCCCCAAGGCCAGCCCCGCCACGAGTAGCGGGACTGTGCCGATTCTTCTAAGATTGGCGCAATGCATAGGTCGATGATTCGATGCGGCCGGTTCCAAGAGCCGGCCCTCCACGCTGCACCGCACTTCGCCGGCCATTCGCGCCCACCCGCTAAATCATGCATTTCGCCGGGAACCCAATCGTCGCCGTGGCATTTTCTTGTCGCTCCCCCCGGAACCGCGCTATTTTTCCGCCATCTCCTTTTTCCGCAAAAGACTTCAGCAAATCCCACGCCAGACGGTAAGATGGAAGCCGTGGACCGCAAGCCCGCGGTCGCCGCGCCTTTCTCAGCCTGTGACCAAGCAAACCGGACACGACCTGCTCAGCAAGCGCTCCCGGCGCCCCCGCCCCATCGGATTGCGCCTCCTCCGCTACCGCCTGGCCGCCCTCATCGCCGTCCTCGGCCCAGGCTTCATCACCGCCAACGTCGATAACGACCCCGGTGGCATCCTCACCTACTCCCAGGCCGGCGCCAAATACGGTTATGCTCTCCTGTGGACCCTCGTCCCCACCACCATCGCCCTCATCGTGGTGCAGGAGATGGCCTCCCGCATGGCCGTGGCCACCGGCAAAGGCCTCTCCGATCTCATCCGCGAGGAATTCGGCCTGCGCCTCACCTTTTTCACCATGGCCGTCCTCTCGCTCGCCGACCTCGGCAACATCTTCGCCGAGTTCGCCGGCATCGCCTCCGGCATGGGCATCTTCGGCGTCAGCAAGTACCTCGCCGTCCCCGCCGGCGCAGCCCTGGTCTGGCTGGTGATCGTCAAAGGCACCTACCGCCCCGTGGAACGCATCCTCGTGATCGGCTCCCTGGTCTACTTCGCCTACCCCGTCTCCGCTTTTCTGGCCCATCCCGACTGGCACACTGCCCTCATCAAGACTGTGGTCCCCGAGTTCCGCCGCGATCCCGCTTACATCACCATGATCGTGGGCCTGATCGGCACCACCATCACCCCCTGGATGCAGTTCTATCTGCAGGCTTCCGTCGTCGAGAAGGGCGTCACCGCGCGCGAATACCCCACCGCCCGCTGGGACGTGATCATCGGCTGCATCGTCACCGACGTGATCGCTTTTTTCATCGTGGTGGCCTGCGCCGCCACCCTCCACCAGTCGGGCCACGGCGAAATCAACGACGCCGCCGAAGCCGCCCAGGCCCTCAAGCCCTTCGCCGGCCAGTTCGCCTCGGCCCTCTTCGCCCTCGGCCTCGTCAACGCCGGCCTGCTTTCCGCCGCCATCCTGCCCCTCGCCACCGCCTATAACGTATGCGAGGGCCTGGGCTTCGAATCCGGCGTCGACCGCCGCTTTTCCGAGGCCCGCATCTTTTATTCCCTCTACACCGGCCTGATCGTCATCGGCGCCGGAGTCGTCCTGATCCCTCACATCCCCCTGCTCAAACTGATCCTGCTCTCCCAGGTCGCCAACGGCGTGCTCATCCCCTTCGTCCTCATCTACATGCTCCTGCTGGTCAACAAGCCCGCCCTCATGGGCGCGCACAAAAACGGCCGATGGGAGAACGTCGTAGCCGTCTCCACCAGTGTGATCATGATCGCCCTCACCCTCTTAATGGTGTGGAACGCCGTGCGCCCATAGAGCCGCCCCGCTACTTCACCCGCCACAGCGCCACACCGTGCGCCGCCACCGTCACCGACTGCGTCTCCCCGGTGCCCAGGTCCCGATGCGCCCACAAATCGCGCGCCCCGGACGGCTTCGGAATGCCCAGCTCCGCCCAGTTCACCGCCACCGTGGCCGGCGCCGCCGCCCGGTTGAACACCGCTACCGCCCGCCCGCCGCCCGCCAGTTCGCGCACCCAGATCTCCTGCTCTCCCGATTGCCACGCCCGCCGCCCCTCCTTCCCCAACCGGTCCTGATCCACCGCGATCACCTCCCGGTTCATCAGAATGGCCGCGATCGCCGCCGGCATATCCCGCAGGTCGTTGCCCGCCAGCAGCGGTGCCGCCAGAATCGACCACAAGCTCATGTGCGTCCGGTATTCGTCCTCGTTCATGCCCCCGTTGCCGATCTCCAGCATGTCCGGATCGTTCCAGTGCCCCGGCCCCGCGAATGGCGCGTGTTCATCCTGCGCAAAGCCGATCTTCTCCATGGAATCGTACGTGTCGCGGATGTCGCCCGTGGTGCGCCACAGGTTGCCCCCCACCTCCGCGCCCCACTTCCACACGTCCGCGAACCCGTACTGGCACAGGCTGTAAACGATCGGCCTCCCCGCCGCCCGCAGCGCGTCCCCCATCTTCTGGTACACCGCCTGCATCTCCTCGTCCGTGTAAAGGTTGCGCGCGCCGCACCAGTCGTATTTCAGATAGTCGATGCCCCACCGCGCCCACGTGCGCGCATCCTGCTCCTCGTGCCCGTAAGTGCCTTCGTAACCCGCGCAGGTGTTGGGGCCGGGCGACGAGTAGATCCCCAGCTTCAGCCCCTTCGCGTGGACATAATCCGCCAGCGCCTTCATGTCCGGAAACTTCTTGTTGGTGGTGATGTTGCCCTGGGCGTCGCGCCCGCCTTCCCACGTGTCGTCGATGTTGATATAGATATAGCCGGCGTCCCTCATCCCGCTCGAAACCATGGCGTCGGCCATCCCGCGCACGGAAGCGTCGTCCACCCGCCCCGCGAACTTGTTCCAACTGTTCCACCCCATCGGCGGCGTCCTCGCCAGCCCGTTATCCGGCACCTTGTGCAGCGCCGGCAGCGGAAGCCGCGCCGGGTAAGCCCCTTCCCCCGCGGGCGCCCGGCGTGCCGTCATCTCCGCCAGCGGCGCATCCGGCCGCCGCCTGGTGCCGATGCGCAGCGTATCCCCCTCGAGCCGCCCTTCGTACTTCACCGTGCGCTCCTTGTGCCCGGTGTCCATCATGCTCCCCGTGATGGTAAACCCCTCCGCCCCGCCCGTGCTCTCCTTGATCGAGTAATAAAACTGCCCCGCGCGGATGTGCCCCGTAATCCGCGCCCCATCCTGCTTCAGATCGAAGTAAGTCTTGCGCGTGACCCCATCGGCGCCCGGACTGCCGGCCGCCCAGTTGCCCGTCAGGTCGGCCGCCAAGGCGGCCGGGGCGAGGAGCAGGAAAGCGAGGGAAAAGGTGCGGATGTGCATAGCGTTATCGCTAAAAGCATAGCAGGAGTAGGGCCGGGTGGGGTGCTCGCCAGCCCGCCCAGCCCTTTCGGCAATCCAGCCCTTTAATCCGCCCGCGGAGTAAAATACCCGTTGTCGGTGATGATTTTCCAGGGATTCGGAAACAGCGGGTTCAATAAAACCGTGTGAAACAGCGCCCGCATCAAGAGGTAGTTGTAGCTGCGGGATTGAGGCGGGTCCCCACAACCGGGCATGACATGCGGTTTATCGATCGTCCAGGGGGCCAATAGCGGATCGGTATTGCTGCCGCCCGTGAAGAACGCCGCCAGCATGCTGTCCTGCCCTGCCTCGCGATACTTGATCTGGTCGAAGTGAGTATACTCGTCCATTGCCGGATCGCCACCGTCGTCGTAGCTCTGTCCTTTCACTCCCTTGGTTTCAATTCCATGACAACCGGTGCAGGAATTGAACGAGAATGCCTGGCGGAGATCGTCAACGCTCACATCGTTGCGGACCCCTGTAGCGACAATCCCCTTATCCAAGGTCAAAACATATTGGTTGGGGAGCTTGGGGTCGCAGGTGGCCAGGCTATCGTGTCTGCCCGTCACCTTCGCCGTTCGCCGCGAGCTGCCGACGGAGCAACTCCCCGGGGGTTGAAAGAAATTGTATCCGTTATGGATCACACTCTGACGCAACTCGGGCGTCAGGACATAATCCCTCAACTTACGGGAGACACACCGATCGTCCAGCGAAGTAGTGTATTGCTGATCCAGGGGAGCCTGTGCGAAGGGCGGCGCCTGCCCACTCAGAAAGTACTGCTCCAAGGTCCAGAGCCCGGCATCCGACGCACGGCTGTTCACCCGAATGCGAACCGTCATGGAACCCTGGGACCATAACGAATACATCGTGTCCAGGGCTTTACCGACTTCGCCGGCGGCATCCCCGGCGTTGCTCCAAAGCTGGTCATTGTCCAGATTGGCCCAGGACCTCGCTGCGTCCTGCAGTTTCCCGTCTTGGAAGTCCAGGACATACTCCAGGCCGAGCGTGAAGTACGGATGCTGGATATCCGCGTAGGGCGTGCCGCCATAAACGAACCGGATTTCCGCGCCGCATGTGCCGGAAGGACAGGGCTGCCCCTTGTCGAGACGGTTGGCCACTGCCAAGAGGCGCAAAGGGACTGCATCCAGGTTGGCCGTACCATTGTTCTGCCGCCACCAGTTGGCGAAGAGCGATCGTTCCAGGTTGGATCCCCAGTCCTTTACCGCCTGGTCCACCGACCCTGAGTACCCCAAGGTGGAAAACGTTCTGCGAATCAGCGGCGCGAAGGCCCAGCGCTGGAAGCCCGGAGAGTCCAGGACGTTGTGATCGCGAATCAACAGCGACCGGTTCACGAAATTCTTATACTGCGTGTCCGCGGCCGGGCCTTCGCCGCCCGCGGCCCTGGCGATTTTCAGTTGCTGCTGCAAAACAATAACGGAATTCGGCGTCAGCGTCCCGTCGCGGAAAGAGACCTGCCCGACGAGTTTTCCAAGACTCGTCAACACGGGCGGCAGGGAACCCGCATCGGGCTGGCGCTGGGGCGCGCTGTGCCCCACCGCCAGCGCCAAAAGTACCGGCGCCGGAATCCACGCCAATCGCCGCCGTTTCATTCGCTCTCCAGATTGGTTTCTTCCTCGCCATCGAGGTCGTTGGAATCGTAAAGAGCTACCGGGTGGGTGTGCGCAGGCCACTCCACCGCGCTGTCGTTGCACTCGTGATCCCACAACAGGACGCAAAGGTTGTTCGCCAATGCGGCGATTTCACCTTGGGGCCCGGGCTGGGGATTGGCGAGGTCCGCGAGTATCTTGCGCTCTCGCTGACCTAAGGCCGCGAAACCAAACCTGTGCCAGTTCCCTCTCGAGAACAGTTCGATGGGAAGATACTGGTCGAGGATCAGGGCGCCCAGCGCGATATAAAACAGATTGTCGTCCGGCAGGTTGTGATCCTCCATATAGTCTCCGATGGCGTCTCCCAAATCGTTCAGCCGGGTATGGAACTGGTCGAAGGTGAGCGCCCAGATCATCTCCCCCAACGCCATCAGGGAGAGCGGTTTGGGCATATACTGATGCACCAGCGTGCGCATCCTGTCGTACTCGTCCCCATACTGGGCGTTCGGGGGATAGTTAGCCGGAATCTTGATGCGCCAGTGCGCATCGGGCGTGTAGGTCGTGCCGCTCGGGAAGTTGCTGGTCAAATCGGCCCGGAACTCCGGGTCCGTTACCAGGCGTCCCATCATCTCCCACAGATCAATCATGTCTCTCTCCTTGAACCTGTGTTTGCATACTAATCAACTTGGTGTATTCACTGCGAACCTGTTTGCCGAGAGCATACCCGGAAACCCGGCCGCCCCAATCTTCCAGGACTCGCTTATATAAGCGTCCCGATTCCTCGAAACGGGACATTCGCGCCAGCACTCGGGCCCGCTCGATCCGCCCCAGCGCCACCAGTCCCGGAAAGAACAGCCGGTAGGCGCGGCCGCGCGCCTCTTCGAGCACCTCCAGGGCGGCCAGCGCTCCTGTAAGATCCTCATGCTGGCTTCGGAACCGGCCCACTGCATAAAGCGTGATCGGATCGGGCCACAATCCGAAAGCCTCCGCCATCAAACCGCGTGCGCGCTCCACATCGAACGACGCTACCACCAGCCCTTCCAGCAAAGCCCGCGAGCCATGCGAATCCGTGGAAGGCCAACGGCGCTCAATCTCGCGCAGACGCTCGAGAGCCTGGCCCGCCAGCGCCGTCTGACCGCTCTCCAATGCCAGCATGGACCCTTCCCGCAGGCATTCAAACCACGCCGGGGTAGCGTCCAGCCGGCAGAGGATCTCGGCCTGCGGAACTGCCTCCCAGGGCTTATCAATCCACACCTGCATCATCCCCAGCCAGTAGCGGCGGCTCATCTGCCGCAGTTCCTCGCTCACCGCGCTGTCGTAAGCGATCTCCGATGCCAACTCAGACGCCACCTCCGCCCAATGGCCGGAAGCAATCAACGGGATTGAGCGCTTTAAACGCGCGTAACGCTCGCGCTCCGGCGCCGCGCCCATCCGGACAAATGCCGCCACGGCGTTTTCGAATTCCCCCTTCCCGGTGTACGCCACGCCCGCTGCGTAATCCAAGAGGGAATTGGTGTCGCCGTCGTCCCGGAACTGGCGGTGCTTGGCCAAGGCCTCATCGTACAGGTTGGCATCACAGTGATCCACCAGCCACTCCAGGCGCCCGCTCTCGTTGTCTGGGTCCAACTCCAGGGACCGCTGGCAAAACGGTAATGCGTCCTGCGGTCTGCCCACGCGGGTAGCCGCGAACGCCACATTGCGCTGAAAGGTCGCCTCCTCCGGGAACAGTACCACCAGCCGGCGGCAGGTCGCCAGAGACGAAACATAATCCCAGGTGATGTTGTAATAGCGCCCTTCGATCCACAGCCGCTCCCGCTCGCTCACCCGGTTGCGTAGCGCAAAGGCCCGCTCGTAATAAGGAAGCGCCGAAGCCAGCTCATCCTGCGATGCCAGTGCGATCCCGAATTGCATGATCGCCATCACGAAATTCGGGTCGATGCGCAACGCCTGGTCAAACCACGTCAGAGCGTCCCTGGCGTGCGCCTGGTTGTATTCCTCCAAACCGCGGTAGTACAACTCCACCGCCTCCGGAGATGCCGAGGTCACCTGCTCCAACGGCCTGTACCCGGTCCGCAGCGATCCCGCGCTCTCCCCCAACTCCCTCCGCAGCCGCAGCGCCATCCGGTCCGCCAGCTTCACCACCTGCCGGCCATCGTCCACTTCCTCCGCAATCTGCAGCGCCGGCCGGTTCTCGCCCTGCGGAAATACCTGCAGCAGCAGCCGCAGGCCCCCGCCCGATGCTTCCACCGCGCCCTCAATCGCCAGCGCCCCTTCCCGCGCCGCCAGCGCCAGCAGCCCGGTCGTCTCCGCAGGCAGTTGCGGCTTGTACTTCAGCATCCGCAGCAGCGCCCGCAGCCGGTCGTCCGCCATCACCATCAGCAGGGGCGATTGCCGCAGCGCCGTCACCACCAGGTTGCGCAGCACAAACGCGCGCTGCCCGCCCGGACGGAATCCGTTCACCGCCACTCTCTGCCGGCTCGCCAGCACGAAGCGCGGCCGCGAGAGCAGCGCATACGACCCCGCCGCCACGCCCGCCGCCGCCGCCGCCCCGCCCGCCAGCCACAGCCGCCGCGTCATCCCGCCGCCCAGCGCGCGCACCACCGCATCCAGCGAGTCCGGCCGCTCCTCCGGCCGCTCCGCCGCACACTGCCCCGCCAGCCGATGCCCCGGCAACAGTTCCCCCAGCACCTTCCCGTAGGAATAAATGTCCGTGCGCACGCTGGCCGGCGCGCCCGCCTGAAGCTCCGGGGCCATGTACCCGTGGGTGCCCCCTTTCAGCGTCCGGCTGGCCGCGCCGCTTTCCGTGGCATCCCCCGCCGGCCCGGATGGCGCCGTCTCCGCCGTCGTGGCGCTTCCGCCTTCGCCGCCTCCCGCCGCCGGCCCGCTCGCCTTTTCACCGAACTGTCCTGTCGGCCCGAAGGCGCGCGCCAGCCCGAAATCCGTGATCATCGCCGATGGGTTCCCCGCCGGCCCCGTCAGAATCACGTTCGATGGCTTGAAATCGCAGTGGATGATGTTCGCCCGATGCGCCGCCGCCAGCCCCTCCGCCAGTTCCAGCGCGATCCGCCGCCGCACCCGCTCCCCCACCCCGGCCGCCGCGCCCCCGTCAGACCCCAGCCAATCGCTCAGCCGCACCCCCTCCAGGTACTTCATGGTGAAGAACGGAATCCCGCCTTCGTCGAAAATGTCGTTGATCCGGCAGACGTGCGCGTGCGTCACCCGCCGGGCGTTGCGCACCTCCGCCAGGAACCGCCTCGCAATCGCCGGGTCCAACGCCATGTCGCGCCGGATGGTTTTCAGCGCTACTTTTTCGTGCAGCACCCCGTCGTACGCCAGGTAGACTTCGCCCATCCCCCCGGCGCCCAGCGGACCCTCCACCCTGAATCGTCCCGCCAGCTTCTGCCCCGCCTGGAACCGCGCCTCCGGCGATCCCGCCAGTTCCCGCACCACCGTCAGCGTCTTGTCCAGAAATCCGGGCCCGCCCGCATTGCGGCTTCCTTCCCACAACCGCCGCACCAGTTCGGCCAGTTCCGCGTCCGGCTCCGCGCGCAACAGCGCCTCCGGGTCGCTCGACTCCTCCAGCTTCTCGAAGAGCGCCTCGGCACGAAGCCACAGCTCTGGCGAAATGGGGCGGCGCTTTCGCGGCATCGTCTCTGTACCAGGCGGATTCGGCGGCGGGGAAGGGACATCCGGCCGCCCCGCCGTCACATCCGGCGGCTCATGGGGAGAGTTCGTCACGGAGCCATTCCCGAGCCATCTTCCAATCGCGCTTGACGGTCTTTGCCGAAACCCCCAGCAGTTCCGCGATCTCTTCTTCGGTCAACCCGCTGAAGTAGCGCAACTCCACCACCTTGGCGGCGCGCGGAGCGAACTTGGCGAACTCCTCCAGGCCATCGTGAAGCTGGTCGATCTCGGTGCACCGCTCCGGCGACACGATCAGTTCTTCGTCCAGGTCGATGCGCACTCCCGCCCTTTTCCGCGCCGCCCGCTGCCGTGCGTAGTCCACCAGGATCCGCCGCATCCCCTGAGCCGCCACGCCGAAAAAGTGCGCCCGGTTTTTCCAGTCGATCGGCGGCCCGGCCACCAGCTTCAGGTAAGCCTCATTGACCAGTGCGGTCGCCTGCAAGGTGTGTTCCGGCCGCTCGCCCCGCAGGCAAGCCTTGGCGATCCTGCGCAACTCGCGGTAAACGTATGGAAACAGTTCGGCTTCCGCCGCCTTATCCCCCCGCGCCAGCCGCTGCAAGAGCTCCGTCATATCCGCGGCGCCCATATTGGGAGCGATTATATAAGAAACAGGTCTGAAAACATACCTGTTTCGGGGGTTTTGTTGTGCCGGTCCCTTGAAAATCTCTGCCGCTAGCGACCACGGAATCAGTGGTTTAGCACTCACCGATGGGCCCCACGACCACGCTGTGCCCCCAACCTTCCAACCGCGCCCATCAAACAGTGTCCCCGGCTCGCGCCCATTTTCATCCCCTCCCGTGCCAAGCGCAGCGCCGCCGTTGGCATTCACCAGGCCGGCTCTCCGTCACGGCTCCCTGAATTCAAATACTTAGGGTCCAGGGGTCCGCGAAATGCTCGCCCGCCCGTGTTATACCAGAGGTGGGCAAGGCCCTTCGCACCCTTCGCCCCCCGGGTGGTGAATTGGGTTCGATTCGAAATCTACAAGCCACTTTTTTTCAATAGGATAGGTTCGGAAAATGGGTTCGTTCCGTAATTTTGTCTGGAACATCGAAATGCCGCCATTCTTTGGGCCCTGCCCCAGTCGCCACCACCGTCACCGGCCCTTCGGCGGGCCGGGTGCAAGCCCCACGGTTTCTATGGGATGGGCGGGAATTGGGTTCGTTCCGCAACCCCTCCCTGCCCCCGCCCGCCGTCTATTCCAGCCCGTGGCCTCCCGCAACCAAGTCCGGCCGAGTTCGTTCCGTCATTTTCCCGCCCCTCTCGCGCCGCCTCTCCTCCGGCCCCTGGCCTCCCGCAACCAAGTCCGCCCGAGTTCGTTCCGTCATTTTCCCGCACCTCTCGCGCCGCCTCTCCTCCGGCCCCTGGCCTCCCGCAACCAAGTCCGCCCGAGTTCGTTCCGTCATTTTCCCGCCCCTCTCGCGCCGCCTCTCCTCCGGCCCCTGGCCTCCCGCAA
>JASHSS010000307.1 GCA_030038565.1 Bryobacteraceae bacterium
CTAAGGTGGATACGAACATCGACTGGACTTCGGTTCCGTGCTGCCGATCCGTGAGCTAGTCGAGCGCAGGTGCGCTGCGCCCCGGTTCGAATTGAAACGGCAACCGCGGGCGGTCTGTTACGGGCTCAGGCTGGCAGATGCACGGCTGTTACCGAGGCTTGCCCCTCTCAGTCGAACACGTGCGCTCGCGGGAAGGCGCCGGCCGCAAGGTTGGTTTCCCGGCGGGTCGCAGCCCCTCAGTGGCTCTTCTCGATTCGATCCGGCAGTCTCAAATTCGGCTGACGGCGATCGGCCCCCGGTCCGCCCACTCGGCCCACGCTCGCAGCACGTCCTTCTCGCTCCGCCGCGCCACAATGCAATTCCGTGCGTTGCCGGTAATCCCTGCCGCCAGGAGTGCGTCGTCCTCCTCCAGGCTTGTCGGATAACGCCGCAGCGCATTCCGGCAGGCATGCCCAAGGGCCCTCATCACCGCGTTCTCGTTTTGTTTGCTCAACACTGGAATCTCTCCCGACGCTGCAGCCATTGCCCGCGCCACCTCGTCGCCTCGGGCCAACGCCAGCCGGAAGAACGAGAGCACCGGCGCGCCTTCATCGGGGTTGCGTCCCAAAAGCCGGAAGCACCGGCGCCCCCGATCCAATTCCCCGAACTCGCGCGACCGCCGGTCGAGTTCCGGTCCCCAGGCCGGCGGAGCGACCCAAAGGGCCGCCTCGTTATGCGGATTGTCGTCTACGGTGAACCCGTAATACTGCAGGAAGTGGGTGTTCGACCGGATCCCGTAATCGGTGTGCACCGGATCGCCTTCTTTCATACGCCTCGTGCAGCGCATGCAGAAGACGTCGCGGTCGCGGAAGAAACCCCATACGGCATCGCAGGGTTGCCGGTGATTCATCATGTCCGCCAGGGGCACCAGTGTTGGGATTGAAGGATCTGCCCGGCGGTCGGCAAAGCTTCGCGTAGTGGTTGCCACCCGCGCGCGCATGTAGTCCTCCACCGAGAACCTTCCCAAGTCCGGCGCCAGACCGGCCACGCGCGCAAACTCGGTGACGTACTCGGCTCTTCGCCGCACAACCATGGCCGGGATCGCCGACCCCTCCAGCAACCGCATCTCCTGGTCCCCGTAGAACAGGGGCAGATGGTTCCAACGATCCGGAAGCGACGCCAGGTACGGGGCCCACCATGGATCGCCGGTCAGTCTCTGCTCCAACAGGAACACCGCCAGGCCGATTTGTCCCAGTTTCCCAACCGGCCATCCATCGGCCACGCGTCGCCCCAACGGATAACTCCGGACCGTCTCGGCCGTCACCATGCAGCGCGCCGGAACTTCCAGCAGCAGCTCACCGGGCTCGATGGCCCTCGAGGCATGCATGCCGCGCTCGCCGTCCGGCCGCATGCGGATCTCCAGGGGTCCCGGGCAGCCGCCGTTTTCCTCGATCCATTGCGCCAACCAGGTTTCTGGTCCAGGCACACCGGCCTCTTTCCACCGCTCCGTTCCGCTCGCGGACGTTTCTGGACGGCGGCCCTGTGGCGCCTCGGCACTTGGCATGATCTGGTTGGGGGCCCAGCACTCCGATCGTACATCAGATCGGGGGCGATTCGTGAGAGTCCATCGAGAAGACGGGAGAAAACGGGTGAAGACGTGAACCGCGTCCCATTGGCGCCCGAGTGTCGCCTGCCAGACGCCCACGTTCCCGCCGCGGATCTCGCCACAGGCGGGCGCGCGTCTCTCGCGTTCTCCCGGCCTCCGGCCGCCGCCTGAATCCCGCCGCTCGCACGGGCCGCAGGTGCGGATCAACCGCCGCGCGCCGGCCGGGGCGGCGGCAGCATCGTCCAGAATGTGGCTGGGACACCGGTGACTACCAACCGCTGATGGAGCAATAGCGGAAAGCTCCGCAAACCGCCCGAGGTCAATTCCTCGCCCCGGCCCGTTGGCCCGCACTCGCGCATCGAAGAGTTGCGACGCTCAGGCGGCGAAGCCGGGGTTCGACGAAGAGAAGGGCATCCAGACGGTAACTGCGTCACCGGATGCGGGGACGCACCCGCCACTTGTATTTGCGCGAGGCTCAAAAGCAGGTTGCTACCCAACCGGCTCCAGAGCATGTCATCTGATCTGTAAATTATTGATTCTATGGTGCGCCCGGACAGATTCGAACTGCCGACCTTCTGGTTCGTAGCCAGACGCTCTATCCAACTGAGCTACGGGCGCGCACGACTCGTGCCGACCATTTCACTGTATCCAACACGCACCCGTTTCGCAACCTCCAGAGGCCTGACTGTTCAGGCAGCCAGCCTCCCATTGCCAGCCTGCGTTCACCCGACCTTATGGGTCTTGGTGCGCTTTACTTTCGCCTTGCTTACTCTTTGCGATTTAACCCGCCTGGCCATGGCCTTCCGGTTTTGCCTGGCGCGCTTCTTGGCCGCTTTCGCCGCGGGATTCTGGGCCGCATAGGCCACCGTGCCGGCGCCGCAGCACAGCGCCAGGGCCAAGGCTAGGGTGCGCATTCGCATACACCCATTATTACGCAGATTGGCTCAACCACAAGTACATCTTTAGAAAACACAAAGCCGTAATCAGAATGCATAACCAGGAGGCCACTTGCCACAGGCGCCCGCCGGGCGCGTCCTGCCGCGGCACGCCGGCCAGCCATCCCACCAGGAATCCCCCGGTCAGCCCGCCCACGTGGGCGGCATTGTCGATTCCCGGCAGCAGGCCGAACAGCAGTCCGTAGATCGCCCAACGTATATACAGGCTCTTCACGTGGTCGCCGAGAGTGCTGCGGTGCCGTATCCCCATCGCGATCATCGCCCCGATCAGGCCGAACAGGGCCGCCGAGGCGCCCACCGACGGTCCGGGCGCCCACAGCGTGCTCACGTAGAACCCGGCCACGCTCGATACAAAGTAGATCACCAGCATCCGGCTGCCTCCGTAGATCTCTTCCACCTGTGC
>JASHSS010000308.1 GCA_030038565.1 Bryobacteraceae bacterium
TGTGGCCCACCGGCGCCCCGCCCGGGAAGAACGCGCCGGAGTTCGGCGATACCTGGCTGTTGGAACCGGTGCCCACGCCCGCGCGGCGGCACGGCGCCGCGGGGTTCCTGGTGCTCCACGCCGGCGAGCGCCCCAAAGTGCCCGCGGGCGTGCCCTGCGAGTTCATCGATCTGAAGGCCGCCCCGGCTGAAGCGGCGGCTTCGTATGCGTTGTTCCGCCGCTACCTCTTCGAATACCGCGCGGATTTGGCCCTGCCGCTGGTCCTGTTGGTGGATTCGGAAAGCCGTGCGTGCAAAGTATATACAGAGGTTCCCGCAGAGCCCACCATGCGCGCCGACCTGGCGCGGATAGGCCAGAGCCGCGCTCTCGCGCTGCCGTTCCCCGGTCGCTATTATCTGGAGCCGCGGCGCAATTATTTTAAATTGGGAGCGGCTTTTTACTGGGCCGGCTATCCCGCGCAGGCCCTCCCGTATCTTGCGGAAACCTTGCGCGCGCACCCCGAAAACTGGAAGGCCCTGCTGGCCATGGCCCGCATTCAACTGGAACTGGGTCGCAACCGGGACGCGCTGGCGTCCTTCCAGAAGGTGATCGAGCGGAAAAGCGATTATCCCCCGGCGCTGGTCGGTGCGGGCGAAGCCTACGCGCGCGAATCCGATCGTGCCAACGCGCAACGCATGTTCCAGCGTGCCGTGGATTTCGATCCGAAGTGCGCCGACGCCATGAACCAGCTCGGGCTTCTGGCGGCCGGCGCAAACGACATGGCGGCGGCGCGCGGATGGTTTCAGCAAGCCATGAAGGCTCAGCCCGACCATCCCGGCGCAATCAATAATATGGGTGTCCTGTATGCCAAAATCGGCCAGCCCAACGATGCCATCGCGGCCTTTCGCTACGGCATCCAGACCAACCCGGATGACGATGAGCTGTATCTGAACCTGGCCCGAATTTACGTTACGATGGGCGCACGGGACAAGGCCCGCTCGGTGCTGGAAGAGTTGATGGAACGCAAGCCGGGAAATGCCCTGGCGGAAAAAGCCCTCGGAGAATTGGAGGCCAGATGACCGTAGTGATCGCCATGCTGATCGAAGCGATTGTGCTCTCGGGACGCGTGGTGGCAATGAGCGAACCGCCGTCGGAACGCTTGTCGCCGCCGCCGCTGATTGCGCCGGGCGCGCCGCCCGTGTTGAGCTTCCGCTATTTCGACGCCAGCGACCGGGGGCGCTTCGGGAACCTCGGGTTGATGACCGACGATGCAGGCCATTAGACACGCTGGACAGGCCTTCCGCCTGTCCGTTGTTTTCTTCTTCTCGGCGCCATTACTGTGCGCCCAGGCCAACCCGGTCGCCGATGGCATCGCTGCCTTCCACCGCGGAGATTACAAAACCGCCCGCGCCAGCCTGGAACGCGCGCCCAACGATCCCCAAGCCCGCCTCTTCCTGGCATTCATCCAAGCCGCCACCGGCGATTGCCAGGCCGCTCTTCCCGAATTGTCCAAGGGATTTTCAACCGGCGGGAACCGGCGCCTGGCGGGCCTCGCGCTAGCCCAATGCTACATCGCCGCAAAACGCTTCGCCGATGCGGGCCCTGTCGTCGCGCAACTCGAAAAGGATTTTCCCG
This sequence comes from Bryobacteraceae bacterium, assembly GCA_030038565.1. Lineage (GTDB taxonomy): Bacteria > Acidobacteriota > Terriglobia > Bryobacterales > Bryobacteraceae > JOPF133. The sequence continues at coordinate 1,615 of JASHSS010000308.1, forward strand.
CCGATGCCGACGTGCTTTACGTCTCCGCCGATTACCACATGAAAGCCTGGAACGACGCCATTTACCGCATGTACCAGAAGGCGCCTTCCTCGTATCGCGTGGATCAGCTTTCGGCGGAGGTTTTCGAAACCCAGGGCAAGTACACCGAAGCCATCGCCGAGTACCGCAAGGCGATCGAGAAGAACCCCAAGGCCCTCGATCTCCACTATCGCCTGGGCCGCGCGCTGCTCCAGCAATCCCACGATCCCGCGGCGCTCGATCAGGCGCGCAAGGAATTTGAAGCCGAGTTGGCGCTCAACCCGTCCGATGCCGTGGCCGAATACCAGGTGGGGCAGGTTCTCACCGCCGAGCAGAAGAAACCGGAAGCCGCTGCACACTTCGAACGGGCGGCCGAATTGCGTCCCGATTTCGCCGAAGCCCTGATCGCGGTGGCCCGCCTGCGCTCCGATGCGAAGCGCTATGCGGACGCCATCGCGCTTCTGGAACGCGCCGTCAAGCTTCAGCCGCGCAACGAGACCGCCCATTACAACCTCATGATGGCCTATCGCAATGCCGGCCGGTCCGCCGATGCGCTGCGCGAAAAGGCCGAGCTCGACAAACTGCAAAAGCCCCCGGAAGGCGAGTTCACGGATTTCCTGAAACGGCTGGGCGACAAGAAGTGAAACAGGCTCTGGCGCTTTTTCTGGCGGGCATGGCCGCTGCGCAAAGTCCGGACTTCCGCAACGTAGCGCGCGAGGCCGGGCTGACCACCCCCATCCCCAACGGCGGCGATCGCTCGAAGCAATTCATCATCGAGACCACCGGAAGCGGCGTGGCCTTCATCGATTACGATAACGACGGGCTGCCCGACATTTTCATCGCCTCCGGCCCCGGCTCCCCCAGCCGCATGTACCACAACGAGGGTGGCGGCAAGTTTCGCGACGTCACCGAAGCGCTCGGGCTCACCCGCCAGGGATGGGCGCAGGGAGTCTGCGCCGGCGATTACGATAACGATGGCTTCACCGACCTCTTTGTCACCTACTGGGGGCAGAACGCGCTCTATCGCAACATCGGCGGAAAGCGCTTCGAGGACGTCACCGCACAGGCCCATCTCACCCAGGACCGCGTCCGCTACAACACCGGCTGCGCCTTTCTGGATTACGACAACGACGGCAAGCTCGATCTGTTCGTGGCGAATTATCTGAAATTCGATTTCCACAGCACTCCCCAGCCGGGCGCCAATCCGTATTGCTTTTATCGGGCCATCGCCGTGAATTGCGGGCCGCGCGGCCTTCCCTTCGACCGCAATATCCTGTATCGCAACGAGGGCGGTGTTTTCCGCGATGTCTCCGAAGAGAGCGGCATCGGAGCAGTAGAGGGCCATTATTCACTGGGCGTCCTGACTGGCGATTTCAACGGCGACGGACTGACCGACATCTATGTGGCCTGCGATCAGACTCCTTCGATCCTGTACATCAACCAGGGCCACGGGAAGTTTACGGACGAGGCCTTGCTTCGCGGCGTCGCGCTGGACGATAACGGCCAGACGCTCTCCGGCATGGGCGTGGCCGCGGCGGACTATCTCCACGACGGCCTGCTTTCCATCTTCCGGACCAACTTCTCCGATGAACTCGAAACCCTCTACCGCAACCGGGGCGAGGGCGAATTTCAGGATGTCACCGTCGAATCCGGCATGGGCCGCAATACCCGCTTCGTCGGCTGGGGGTGCGGCTTTTTCGATTTCGACAACGATGGCTGGCCCGATCTGCTGCTGGTGAACGGGCACGCCTTCCCCGAAGTAGACCGCCTCAAGATCGATATCCACTATCGCGACCGCGCCATCCTCTATCACAACCAGCGCGGCAAGTTCGTGGATATCTCGGAGACCGCCGGCTCCGGCATCCTGGAGCCGCATTCCTCGCGTGGGCTGGCCTTTGCGGATTACCTGAACGATGGATCGGTGGGAGCCGTGGTGAACAATCAGAATGAAGCGCCATCCTTGTTGCGGCTCGCGTCTCCGTCTCCCAACCACTGGATCGAGCTGAAGCTCGAAGGCGTGAAAGCCAACCGCAGCGCCATTGGTGCGCGCGTGCGCGTTACCGCCGGCGGCTTCACCCAGACCGCGGAAGTCCGCAGCGGAGGCAGTTACATTTCCCAAAGCGATCTGCGCCTGCATTTCGGATTGGGCACGGCGGCACGCGCCGATAAAATCGAGATATTCTGGCCAGGCGGCGGAAAGCAGATCGAAACGGGTCTTCCGGCCGATCGGATTGTGGCGATTCGGGAACGCTAGCGCCGTAACCCGAAGGTCCTTCGCCGCTTTCCGAAACTGACCCAGTAAACGCTTGCCTGAAGAGACCCATACCGGAAACGGAACGGGAATCGAGATCAGAAAGCCCATTCATCACCCCACGCCGCCGGCGTGCGGGCCGTCCGGCGCTTCCGCCGTCTCGCCGCTTGATTCTTGCGCGATCGTGTACTCTGGCCCATATGGAACTAAGACCGGACGGCTGGTGTCCTGAAATGAGGTGGGAGTGATTGCCGACATTGCGCGCAAGCCGGCCGTCTGGGCGGTTTCGTTGTGCGCGGTTTTCCTCTTCGCTTGGATCGTCTTCATCGGTTCGAAGAATCCGCCGGCCGACCAAAGGGTCTCCAACCTCGCCAGGAGCGCTTCAGGCAAGTTGCTGGCCGCTGGAACTGCCCAGGGAAAGATCGCGGTTTGGGATCAGACGCGTCCAGATACCTCTCAGCAGATCGTGTTTTCGCACGGTTCGTTGAATGATCTCCGCTTCAGTCCGGATGAACATGTGCTTGCCATCGCTTCCGATGATCTGGGGACATATGACCTTACCAAATCGACCGATCCGCGGCTCCTCCGTTCCGATCACGAACACTATGGGAGCGTGCGATTCAGCCAGGATGGTCAGACACTTCTGGTCATCACTGCGGCTAGCCTGATGGAAACGATCGACACGCAGTCTGGGGCATTGCGGCTGAAGATCTGCTGCAGTTCTTATTATGGCGAGGTTGTCTTCACTCCAGACGGGCAGACCATTGCCAACGCCGGCCATTGGCCCAGGCTCTGGGATGCTCGCTCCGGACAGCTTGTCGCGCCGCTGGCCGCTAACCGGGAGATCGGAACCTTGCGGCCGATTGCCTTCGATCCCGGCCGCGACGCCATTCTGATGGGATCGCAAGATGGCCGCGTGTACGTCTGGGATCTGAAAACAAAACAGCGCATCGCCGTTTCCCCGCCACAACCTGCCTATGTCGATACCATAGCCGTCCTGCCGGACGGATGGATCGTCTTCGCGGGATTCGGCAGAGAGGTGCAACTCTGGAACCCGGATATCGGCGAGCGGCGGTCCCTTTCAGGAGCCCGCCCCACCAGCAATCTGGTCCTTGGCCCGGAGGGCGCCTCGATCATCTTTGGAACTGCGGACGGCGCCATCGACTACTGGGACCTGACGACTGAACGACGCGTTCGCTCAATAAAGATTCCGGGGATATAGCGAGGACCATCAAGCGATCTTCGACACCACTGGGTCACTCTTCGAAAGCAGGAGTGGGGTCACTTCCGGGAAGCGCCGCCGCTCAGATCCCAGTCGAACCCGCCTCCGCCGGAAGCTACCTGCAAGTGTATGCCACCGGCGCCGGGGTGGGAGCGCCATCCACGCCTTCGGTCTACCTGGCCGATGTTGCGGCGCCAAAACTCAGCCGGTACCCCCGGTCAGGCCGCAATAAATCCTTTGCCTCCATATAGTTGTTACGCGAGAGGCCGGGGCGTCGCCGGTCCGCGTGTTATACCTGAAGCAGGGAGGTCTCGCCGATGCCGCAAACCGTCCAATTGTGCCCTTTACCCCACCCGTCGCGGCTCTCCATCATGCCCCGGATAAAAATTACGGAACGAACCCATTTTTCGCACTTAACCACAACCAGCACAATGGTTTATCGCCCGCGAAACGAACCCAGTTTCACCCTCGCTGTCCGCCCCTTGAACCTTCGAAAGGCCGCCCCGTGAAAACTTCCTCCGAAGTCCTCGAATTCGAATCCCTCCGGCAGTTGTTGAGCCGCTTCATCTCCAGCCCC
>JASHSS010000309.1 GCA_030038565.1 Bryobacteraceae bacterium
TCCAGATATCCCAGGCCCTTCAACTTGCGGGCGATCTCCTCGTCCGACTCGGCTTCTTCCATGGTGGCCAGCTCCTTTTCCAGAACGTGTTCGACAAACTCGTCCGGAGAACTGTACCCGCCCGCCTTGGCGCATTTCTTGACTTTGGCGTACAGAGCCTTGTTCAGCTTCACTGTCGTGGACATGGCGTTTTCAGCTTAGCCTACCAGATGTTTGCGCGGCTTTTTGATCCCGCCGGCGCCGCCGCCCCCATGGGGATCCTCCCGGTTGGGATTCCGGCATGAGGTGCCTGGGAGCGAAGAAGGTATTGGCGATGGTTACCGGAACCACAGCGCTCGCAATCACCGCCGCCACGATGTGGGAGTATTGGGTGGCATCCACCAGCCCGCGGTTCAGGCCCGAGGTGGCGATGACGGTGCCCAGCATCAAACCCAGGGAGAGCATCAGCCCGCCATAGATGCCCTCTCTCCGGCTGTAGTTGAACACCCGCAGCGCCGGCAGAATTCCCACCAGTTTCGAGAGCAGTTTGGCCGCCAGCAGGACCACGAACAGCCAGGGCACGGCCGCCAGGGCCGGGATGTGTACCTGCGTTCCGGCGCGCAGGAAATAGAACGGGGTCAGGATCGAGAAGGTCAGCACCCGCAGATGGTGAATCAAAGCCGAATTGCGGCCCACGACCCCGGACAGTGCCATCCCCATGACGTAGGCGGGAAGCACCAGTTCGCTGCCCGCCCATACCGACAGGCCACCCAGCCCGAACAGCAGAAACAATAGGTAACGGACGTCCGGCTGCGCGGCGCGGCTGCGCAAACGGCCCAGCACGCGCGAGGAAACCGAAGGCGCCAGAAGACCGGCCCCCACGCAGGCGGCCAGCAGAATCGCGCTGCGCATCGTCAAGGGCGTCAGGATGATTGCCAGCGCAATAGCGCTGAACAGATTGTTCACATAGGAGGTGGCCAGCAGCCCCTGTCCCAGGCCGGTGCGGCCCAAGCCCATCTCGGTCAGGACGGTGTAGACCACCGAGACCGATCCGGTGGAAAGCGCCACCGCGGCCACCCAGGCCGACTCCATCCGCCAGCCCAACAGAAAATGCGCCACCAGGGCCACTCCCCCCAGGGGAACGACGCATCCCACAAACCCTACCAGCACGGCTTCCCGCCAGGTGGCGCGCAACACCGCCGGATCGAGTTCGGTGCCCGCCAGAAAGGTGAGCAGCAGGGAACCGGAACCGGCCAGAAAAACCACCCACGGGATGCCGGGGCTGAGCAGATTCCAGCCCAGCCACGGACCCACCACCAGCGGCGCAACCGCCCCGAGCGCAATTTCGCATACGGGAGTGGGCAAGCGCAGCAGGTGCGCGCAAAACACCGCCAGCAGGGCCAATCCCAACCACAGAGCGGCGATCAGCCAGATCTGCTCCACCTTCGCTCCCCTCTTCGTTGCCCTCTACAGGACCACTCCGAAACGCTTCTTCAGCAGCAGCGCCGCCAGCATGGAAACCACAATAAACCAGATCAGCCAGTGCATGCGAATCCCCAGCCATTCGACGCGGGCATCCGGATAGCGGATTTCCACCCAGTCCACGTTGGGAGCGGCAATCCGCGGTTCATCGGGATGCCACACCGCATCCCACAGCGAGCTTACTTTCCGGCCGGCCACGAAACGCGGCCCCGCGCCGGCCTCGATGCGCTTCTCCACGGCGCCACCCTCCACACGGATGCGCAGCAGTCCGGAAACCGCCGTCCGCGGGCGGATGCGCCAGCTCACCTGCCCCTCGTCGAGCACCCGCACGGCAGGCGTTTCCACGGCCACTCCCGGCGGGGCATCGAGCCGCGGGACGCTTCCACCGGCAGGGCCGCGGAGCCCCATGGTGACGATGGTATCCGCTCCTACCCGCAGCGGCGCGCGGCCATAAAAGGCGTCCAGGTGGACCAGCAGAATCGCGAAGGGAAGCCCCATGATCAGCGCCGGCCGCAGCATCAGCCCCATGTACCGGAGGTTGGAAGCCACGAGCGATTTCTGGGCCTGCCACATGACGCCGGGCTCGTCGCGATAGATGCGCAACTCCAGCAGGTGCGCCTGCACCAGGCGTTTCACGGCGCGGATGGCGGCCTGGTCGGAGGTCCTCTGGAAGACCCACAACATGCCGGCGCCCGCGGCCGCCGAAATCAAGGCCAGGCCCAGGCCGGGGGACCAGCGAAAGGCTCCGAAGAAGGCCTTCAGCACGAAATCCATGGCCGCGTTCAACGTGTCCATGCGGTTCTTCCATCAGGCGGCGGGGGCGTTTCCGGCGCCGGCGGGCGCTTCTGCGCCAGCGCCCCCAACAGGGGCAGCATTGGCGGCATGGCGCCTCCGGCCGGCAGCCGGCGTCTCCGCGCGGGGGCGGAGGGATTGCGAAACCAAGCCGATTTGGGGCATTTTGCCCAAAATCTGCCGCTAAATCCTTTAGTTTCAGTAAAAACTTTGGGCATTTTGCCCAAAATTCCCCTTTGACCCATACCTAAAACACCGTCTGCCCGAGCATCACGCTCTCTTTGGGCACCCCGAATTCGCTCAGAATGGTCGCCGTGACGTCGTACAACTGCGGGTTTTCGAGGCGCATCTTGCGGTTGCTCAACAGCACGCCGGGGACTTCGTCGGCAGCCATGCAGTGATCCGCAATCCAGCCCTGGGTATTGTCGTCGATCAGGGTCGTGGGCACCACGCCCAGAGCCGTCTGCCAGGACCCGCGGTAACCGCGATGGTAGCCCACGATCAGGTCCGGCGACATCCTCAGGTTGCGGCCCTTGAAGACCGCTTCCGGATCGTACACTTTGCCCACGACGAGCTGACCGTTTTTCGGATCGCGGAACTCCAGCAGTTTTTGGGTAATCATCTGCTTCACCTGCTGCACTTCGGAATCCGCCACGATGCCGCCGTTCTCGCGGCCGATGCGGTTCAGGTAAAGCCCGTTGAGACCCATGGCGTAGGCCTGCGTGCGCGACCAGTCCACATGCGCGAACAGCTCTTCATCCCCCGTATTGGCCGGGTCGTCGAGCGAGAGGAAACCCTCCCGCATCAGCCAGGTGTTCAGGTGCACGGCGCGGTCGAAGCGGGCGAAACCGTGATCCGAAAGGATCAGCAGGGTGGTGTCGTTGCCGGCTTTGGCGATGGCCTCGCCCACGGCGCCATCCACCGCGCGGTAGACATCCAGCAGATCGTCGTCGTACTTGCCCCACAGCATGTGGGCGTTCTGATCGGTGCTTGAAAAGTAATAGAACAGCAGCCCGTCCGAAAAACGGGCCAGCTCATAACGGAACATACGCAGGCTGTCGGAAAGGATTTTGTGGCTCTGGACCAGGAATTCGTCTTTATTCAGCAGCCCCGCGCGGTAGGCCGAGGTCTCCTCGGCGATCCCCTGCGTGTAGAAAGGCCCCAAAGCGTCGCTGAGCTGCCGGCTGAAGGCCGCCGGCGTGGAAATGGGCAGCTCCGGGCTGGCCGGATCGATATTCACCGGGCTGACATACACCCGCAGATAGGGGTGCGCCTGCTGGAGATAAATGCGCAGGATGCCCGAGGCGCTCTTGACCAGCGGCAGCAGCCGGAAATCGGCGTGCAGCCAGTCCGACCACTCGCCCCTCCCCAGCACCACCTGCTGGTCTCCCAGGTCGAACCGGGCAGCTTGCGCGGTGGGGTCCACATGGGCGAGCATCTCGACCGCGGCTGGGGCGTTATCGCGGCGGAACCCGTTGGGCGGGCCTTCGATGCGCAGCGCGGCGCGGCCATTGGTGATGCTCACGTGGACGATCCTGCCGGCCGGCACGGTGGTGCGCTTCTCGGCGGGATCGTCGGTAAAGAAAGTGAACGTGCCGCTGGTCCCCATCATATCCGGAGTCCCCATGCCGGAAAGCGAATCGGCCTCACACTCGGCAGGCGGAAAATTGGCCGGCATGCGGATCACGTTCGAGGGGATGCCGTGGTCTTCCAGAATCTGCCAGAAGGTCCGCCCCACCCGCGAGGAGGTCACGCTCCCGGAGGAGAGCGGGATCAGGTACGGCCCGATCCCCAGGGTGTGCTTCGGAGGGCTGGTTTCGGCCATGGAAAACACCGGCGCGCGGGTGGAGGGATCGCGGTGGACGAAATCGAAGACCCCGTGTCCGCCCGGGTCCATGCCGGTAGTCACAGTGGACCAGGCTACCGGGCTCTGGGGCGGCACGGTGGTTCCCAGGCGCTTGAAATCGCCCGTCCGGCGCAGGCGGTTCAAATTCGGCAGCACATCCCAATGGGCTTCCAGAAAGACCGGGTCGACGCCATCCAACCCCAGCACGATCATCTTCTTGCCGGCCGCCCGGGTGGCCCGCGGATGCGCGCAGGCGGAGAGCAGCAGAAGGACGAGAGCCACGGCGAAGATCCGCCGCGCCGGGTCTACGCCACCCGCAGCACGCACTTGCCCTCCATGTACTCCGGCGGCGCGATGCCGAACAGGTCCAGGGCCGTGGGAGCCATATCTTCGATGCCGGGATTTTCCGAATCGATTTGCAGATTGGACAGCAGCACTCCCGGAACCAGGTGCGGGTCCACACAATGGTCGCCGCTCCAGGCCTTTTGATTGTCGTCGAAAACGTGGCCCGCTACCTTGCCCACGGCGGCATCCCAGGAGGCCCGGTACCCCGGGGCATAACCCACGATGACATCGGGCGCCGATTGCAGATACGGGCCGCTGTAGAGAGAATTTGAAGTCCAGGCCTCGCGAATGCCCAGGCGCCCGCGTTCTTCATCCCGCAAACCGGTGAGCCTGGCGGCGATCTCCTGCTTGAGCGCCATAGCTTCGGCGGCCGGGACGATGCCTTTCGATTCACGGCCCTTCTGGTTGATATAAACGCCCGCCAGGCCGAAGGTATAAGCCCGCGTGCGGCTCCAGTCCACATCTTTCAGGTAATAGCGGCCGCGGGCGCCCTCCTGGCGCGCCAGGTAGCCGTTCTCGAGCAGCCAGGCGTTGAGGTTTACGCCGCGTTCGAAGGAGGTGAACCCATGATCCGAAAGCACCACCAGGGCCGTGCCGGGATCGACGAACGGCAGTGTCTTACCCAGCAGGCCATCCACCCGCATGTACAGCTCTTCGATAATCCGGCTGTAGGCGCCGTCCCCGTCCAGGTGACGGTAGAACATGTGTTGCACCCGGTCCGTAGTGTCGAACACGCACGCCACCACGCCGCGCCGGGTGCGCTCCAGGGCGCTGAAAAACATGCGCTCGCGCTCCTCGTAGGTGAGGTAGGCCTGCTTCAGGAAGGCTTCTTCGTCGATGGCCCGCTCGTTGAGCGCCCAGGTGTCCTCGGCCATTCCCAGGGTGGAATAGACGCCCAGCAGTTTGGCCAGGTAGGTGGCGTAATAGGAAGGGTGCGAAATGGGCAGCGCGGGACTCTCCGGGTCGATGTTCACCGGAGTCATGTAGAGGGAGTATTCAGGGCCGCAATCGGTGAGCAGAAAACGCGCCACCCCGCGGACTTGAATCTTCAGCGCGGACTTGAAATGGAGCGTAATCCAGGGAGTATATTCGCCGGGCTGCAAGCGATGGCGCTGGCCCTGGATTTCCAGCACCGCCGGACCGCCGGCGCTGTCCTCGGGCGTCAGAGAAAACGGAATGTGGATCGCGCCGCCGCCTTCCACCATGTAGTCGTCCGGTCCGGTAATTGTGCCGGTGAACCCGCCGGCGGCCCGCGCCAGCGGAAACCGGTTGCCGCTCTGCAGAGCCTCCCCGGAATGGCTCTCCCCGCACTGGCGCGTGGTGAAGAGCGAGAAAGTGCCTTGCGAACCCACCAGGTCCGGCGTACACATGGCCGAGAGCAGGCGTCCGCTGAATTTCTCCGGCGGAAAGGTGATGGGGATCCGCAGGATGGTAGCGCCGATGCGGTGCTCCCCCAGGATGCTCCAGAAGGTGCGGCTCTTGCGCCGCATCTCCACCAGCGGCCGGCTGAGCGGGATGCGATACTTTCCCAGTTTCAGGATGCGCTCCGGGTTGCGGACGCGCGTCGAGGATAGCTCGGGCATGTACGATTTCAGGTTGCGATTGAGGAAATCGAACATGCTGTGGCGCGCCGGGTTGACTCCCGTGGCAAAGGTGGACCACGCCACCGGTGAAAGCGCCGGAAAGGTGGTGCGCAGCCGGCGGAACCCGCCCATCTCTTTCAGGCGGGCGAAATTGGGCAGCTTGCCCTCGGCCATGTAGCGCTCCAGCAAGCCGGGGTCGAGACCATCCAGGCCCAGGAAAACGAGGCGGCGGACTTTGGCGCGCTGGTACCCCTGGCGGCCGAGAAGCAATCCCCAGACCAGCCGGAAGGGCCACAGCAGCAGGGAGACCAGACCCAGGAAAAGGCCCAGCAGAAAGGTCAGGAACGATCCCAGAAAGGCAAACCCCGCTCCGGGACCGATGTAGGCCCAATCCGCTCCGCCGTGGCGGCCATGCGCCAGCAGGGCGGCCAACAGCAGAAGCGCCGGCACACATCTCGTCCACCGCCTGCCTCTCGCCCACCGCTGATCCGAGGCGCGCGCTCCGCCCAGCCCCATTACCGTATTTTCCCCTCCAGGAAGGGCACTTCAAAAACCTTTTCGTGATTGACGGGGCCGTGTCCGAAATAGCCATCCTCGCCGAACAACTCGCCATGGTCCGAGGTGAGGGTGATCCAGGTGTTTTTCGGCACCGTGTCGAATAACTCTTCCACCACCCGGTCCAGATACTTCACGGCGTCCACCTGGCGGCCGCGCAAGAGCTTCATTTGGGCGTCGTTGAAGAACTTATCC
>JASHSS010000310.1 GCA_030038565.1 Bryobacteraceae bacterium
GTGGAAGACCGCCTCATCGCCGCCCGCCATAATGGCCAGGGTTCCGTCGATCGCCTTGGGCTCGCCGCCGCTGACCGGCGCATCCAGAAACCGCACCCCGCGGGCCGCGCATGCCGCCCCCACTTTCTGCGCCACCAGCGGGCTGATCGAGCTCATGTCCACGATGGCGGATCCCGGGCGGGCGCCTTCCAGCACCCCGGCGGGGCCGAGCACGGCCTGCTCGACCTCGGGACCGTCGGGCAGCATGGTGATCACGATCTCCGACCTTTCGGCTGCCTCACGCGCGGAAACCCCCGCCGACGCGCCGCTCTCCACCACGCGCTCGACCAGCGCGGGAACGATATCGTAAACCACCAGGCTATGGCCGGCCTTCAGCAAGTTCCGGCACATGGGGGCGCCCATGATTCCCAGACCGACAAATCCGATATTGGCCACAGTTGCTTGTCTCCTCGATCCATACTCTCACCGAACGGCGGTTCCGGTCGAGGCTGTGAAACGAAGTCCCGGGGATGTGTCTACCGGCGGCTACGCAGCTTGGTCAGCAGGCGCAGAATCTCGATGTACAGCCAGATCAGCGTCACCATCAGGCCGAAGGCGCTGTACCACTCCATGTACCTGGGAGCGCCCTGAGCCACGCCTTGCTCGATAAAGCTGAAATCAAGGACCAGGTTGAGCGCGGCAATCACCACCACAACCACGCTGAAGAGGATCCCTACCGGACCATTACCGAAGATCCCCGGTATCTGCACGTGAAACAATCCCAAGATCATGCTGAGCACGTACACCAGGAAGATTCCACCGGTAGCGGCCACCACCCCCAGGGTGAATCTCTGCGTCACGCGAATCATCCCCGAGCGGTAAGCCAGCAGCAGGCAGATACAGGTGCCGAAGGTCAGCCCCACCGCCTGAATGGCAATCCCCGGGAAGCGCACCTCGGCTATGGCCGAAAGACCGCCCAGTGCGAGACCTTCGAGCAGAGCGTAAACCGGCGCGGTCACCGGCGACCATTCGCGCTTAAAACTGGTGACTAACGCCATCACCAGCCCGCCGATACAACCGATCATCAGCTCCGCCATAATGGAGCCGACATCGCGGGTGGTGAGGAATTGATTCCAGGTATAAAATGCCGTGGCCAGCACGCAGAGCATCAGAATGCCGGTTTTGTTAATCGTGCCGGTGACGGTCATCGTCTCGCCGTAGGCCGCGCGCATGCCTGCGCTCTGGTAAATGGAGGTGCGGAACGCCGGATTGGAGGTCTTCAGGAGTGCCATCCCTACATCATACAGTGCGGAACGGAAGGTAACTGCGGACCGCCGGAAAGCTGTAAGGAAATGGCGCCCCTCCCGACTAACTTGAATGTGGACCTTTAATGTGGACGAGACCAGGCCCGGAAGAAGCGCAAAATCGCAGGAGGAATACTGGCGTCAGGCGGCGGACGAATATGGCGCGGCCCTACAGCGCCTGGCGTGGGCCTACGAGCCCGACCCCGACCGCCGCCGCGACCTGGTCCAGGAAATTCACCTCGCGTTGTGGCGCAGTTTTGAAAATTTCGAATCGCGATGCTCGCTCCGGACCTGGGTCTATCGGGTGGCCCACAACGTGGCCACTTCCCACGCCATGCGGCGCAGGAGATGGAGAGCGCCGGTGTTTCTTACGCTGGAAGATATCGAAACTCAGGAGGCCCCGCAAAACGTCGAGGAATCGGCCGGCCGTCACCAGGCCCTGGAGCGCCTTCTGGCGCTGGTCCAGGGGCTGGATTTCATCGACCGCCAATTGATTCTGGCTTATCTGGAAGGTCTGGACGCGGAATCCATGAGCCAGATTACGGGCCTTTCCGCAGCCAACGTCTGGACCAGAATTCATCGCCTCAAGAACGTCCTGGTGCGGCAATTTCATTCGGGAGGCACTCATGCGAAGTGATTATTTACCGGACGACCTGAAAAGCCTCTGGAAGGAGCTGGCATTGAATCCCGTGCCGGTCTCGGCGGACGGCCTTCGGCGCGAGTCGAAAAAACTGCGCGGTGGCTTGCGCCTGAGAAACACCTTTGCAGCCGCCGTATGTGTCTTCGCCATCGCCGCGTACGGCTTTTTCTTCTTCCGGTCCAGGACTGCCATGGAGCGAATCGGATCGGTGCTGAGCATTGCGGGAGGCATCAACGTCATCGTCCAGTTCCTGAAACGGCCGGGCCAAACAGTGCCAGATCTCGGCGCGGTGGAATCGGTCCGCTTCTATCGGGCCGAACTGGAGCGCCAGCGCGACTTTCATCGCGGAAAGGGGATCGCCTCGTGGCTGCTGCCCCTGCTGCCCGGACCGATCATTTTCAATTTAGGCTTTGCCCTGGATCGCCCCAAGTTCGCGCCGATTGTAGCCCTGCAAATGGCGGGCTTCCTGGCGCTCGCCGCGATCGTGGTGCCCCTGAATCTCAGGATGGCCCGGAAGTATCAGCGCCGGATCGCCGCGCTGGAGACACCGCGGGAATCCTAGCGAGCGGCTGAAAAAGGGCCGCTGAAAAAAGCCGACCGGATTCAATTTTCAGACACGTTGTCTGATTTTCTCTTGTAACTCGTTGATCCCTCGTGAGGCGATCAGACAACGTGTCTGATTTCCCGGTTTGCCGGCGGGGCGCGCCGGGGGCGCCTTACAACTCTTCGTCGAAGCAGACCGCTACCTTACCGCAGCGGCCGGAACTCATCAGGCGGTAGGCGTCGCTCACCCGCTCCAGGGGGAAGCGGTGGGTGATCAGGTCGGCGGGGTGCAGGTTCCATCGGACCAGGCGCTCCACCAGTTCTTCCATCAGCCAGATGGAAGTCACCCACGAGCCGTAGATGGTTTTCTGATCGTGGATGATGTCTGGGGAGGGGTTAAACTCGACCCGGCCGCCTTCGCCCAGGAAGACGATGCGCCCCCATTTGCGCGTGGCGCGGATGGCGGTGGCGCGGGCGGCATCGTTGGCGGAACAATCCACGGCCCGTTCCACGCCGCGGCCGCCGGTGAGGTCGAGCACCTGGGCGGCGTTTTCGGGGCCGGCGGCCAGGACCTGGTCGCAGACGCCCAGTTTGAGAGCCAGGTCGCGGCGCTCGGCGAGGATGTCGATGCCGATGATGCGTTCCGCGCCCAGCTTGCGGCACAGCGCGCCGGTGGCGAGGCCCACCGGTCCGAGGCCGGTGATGAGCACGGCGTGATCGCCCGCGATGCCGATTTTTCCCAGGCCTTCGTAGACCGTGCCGAATCCACAGGCCACCTGCGCGCCATCGCCGTAGGAGAGTTGGGAGGGCAGCGCCAGAAGGTCTTTTTCCTCGGCGAGCAGGTAGGCGGCCATGCCGCCATCGCGCTGCCAGCCATAGGCGCGGCGGTAGACCGGGCTGGTGCACGAAATCATGTAGCCGCGGCGGCAATCGTTGCACAGGCCGCAACCGGAGATGTGGTAGACGATCACGCGGTCGCCTTCGCGGAAGCGGCGGCAGCCCGGACCGGTTCGCTCGATCAGGCCGGCGGGCTCATGGCCGGCCACGACGCCCTGGTAGCCCTCGGGGCCCTTGCCCAGGTGCTCGTGGTAGATGCAACGGATATCCGAACCGCAAATGGTGGACGCCTTCATGCGTACCAGCACTTCGCCATGTCCGGGAACGGGCACGGCGACCTCCCGCAGTTCGGTGGTGCTGTTGCCCGGCAGAAAGGCCCCGAGCATGGTCTCTGGCATGGTTTCTCCTTATGAACCGGGGGTGATGGCGCGGGCCGGATCCCACAGATCTTCCCAGCCTTCGGCGGACGCCCACAGGAAGACCTGGCCCTTGATCAGCCGGCAGCCGCGGTCGATGGCCGCGATGGCACCCATGTCTTCGGCGCTCAGCGGAGGGCCGGCCGCGCCACGCAGGTTGGCCGCGTAGTTGCGCGGATTGGTGGAAAACGGAATCACCGCCTGGCCGCGCTGAATGCCCCACTTCAGGCACACCACGGCCGGCGGAATGCCTAGGCGATCGGCGATGGAGACGATCACCGGGTCTTCGGTGGGCGCGGTGTCTTCGGGCGTGCGGTCGCGCGC
>JASHSS010000311.1 GCA_030038565.1 Bryobacteraceae bacterium
GGCGATCTGGACAATCCTGAGACTGGCGTCGGCTGATCGGACCGTCTGGGCGTGGTCAAAGAAGGGAGGTGTGTCTATGCAAGCGCGAGCAAGCCCGAGAAAACGGTTCTGAGCAAGTAGATCTCCAAATATCGAGCTAAGCAGACCCTTAATTACCTGTTTAGACAATTTTGGAGCCGAGTTTTGCAAGCCGTTCACGGATATAAGCAAAGTATTTGCCGTCGGGCGACCAGCAACCGCCGTCTTCGCTGACGTTGGATTCATTGGTGAGGCGGACCGGCGGGCCGCCGGAGACCGAAGAGATCCAGTTGAAGGCATTCCCAATGGCCTCGACGCGCATGAAGACTAATCGGTCAGCGCCAGGCGACAGCGCCGGAGCGACGAACCAGTTGGTGGTTCCGGTGGGAAACGCGGCGGGGCCGACCAGCGGGCGATCGTATCCATCTCCACGCATCCAGATTTCCATCGGCCCGTTGCGGCCGGAGACGTAGGCGAACTTCTCCTGATTCAGAGCCCATGCGGGCATTCCGGTGAACAGGTCGGAAGAGAGCATCCGCTCGGGCGCAGCCGTCTCCAGGGAAACCGAAACGAGCGAATATTCGGTCTTGGATTGCAGAAAGAGAATGGCCTTTCCATCGGGGGATACCGCGGGAGCGTACTCCGAGGAAAGGCCGTTGGTAATCTGCCGGCGCCGTCCCGAGGCTACATCCGCAATCCAGAGATGCTGGTGCTCGTCTTCGTGCTTGTCCTGCAACGAGAGAACGATGTGGCGGGAATCGGGGAACCACGAGAAGGCAGGGGTGCCCCCAAAGCCGGGCAGACCGGGCAGGACACGCTGAGGGGCCTCGCGTCCCGGCGGTATGGGGAGGCGCCATGCGGTGCGCCCTCGATACAAGTCCAGAAGGAGCAGAATCGATCTTCCATCGGGAGAGAACCGGAGAATCGGAGTGTTGTGAAAATCCTTGGTTTCAAAAGGTCCCGGCTGGTATCGTTGCAGCGGCGAGCCAAGCGAACCGGTCTTCACTTCCAGGTTGCCATCAGGGGTCACGACTCGGGCCACCTTTCGATCGGGGAAAATCTCGCCTGAGCCGCCGGCTTCCACGGTGCCCACCAATTCCGGATCGCCGCCGAACACCGGTATGGAGAAGACCGCGACCATCCCCGGCTGGTTGATTTGCGGGCTGGGTCCGGAAACGAGCACGCGCTTGCCATCGCGCGTCCAACCGACCACACTCGTGGACATGCTGCCGTGGGTGAGTTGAGTGGGCGCCGGGGAATTCAAGTAGCGGAGGAAGACCTGCCGTACCCTGCCGACCATAGCGCTATAGGCGAAGGCCTTGCCATCGGGCGACCAGAGCGCGCCGTAAGGAAACGCCCAACTGACTTCCATGGGGGTGAACCGGTAGCGGCCGATTTCATTGGCGTTGTGCGACGCCCACCAGGCGTGGCCCACGGCGCCGAGGAGTGCAGCGGCAATGGCCACGGCGACCGGCAGCCACGGGCGGCGCGGCGGGGCTGGGGATCTGGCAGAGGGCGCTTTGGCAACGTCCTCGGGCAGAGCCACTACGGCGGTGGAACTGGACAGGTCCGAGAGGTGTTCCTGCTGGTTGCGCAGGTCCTGGTAGAGATCGCGGGTGGATTCGTAGCGGGCGGCCGGGTCTTTCTCCAGGCAGCGGGCGATGGTCCAGCGGAGCGGCGGAGGGAGCCTGGCCTCCAGCGGTTGGGGCTCTTCGGTGAGAATCGCCGACATGGTCTGCACCTGGGTTTCGGAGACGAACGGGCGTTTGCCGCCGGCCATCTCATAGAGGACCACGCCGAAGGCGAACTGGTCGGAGCGGTGGTCCGCCAGGGCGCCGCGCACCTGCTCGGGGCTCATATACGCCACCGTGCCGAGGACCGTGCCCGGCTGGGTTTCCATTTGCGTTTGGGTGGCGTCGGGGGACGCGGAGGCGATGCGGGCGGTCTGGCGCGCCAAGCCGAAATCCAGGATCTTGACGCGGCCAGGTTGCCCGCTTGTGGACCCGGTGAGCATCAGGTTTTCGGGCTTGAGATCGCGGTGGGTGATGCCGGCGGCGTGGGCGGCGGCCAGTCCATCGGCAAACTGCACCGCGATGCCATAGAGTTCTTTCACGGAGATGGAACCGCGGTCGATGCGGGCGCGCAGCGATTCGCCCTCCACCAGTTCGCTGACGATGTAGAAGCGTCCATCTTGGGAGCCGAAGTCGTGAATGGCGAGGACATTGGGGTGGTTGAGGGCGGCCACGGCGCGGGCTTCGCGCTCAAAGCGGGCGCGGCGATCGGCGCTGGCGGAGGCATCCTGGTGCATTAACTTGATGGCGACTTCCCGGCCGAGTCGCGGGTCGCGGGCGCGATAGACCTCGCCCATGGCGCCGGCTCCGAGAGGCGCGACGATTTCGTACGGACCCAGGCGAGTGCCGGGAGGGAGGGACATAGTTCGAATGATTGTA
Source organism: Bryobacteraceae bacterium (assembly GCA_030038565.1). Classification (GTDB taxonomy): domain Bacteria; phylum Acidobacteriota; class Terriglobia; order Bryobacterales; family Bryobacteraceae; genus JOPF133. The sequence goes on from JASHSS010000311.1 coordinate 2,469, forward strand.
CCGTGGGGTAGCGGGTCCCGCCAGGTCGTACAATCGAAGTGGCATGCATTTACACCGCGAGCGGCCGATCCCGATCTGGTTCTTTATCGGGCTGCTGCTGATTGTGTACGGTTTCCTGATTCTGGGTCAGGGAATGTGGGAGCTGTTCGAGCCGCCGGCGCATCCCACGGTGCTGGCCAATCTGCGCCCGGCGCTGTGGTGGGGAGCGCTGTTGCTGGTGGTGGGCGGTTCGCTGGCCGGGCCCTCGGCGCCCTGGTAAGCGGGTGGCCTGGGCCCCTCCGTCAAACGGCCCAGAGGTCGTTGTCGCTCGCCGGTCCCAGGAGCGCGCCGGACAGGCGCAATTCTTCGCGTCCGCGGGCCAGAGCGGCCAGGTTCAAATCGTAGAAGCGCGGGGAAACCAAATGGCGGAGGGCCGCCGAGACGCGCTCTTCCTCCAGCATGCCGGTGGCTTCCAGGAGCGCACCGAGCATCGCCACGTTAGCCACTTTGGAGTTACCCAGACGATCGGCGAATTGGGTGAAGGGAAGGGCCGCGGCGCG
>JASHSS010000312.1 GCA_030038565.1 Bryobacteraceae bacterium
CCGCGTCCGCCCGCCTTCAAAGGGTCGCTCCAGCGGCGCGCCGAAAAGCCCAGCGCGGGAGCGAGGCCCGCCAGCAAGCCCGCGAACACCGAGACCGCCAGCGTGAACAGCAGCACTTCCGCGTCCATCCGCACGCCCTCCAGGCGCGGTACGTTAGCGGGCGCCATGGCCACAATGCCCTTCGTCATCGCCGCGGCAATCGCGATTCCCACCGCGCCGCCCGCGATGGCCAGCAGCAGGCTCTCGGTGGCCAACTGCCGGACCAGTCGCCCGCGGCCCGCTCCCAGCGCCAGCCGCACCGCGAATTCCCTCTGGCGCGCCGAGCTCCGCGCCAGGATCAGGTTGGCCACGTTCACCGAGGCAATCAACAACACGAAAAAGACGGCCGCGAAAATCACCAGCAGGGGCGTGCGGGCATCGCCGGCGATATCGTTTGCCAGGCCCACCGTGTTGACCGCGGCGAACGGCGCCTCCTCCCCATACTGCCCGGATATGCGCCGTTGAATAGCGGTCATCTCGGATGCCGCGGCGGCCAGAGTTACGCCATCGCGCAGGCGTCCGATCACCCGCAGGTAGTGAAAACCGCGCACCGCCCACTCTTTGTCCGGCCGGGCCAGCGGCAGCCAGATTTCGGGCGGCGTGCGGATCAGCCCCGCGGGAAAATCGAACCCTTTAGGCATCACCCCGAGAATCGTCAGCTTGCGTCCGTTGCATTCCAGCGTTCCTCCGATGGCCTCGGGATCGCCGCCAAACCGTCGCTGCCACAGCCCGTAACTGAGGATCACCGAACTGTACGGAACCTGGCGCTCATCCTCCGGCAGGAAGCCGCGCCCCAGCGCCGGCCGTACGCCCAGCAGCGGAAACAGATCCGCGGACACCAGTTCCCCGGCCACCCGTTCGGGACGGTCGCCGCCGGTCAGAGAAAACGAGCTGTGGATAAAGGCCGCCAGGCGGCCGAAGGAGCGCGCCTGTTTCCGCCAATCCTGGAAATCCGCCGGCGACACGAAGTTGTCGTCGCCCGCGCGGCCCCGCTCCCACAGCATCGCCAGGCGGCCGGGCCGGCTATACGGCAGAGGCCGTAAAAGCACCGCCTCCACAATGCTGAAGATGGCCGTATTGGCGCCGATTCCCAGGGCCAGCGAGAGCGTCGCGGTGGCCGCGAACGCTGGGCTGCGGCGCATTCCCCGAAACGCGTAGATGAGATCCTGTTTCAGCCGTTCGAACCCGCTCCAGCCCCACATTGCGCGCACATCCTCCTGAACCAGGGTCGCGTTGCCCAGCGCGCGCCGCGCCGCGAAGCGCGCCTCTTCGGGCGACAGGCCGCCGGCCTGCTGCTCCGCGGCCTCCAATTCCAAATCCGCGCGTAGTTCGCGCTCCAGGTCGCGCTCACGGAATCGCCTCTGGCGCCAGCGCATCGGCCCTCACTCGTACCGCAGCGCCACCAGCGGATCCACTCGCGCCGCGCGCAGCGCCGGAACCAGCGCCGCGGCCAGAGCGGTGGCCGACAGCAATCCCGCCGCCGCTATCGCCGTCAGCGGGTCGGTTCCGCGTAGGCCGAACAACATCGCGCCGATCCAGCGGGTGCCGGCCCAGGCCACCGGAATCCCCACCGCGATGCCCAGCGCCAGCAGCCGAAGCGCGGATTTCAACACCAGCGCCAGCACCTCCGCGCGGCGCGCTCCCAGCGCCATGCGAATGCCGATTTCGTTGGTCGAGCGCGCCACCATGTAGGCCAGCAGTCCATACAGGCCCAACGCCGCCAGGATGAGCGCCAGCGCGCCGAAGCCGGCGCCGAGGGCCGCCAGCGTCCGCTCCTGAACCAGCGTGCGCCCCACCTGCTCCGTTAGCGCGGTTTCGCGGATCTGCGCCGGAGTGCCGGAGAACCGGGCGCGTAATTGCTCGTTTACCAGCGCCGCGGTGCGCGCGAGCGAGCCTTGAGCGCGAATTTCGTACGCCGCCCAGGCGAGGTCGTCCCCGTGCTGGAAATACGGCAGGTAGACGAATGGCGGCGCCTGCTCCCGCAGGCTGGTGGCCACGGTGCTCCTCACCACCCCCACAATGGTGGCCGTGGTGGCAGCCGCAACCCTGATGGTGAGCTGCTGGCCCAGCGGGCGGCCCTCGGGAAGGTATTTCCTTACGAAGGCCTCGTTGACGATGGCCGCGGGCGGTGCGCCGGCGCGGTCGGCTTCGCCAAAATCGCGGCCCAGGACCAGCGGGGTGCCGAGCGTTTCGAAATAGCGCGGCCCCACCACGTTGACGTGCACCGATTCCGCGGTCATCTGGCCGTTGAGGGAGACCGGCTCCGACCAGACCCCACCGTTCAGAGGCGTGTTGCTGGAGATGCTCGCCGAGGCCACACCGGGAATCCGCTGGAAGCCGTGAAGGATCTCTTCGTAAAGCGCGGCGGTGTGGGCATCGTTATATCCTGCTCGGCGCGCGTCCAGTTCCACTACCAGGACGCCTTCGCTACGAAATCCGGGATCGCGTTCGAGCAGGTTTTGGAAGGTGCGGACGAACAACCCTGCGCCGACCAGCAGCACCATGGAGAGAGCCACCTGCGACGCCACCAGGGCCGGCAGCAGGCGCGAACGGAGGGCGCCCCCTGGGCCCGGCGCAATTCCGGAGCCGCTCTTGAGCGCGGCGGCCGGGCCGCTGGCCGTGGCTCGCAGCGCCGGCACCAGGCCGAAGAGAATTCCGGTGGCGAGCGCCGCCCCGGTAGTGAAGAGGAGCACCCGCACATCGGGCGCGAGATCGAGCGTGATGGGATCGAAGCCGCCCGTCGAGAGCAGCCCCAGCAGAGTCCGTCCGGCAAACGCCGCGAAGACGATTCCTAGCGCCGCCCCCGCCACCGACAGCAGTACGCTCTCGGTGAGCAGTTGGCGCACCACGCGCCCGCGTCCCGCGCCGATGGCGAAGCGCAGCGCGATTTCCCGCGCCCGCGCCGTTCCACGCGCCAGCAGCAGGTTGGCGAAATTGGCGCAGGCAATCAGCAGCACCAGGCCGGTGATGGCCAGCAGAACGTAGAGGGGCCGCTGGAACTGCCTGCGCAGATTGGAGAAGCCGGTGCCGCCCGGGATGAGATCGATGGATGACTTCAACAGCACGTCCCGGCGCTTCGGAATCATGCGCGGCGTGACGGCGGTGGAGACCAATTGCGGCCAGACCACGGCCAGCCGCGCCTGGGCCTGGGCCCTCGAAATTCCCGGCTGCGGGCGCGCCAGCACGCGCAGCCATTCGGCTTCGGCCTGGAGCATGCGGGAACGCTCCGGAAAAAGTTGCGACAGAGCGTTCAACGGCAGCGTGAGATTGGCGGCGCTACCGACCGTGGCGCCCTCGAATCCGCGCGGGCTGATTCCGACAATCGCTACGGGCTGGTTTTCGATTTCGATGGTCCTGCCGACCACGCCGAAATCCCCGGCGTAGTGGCCCTTCCACCAGGCATACGAGAGCACTGCCACAGGCGGCGCGCCGGGCTTATCATCCTCCGGTGTGAGCAGGCGGCTGGCGAAAGGTTCCACGCCCAGCGCCTGATAGAACTCGCCGGTCACCCAGGCGCCCGGCACGCGCACGGTTTCCCCGCGCGAGGTGACATTGAAAGTGTAGGTGGTGAACGCGGCCAGCCCGGCGAATATATCCTTCCGGGCGGCCAGAGCGGCGACGGGCGGATAGCTGAAACTGTCCCCGGGCCGGCCTTGTTGGACAATCATCAATTCCACCAGCTCGCCCGGATTCCGTACCGGCAGGAAGCGCATGAGCAGCGCGTCCATCACGCTGAAGATGGCGGTATTCGCGCCGATGCCCAGCGCCAGCGACACAATCGCCGCGGCGCTGAAGGCGGGATTGCCGCGAGTCGTGCGCAGGGCGTAGCGCGCATCCTGGACAAGCTGGCCGGCCCACGTCCATCCCCACACGGCGCGAACCTCTTCCTGGATCAGCGTCGGGTTGCCGAACGCCCGCCGCGCCGCGTGGCGCGCCTCTTCCGCCGCGAGGCCGCGCTCCCGCTGCTCGGCCGCCTCCAATTCCAGATCCGCGCGGATCTCCCGCTCCAAATCCCCTTCGCGTTGTTTTCGCCGCAGCCATTTCATAAACATTCCTCAGGCAGAATTGGTGGACAGGTCTTCAGCCTGTCCAGGCCAGACTTGAAGGCCTGCCCCACCTTCCCTTGAAGCAAGCACCGCCGGCCGCGTCTGAGCGCTCCGGGGCCGGCGCGAAGGCGCTCCCATTCCTACCCGCGTTTGCCGTCGCCGCCGCTTGCAACGTCGGCAAGCGGTTCGGGTTTCGATCCACACCTTTGTTGCACCTCACCCCTCATTCCGACCGCAGCGCTTCCATGGGATCCACCGAGGCGGCCCGGCGCGCGGGCAGGAATGCGGCCGCCGCGGCCGAAAGCAGGAACAGGCCGGTCACCATCGCGATGACCCCTGCATCCACCGCCTGCGTCCCATAAAGCAGCTTCTGGATGCCCCGGCCCGCCAGCAGGCTGGCTGCTAAACCGGTCGCCACCCCGGCCAATACCGGCGCGCCCGCCTCGGCGAAGGTCAGCGCGTACACCTGGCTGCGCGTAGCCCCCAGAGCCATCCGCACGCCGATTTCCTGTTTGCGGGTGACTACCGAATAACTCAACACACCGTAGATGCCCAGCATCGCCAGCAGCAGGGCGGCGGCGCCGAAGGCCACCAGCACCTGGGTCTGAAACCGCTCCGTTGCCAGCGAATCGCTCATTTGCGCGTCCAGCGTTTTGACCCGCGCGATGCTCGCCTCGGGGGCGTATTTCCAGATCGCCTGGCGCATGGCGGAAGTCAGCGCGCCGGCATTCGCCGAGCGAGTCAGAAAGTAGGTGGGGTAGGGCGGCCGGTCCTTGAAATGCACGTAGGCCATCCGGGCCGGCGGCGTCTTGAGAGAAGTATTGCGCGAATCCGCCACCACCCCGATCACCGTAAAGATTCGCCCCTCGATTCGCACCCGCCCGCCGATCGGGTCTGCGCCGCCCCACAGCGCCCTGGCCTCGCCCTCCGACAGCACCACGTTGCTCAGGTTGCGGTCGCGCTCCTCGAAGAAGCGGCCGCCGACCAGCCGTTGGCGCGTGGTCTCGAAATACCCCGGGCTCACCCAGCGCAGGTTGATCACGGGGGTTTCGAGGTTCGGCTTGTCCATCCGCTGCACGGGCTCGATCCACGACTCGCCATCCAGCGGCATGGCGCTCACCAGCCCGGCGCTCCCAACGCCCGGAAGCGCCCACAGATTCGCGAGCACCGCATCGTCGAACGCCACGCGGCTCTTGGCTTCGCCGTAGGTTTCGGGAGTGAGCCGGACCTCGGCCACCGCCACCTGTCCGGTTTCGAATCCTTTCTCCTCGCCCAGCAGATTCAGCAGGCTCTTGGAAAACAGCCCCGTCACCAGCAGCAGCGCCGTCGATCCGCAAACCTGCACCCCGATCAGCCATTTGCGCAGCCGGTTGCCCTGGCGGCTTCCCAGCGCGCGGCGGTTGCCCTGTTGGAGCGAGGCCTGAGGGTTCGCCGCCATGAGCCTCAGCGCGGGCACGAGGCCGGAGAGCAGGCTCGCGCCCAGGGTGAGCAAAATCGAAAACAGCAACACGCCGAGATTGAGATGGACCTCCGAGAGACGCGGCAGGCCGACCGGCGTATCGCGGAGAAACAGGTCAAGCCCGGCCCACGCGAGCACGATGCCGGCTGCGCCGCCGATGGCCGCCAGCAGCAGGTTCTCCGCCAGCGCATTCCACACCAGGCGCCAGCGGGCCGCCCCCAAAGCCGTGCGCACGGCCGCCTCGCGCCCCCGCGCCAGGGCGCGCCCCAGTTGCGCGTTGGCCAGGTTCAGGCAGGCGATCAGCATCAGCCCCATGACCGCGGCCATCAACAGCCACAGGCCGGTTTTGGAATTGCCCACCACCGCCTCCTGCATCGGCTGGACGGACGCCGACAGCGCGCCCGGGCGGCGATCTCCCTGGTAGGCCGGGGCCTGCAAAATCTGCGCCTCGATGGCATTCAACTGGGCCGCGGCCTGGGCCATGCCGAATCCCGGAGTGAGCCGCCCCAGCACGACCCAGTTGCCGTAGTCCTGGTTCCAGCCTATCTCCGTCAAATTGAGCGCCGCG
>JASHSS010000313.1 GCA_030038565.1 Bryobacteraceae bacterium
CGCGGTCCATGACGGCGCGCAGCGATTCACCCTCCACGAGTTCCGAGACGATATAGGCGCGCCCATTGCTCTGGCCAACATCGTAGACCGAAACGATATTGGGGTGGTTGAGCGCGCCCAGCGCCCGCGCCTCCTGCTCGAAGCGCTCGCGCCGCGCCGGATCTCCGGCGACCTCCGCCGGCAGAATTTTGACTGCCACCGAGCGGTTCAACCGCGCATCCCGCGCCCGCCACACCTGCCCCATGCCGCCCTCGCCGATCTTGTCGACGATCTCGTAATTGCCCAGTTTTTCGCCAGTCATGCTATGCCTGCAATTTTACAATGGCTCCGCCTGGAGGGGCCTCGGCGTTCATGGGAACCGAAACATGCGGGCCTTGGGCGGGCGGCGTCCCGGCGCGGGAAGTGCACGCCCGAGTGGCCCAGACGGTACCCCAGGCGTGCCCAGGGGGCAGCCGACGCGCCGCCGGGCCGCGCGGCCCCGGCCGGCGGGAGCGCCAGTGAACGGAGTAAGCAGGGAGAGAACCGCGAGGGGGGCCGGCGGGGTGCATTTCGGCTCATTCCCGCAGCTCGACAATGGTGGCTCCGGCGCCGCCTTCCTGTTGGGTGGCGGGACAGAACCGCTAGGGCGGGTGGCGGGGTGCATTTCGGCTTATTCCCGCAGCTCGACGATGGTGGCTCCGGCGCCGCCTTCCTGCTGGGTGGCGGGATAGAACCGCGACACGTGGGGATGGTGGCTGAGCAGCTCGGCGATGGTCTTCTTGAGGATCCCCATGCCGTGGCCGTGGACGATGCGCACGCGGCTGGCGGTGGCCATCACGGCGCGGTCCAGGAACTCGTCTACGCGGTCGCGGGCTTCTTCGGCGCGCTGGCCGATCACGTTAATCTCCTGATAGACCGGCGCCAGCTCCGGCGCGGGCCGGTAACTCACGCCCTGGGGGAGTTTGGAGGCCGCCGATCCGCTTTCGGGCAGCACCTCGATGACGTCATCCACCCAGACCTGCATCTTCAGAAAGCCGGCCTCCACTTCGATGCGGTCGTTGCCGATCAAACGCCGCACGCGCGCCGGCTCGCGAAGGTCCTTCAGGCGGACACGGGCGCCTTCGGCAATTCGCGGCGGCTGGATCTGCCCGCGGCGGGCATCATCCTGGGTGGAAAGCACGGTGGTCTGGAAGTCCTCTTTCAGCTCGCGTTTGGCCTTGGCCACGCGCCGCCGCGCTTCATCCTCGGCCTTGCGGCGCTCGGCGCTCTGGGCCATCTTTCCGATGGCTTCCTGAGACTGCTCCTCGAAGCGCGCCAAAGCCAGGTCGGTGCGGCGCTCCAACTCTTTCAGCTTGGCCGATTCGCGCTTCTCCCATTCGCGCGCCAGCTCCTTTTCGCGCCGCTCCAGGTCGGCGAGTTTGCCGCGGAGGGTCTGCTCCAGCGCCTGGTTCTGCTCGATGCGGTGGTGCAGCTCGGCCAGGAAGCGGGTGACGTCGCGTTCGCGGTCGCTCATGGATTCCCGGGCGCGGCGCATGATGTCCTCCGGCATCCCCAGGCGCGTGGCGATTTCGAGGCCCGCCGATTTGCCGGGCAGGCCCAGGCGCAACTGAAAGGTCGGCTGGAAGGTCTGCTCGTCGAAACCCATGGAGCCGTTGACCACGCCTTCGGTGGAGGCGCCGTAGATCTTCAGCGCCATGAGGTGCGTGGAGACCAGGGTGAACGCGCCCGCCGCGCGGAAGTGTTCCACCACCGCCACTCCCAGCGCGCCGCCCTCTTCCGGATCGGTGGCCGCGCCCAACTCGTCCAGCAATACCAGCGACGCGGGGGTCACATCGAGGGCCATTTCGCGCAGGTTCGAAACGTGCGCCGAGAAGGTGCTCAGGTTGGCCTCGATGGACTGATAGTCGCCGATATCGGCCAGCACCTGCTCGAAGAGGGGAAACTCGGCTTCGGCCGCCGGCACCGGCAGGCCGGATTGGGCCATCAGGCTGAGCAGGCCGACGGTCTTGAGGGTCACGGTTTTGCCGCCGGTATTGGGGCCGCTGATGAGCAGGGTGCGGCGCTCCCTGGACAGTTCCAGGCTTACCGGGACGGAGGTATTCCGGCGGCGGCGCAGCACATCCTCAAGCAGCGGGTGGCGCGCGTCGCGGAGCAGAAGGCGGTCGCCGAAGCGGGGGATGGCGCAATCGAACTCAGCGGCGAAACGGCCCTTGGCGAAGATCAGCTCCAGCTCCGCCATGGTGGCCAGGGTCTGGCGGATGGAATCGGCATAGCCGCGCAAACGGGCGGTGATCTCCAGCAGGATGCGGTGAACCTCGCGCGCCTCTTCCTCGGCAAGGCGGACCAGCTCGTTGTTGAGGTCGATGGTTTCCAGCGGTTCGACGAACAGGGTGTGACCGCTGGAACTGGCGCCGTGAATGACGCCGTCCAGTTTGCGGCGCTGGCCGGCGATTACCGGCACTACAAAACGCTCGTTACGGATGGTGACGAACTCCTCCTGCAACACGCCCTCCTCGCGGTGGGCGCGCAGGAAGCGCTCCAACGATTCCTGGATGGCTTTTTTCTGGCGTTCGATATCGCGTCGGAAGCGCGCCAGCGCCACGCTGGCATTATCCGCCAAGCTGCCGCCGGGCAGAATTTTCCCTTCCAGGTCATTCAGCAGGGCGCGGAAATCGCCGATGGTGAGCGCCCGGCGCCCCAACCGCGGAAAGCGCTCGGCGGCGGCGGTGAGCACGCTTTTGGCATCGGCCGCGCGATCGAGCAGCGCGAGAACTTCGATGATGTCCAGCGGATCGAGGCTGGCGCCTTCGATGCGCAATTTGTAGACCGCCGGCTCGATATCGGTCAGGCCGTTGAAATCCACACGGATGGCGGCGCCGGGCGAAAGAGCCCGGGATGCCTGCGGACGGGCAGCCAGCCGCAGATACTCGATCGCTTCGGCTGCCTCGGCCAGATCCTCCGCAAGCCGCTCCCGATCCGCGTGCGGCTCCACTTTCTGCAATTCACGCCGCCCCAAGGGGCTGGAGATGAAGCGGCTCAATAACTGCCGGAAGGATTCGAATTCGAGGACTTCGGAGGAAGTTTTCACGGGGCGGCCTTTCGAGGGTTCAAGGGGCGGACAGCGAGGGTGAAACTGGGTTCGTTTCTCTGGCGATAAACCATTGTGCCGGTTGGGGTTAAGTGCGAAAAATGGGTTCGTTCCGTAATTTTTATCCGGGGCACGATGGAGAGCCGCGACGGGTGGGGTAAAAGGCACAATTGGACGGGTTGCGGCATCGGCGAGACCTCCCTGCTTCAGGTATAACACGCGGACCGGCGACGCCCCGGCCTCTCGCGTAACAACTATATGGAGGCAAAGGATTTATTGCGGCCGGACCGGGGGTACCGGCTAAGTTTTGGCGCCGCAACATCGGCCAGGTAGACCGAAGGCGTGGATGGCGCTCCCACCCCGGCGCCGGTGGCATCCACTTGCAGGTGGCTTCCGGCGGAGGCGGGTTCGACTGGGATCTGAGCGGCGGCGCTTCCCGGAAGTGACCCACTCCTGCTTTCGAAGAGTGACCCAGTGGTGTCGAAGATCGCTTGATGGTCCTCGCTATATCCCCGGAATCTTTATTGAGCGAACGCGTCGTTCAGTCGTCAGGTCCCAGTAGTCGATGGCGCCGTCCGCAGTTCCAAAGATGATCGAGGCGCCCTCCGGGCCA
>JASHSS010000314.1 GCA_030038565.1 Bryobacteraceae bacterium
CTTGGCAATTGGACGGACAAAGGCCACCCCACCGGCCGCCGCGTGGCCTTCTCGAATAGCTTCGCCATGGAGGACCATTACTTCAACTTCTCGACATCGGGACAGTGGCTGTGGGATGAATTTCAGGTGACCATACCGCCGGGAAATGACCCCTACGAGACGGCGCAGCAGATCCGCGAGATGGTCGAGCGGGAAACACAGGTGGACGCCGCCGAGGCGGCCGACGAGTGGCAGCGCGTTACTCAGCGTTACGGCGCGCGTGAATTCTCTGCCGGGCCCGCCGTCGGTCTCCGCCCGGGCGTCAACGGGCTGGAAGCAACAGTCCGCTACATCACCCGCGCCCCGCGGCGCAACGCCGTCAAATCGAAACTCTTCCAGGAAATCGTCGGCCTGCTTAGAAAGCCGGTGGCGCCGGGCTGAGCAGCCCCTTCGAGCCGCTTCCCGTCGCCGCCTGCTTCGCGCGGCCTGCCAACTGAGGGGCCGCGGGACAATCATCCGGCGCCTCCAAACCGCGTGCTTGCGCGTGGCTCCGGCTCGGTTCAGAGCCGCCGCCGCGAGGGATCTGCCGCCGCGCGCCGAAACATCTGATTAGTTTATTGTTCCGTCTACCCTGAGCCCTTCGCCTTCAGCGGCGCCGCATGGGCGGCCGCAGCCACCGGGCGGGGTCGCAGGCTCCGGGCGGCCTCACATTCTTTCGAGTTCGCAGCGCAACGTGCGGATTCCGAACCGCGGCATCCCCAGCCTCACTTCGTAACGCCCATCCGAGCCGCGCCGCACCGGCAATTCGCGGACGGTCTGTCCACTGAGTTCCACCAACTCCACCTTGGAGGCGGGCATGAGGAAGGAAACGGCGAACTCCGCATCGCTTCCCGCGGCATTGAACAATCGCACGAGCGCGCGGTCGCGCTCAATGAGAATGGTCGGAATTTCGATTCCGGGCGAGTCCACGCGAACCAGGGAGCGCGAACCCGTCTCCGCCGCGGCGCCTTCCGTGAGGAAAGCAACCGGCGGCTCCTGCCAACGCGCAACCGCTTCCCAAACGCCCGCCTCATCCCAGAGCCCCTGGTGAGGAATCAGGGCGTAGTTAATCTGAGTAGTTCCCTGGAGCGGCCTCTTGCCCCACCAGAAGCCGCCTTCCCAGCCCCACCCCAGAACCAGGGCCAGGGGATGTTCGGGGCCGTGCGTGTAGGCCGTGGTATGATCCGAGAGCACAGCCAGGCCAAGCTTCTCGCGCTCGTCGAACACATCAACCCAGTTCACCACGATGTTGTGCTTGATCTCATCCCACCTCTGGAAGAAGGTATCGGTATTCCGGCTGCGGCACACGTCATAAGCCGCGTTCTTGTAAATGGCCTGATTGCGAAACGCCACCGGGAAAAACGCCTGTAACTTCCAGCGCCCGTCGTTTTGCGACCGGCGCGGCTCGCTCCGGCGATCCTCCGGTTTGATGTCCCAGGGATCGCCGATCCAGGTTTCCTGCTGGTAATTGAATCTCACCTGGAAATCGATCCATGGTTGGCCCCCGGCCAAAGTGATGGTGGTTTGGAACGGAACACCGCCAACCTGGCCCGCCACGCGGACGCGCGCGCGTAGCGGACCCGGCTCCAGAATCGTCACGTTGGCCGGTTGTTCCGTGCTGCCGCGCCACTGGTTCTGGGCGATGAAGTACCCGCGATACTCATTCAGGGCGCGTTCGGCGGAAGGATCGCAAAACTCCCTGCCGATCTTCCTGGCCAGCAACCCGGTGATCGCGCCGCCCCGGGCAGGATCGATCCGAACGCGATGGAGTTCGTTCTCCAGCACCACCGCCCCATCCTCGCGGCGGGCGCCTGCCGGAGCGGTGGCAGTCGCGGTTATGGGCGAGTCGCCGTACACCGGTTCCACGCGATAGGCATTCGAGCCGATGGCGGGCACACTGGCGCGAAAAAGGAGTGTGGCCGCATTCAGCGATTCGCCGGGGGCAAGCGCGGCGTTCCTGCCTCCGCCGCGCGCCGCCTGCTGCGACCCGTATCTCCGCACCGGCGCGATCTGGCACGGGATCTCGCGGTTCTGGGAATCGAGTACACGAATCGAGCGCGTCCCGCGGTCGGTCGCCAGACTGAATTCCACCACCTCGTCTCTGGCGCTGGCCAGCGTATTGACGACGCGCACCCACTGTGCTTCAAGGCGTCCCTGCGGAAGGGCCGGATTGCCCGCGGCGAGCGCCAGCGACGCGTTGCGGACAATCGAGTCGGCGCTTTCTTCGGTCCGCAGCGTGCCGGCCGCAACCTGAAACGCCCAGGCCTGCCGTCCGGTCCGGGTAGTGGCCGTGATCCACGGGTCGTGCCCCTGCGCCCAGAGAAGGTCGTCCCAGGCGGCCACCAGTTCCGCCGCCGGCCAGGGCGCGCGCCTTTCCATCCAGGCGATGGCGGCCATCTTTTCCGCCAGCAGAATCCGATTCTCCGCCGAGCGTTCCTGCTGCGCCACGCCCTGCAAGGTCTTCTCGCCCCACGGCAGCGTGGTCAGAATATCTTCGATCCCGAACTTCCAGTCTTTCGTGGGAGGGTCGGCAATGCGGCGGAAATACTCGCGCCACGTCACATTCCGTATGTAATCGCCCGCGGCTCTCGGTTTGGCGGCCCAACCGAGATCCTGCAGGTACGTGCCCACCGGGTGGCGAATGCCGTGTGCGACGCATTTGCGCGCGAATTCCGGAGTGGGATTTCCGGACTCGGTTTCGTACACCTTGCGCAACTCTTCCGAAGCGTAGCGCGGAACCGTGCGAATGGCGGCGCCATCCGAACCGACCCAGTTGACCAGTTCGGCATCGAACCCCGCCGCATAGCCGCCCCACGCCGTGCCCGGGTCTTTCAGCACGGCGTTCCGGAAGCCCAGCGAGCACAGGATCTGGGGCAGACAACTGGCCCAGCACGGCTCCTGAACGGCATAGGTCTCCAGGACCGCGCGGGGGAAGTGCCGGCGGATGATTTCCAGCCCGCGAGTCAATTGCCGGATATTGCTCTCGCCGTTGACCGCCCATCCGTAGGGCTGCGAGAACGTTGCTCCGACCATCTCGATCCGCGGGACGGCCTCCTCGCTTTCGAGGTAGCTCTTCAGCTCGCGATAGGCCGCCGGATCATCCAGAAGCAGAGCGTCCCAGGACTCCGGTTCGATGTCCAGGCACAGCTTCCACTGCGGGATCTCCCGCATGGCGTTGAGGATGTCGCGCCAGGCGCCGGGCGGCATGTGCCCCTTGGCGCCCCCGTGGTATCCATCGGCGAAGTAGAAAAGCGGAGTGGCGGCTTCCGTCTGGGCACTCGCCGCGCCCGCCGCCAGGGTTCCGGCCGACAACCATTTGGCAAAGTCCCGCCTGTTCATTCGGTTCCTCGACCGTCAGAACATCCGCGCCGGGTTGAGCGGAACGGCGCTGGTGGCCCGCCAACCGCTGGTCGCGCCGAAGCCGCCGCCGGCGATGCCCGGATTCGGATTGCTCCGGGTGTTAATAGCCCTTCTCCTTGTCCACTACGTTCAACAACGGCTCGCCGGCGGCGAAGCGCTTGAGGTTTTCGATGTACAGCGCTTCATAGCGCGCGTTTTCCCCATCCGACCGCCCGGCAATGTGGGGCGTGATGAGCACATTGGGAAACTTCCAGAGTGGATGCCCTTTGGGAAGCGGCTCGGGGTCGGTGACATCCAGGCCCGCGCCGGCCAGTTTCCGGGTGTCGAGCGCTTTCACCAAGGCATCCGTATCATACAGGCCGCCGCGCGACACGGCGATGAAATACGAGTTCGGCTTCATCAGCTCAAATTCGTGCGGCCCCATGATCTTGCGGCTTTTGGGAGTGAGCGGCGCCGAAATGAAGACCACATCGGCCTGCGGCAGAACGGAATCCAGGCGGTCCGGAGGCACGGTCCGCGAAAGATAGGTGTTGAAGGGGATCTCCTTAGGATCGACGCCGATCACCGTCATGCCGGAGGCGTTCAGACGCAGGGCAATCTGCGTGCCGATGCCGCCCACGCCCACGATCACGGCGGTCTTGCCTCGCAACTCAATGGGGCTGAAATTCTTCTGATTCCAATCCTGGCTGCCGCCGCGAGCCGCGATGGCGATGCCCCGGGTGAGGGCCAGCAACAGACCGAGCGCGTGGTCGGCGATCTCGGGCCCCTGCAGGATCTTGTTGTTCGTGAGGACGATCGCGCTTTGCGCGAAACCCGGCAGGAACGTGAAGTTCTCGACGCCGGCGCTCTCCGACTGGATCCACTTCAGGTGGGGCGCGTTGGCGAGCAATTTGAGATCGAAAGGGCCGATTACGCCATCGGCCTCGGCCAGTTGGGCCGCCACCTTGGAACGGTCGCCTTCGATCAGGTCGATTTCCGGCGCCGCGGCCTGCAAGCGGAGGTAGGACTCGTGTCCCAGGCGGGAGAGATCCAGCACTTTCAGTTTTTGCGCGGACAGTCCGGAGGCGAGGAGCATGCCGGCACAGATCGGAGCGAAAAACCCGTATGTCACTGTTCCTCCTTCAAAGCGCCCCTTGGCGGGCATTCAGAGGGTGCGGCTCAGAGTATAGCAGGACGCGCGTTCCGGGGCGCTCCGCGATTCCGGGAATGTCGCCGCAAAATGATAATGTCCTATTTGCGCAAAGTAGAAATGTCCTATTGACACCTTCAGGCTGGGGAGGTGGCAGAAGGACAACTACTGATGACGCAAGCCGAACGGGACCGCCTGGTGGCCCTGAAGAAGGCGAAA
>JASHSS010000315.1 GCA_030038565.1 Bryobacteraceae bacterium
TGCCATGGTGGTCATCATGATCGGCCGGAAGCGGATCAGGCAGCCTTCGTAGATCGCATCCAGCGGCGACTTGCCCTCGTGCCGCTCCGCCTCCAGCGCGAAGTCGATCTGCATGATGGCATTCTTCTTAACGATCCCGATCAGCATGATCAGGCCCACGAAAGAGAAAATGCTCAGGTCCACCTTGAAGAGGATCAAGGTCAGCAGCGCGCCGAAGCCCGCCGAGGGCAACCCCGAAAGAATCGTCAGCGGGTGCACGTAGCTCTCGTACAGCACCCCGAGCACGATGTACACCACGGCAATCGCCAGGAACAACAGAATCCCCATGTTGCGCATGGAATCCTGGAAAACCTTGGCGGTGCCCTGGAACACCCCCGTGATGGTGGCCGGCAGCTCCGCCTTGGCGGTCTCCTGAATTTCGTCCGTTACCTGCCCCAGCGAAACGCCCGGCTTGGGCGCGAACGACAGCGTCACCGACGGAAGCTGCCCGGAATGTGGAATGCTCTGCGGTCCGGCATCCTCCACCAGCTTGGCCACCGATAGCAACGGCACCAGTTGCCCGCTCGACGAGCGCAGGTAGATCATCTTCAACCCGTCGGTGAAGCGCTGGTAGGTGGGCAGCATCTCCAGCAGCACCTCGTATTGATTGGTGGGGGAATAGATGGTCGAGGTGAGCTGCGGCCCGAAAGCGTCATACAGGGTGCTGGCAATCGACTGCCAGTTCAGATTCAGCGCCGCCGCCTTGTCGCGGTCGAGCACCACGTTCACCCGCGGATTCTTGATCTGCAGATCGCTGGTGACTTCCGCGAGGCCCGGCAGGCGGGCCAATTGCCTCTCCAGTTTCTCCGACTCCGAGTAAAGCTGCTGCGTGTCCGGCCCGTAGAGCGTGAAATCGAAGGAACTCTTGGACATGCGCCCGCCCACCCGGATGGCCTGCGGAATGGTCAGGTAGACTTTCAGCCCGGGAAAGCCCGAAAGCTTGGGCCGCAAGCGGTTGACGATGTCGTTCACGGTAGCCTTGCGCTGCCGCCGCGGCTTGAGATTCACCCCAATCCGGCCCGTGTTGGCCGCGCCTCCGAAGCCGCCTCCCGTCGAGGAGTTGAAGCTCTCCACGTCCGGGTCCTGCACGATGACCTGTGAGACCTGCTGCTGGAACCGCACCATCTGGTAGTACGAAGTACCCTGGGCCGCCTCCGTCTGCACGTTGAAATTATCGTTGTCGGTGTCCGGGATGAAGCCCTTGGGAACCACCACGTAAAGATACCCGGTCAACCCCAGCACCACCAGAAACGCCGCCATCATCGCCGGCCGGTGCCGCAGCGTCCAGCCCAAGCTCGAGCTGTAAATCCGCAGCGTGAAGTTGAAGAACCCCTCGAGCACCCGGTGTATCAGCCCATGGCCCTTCTCGACGGTATTCCCGGAGCGCAGAAAACGGCTGCACAGCATGGGAGTCAGGCTGATCGAGACCATCCCCGAAATCAGGATGGCCGTGCAGATGGTCACTGCGAATTCCCGGAAC
This sequence comes from Bryobacteraceae bacterium, assembly GCA_030038565.1. Classification (GTDB taxonomy): domain Bacteria; phylum Acidobacteriota; class Terriglobia; order Bryobacterales; family Bryobacteraceae; genus JOPF133. Next base: position 1,520 of record JASHSS010000315.1, read on the forward strand.
AGCCGCCCCAGGATGCCCGCCATGAACAGAATCGGGATGAACACCGCCGCCAGCGACAGGGTCATCGAAACGATCGTGAAGCCGATCTCCCGCGATCCGTTCAACGCCGCCTCGTACGGGCGCTCGCCCTTTTCAATGTGCCGGACGATGTTCTCCAGCATCACGATAGCGTCATCCACCACGAATCCCACCGAGAGAATCAGCGCCATCATGGAGATGTTGTTCATGCTGAAATTCAGCAGGTACATCACCGAGAATGTGCCCACCACGGAAAAGGGCAGGGCCATGGCCGGTATCATGGTGGCCGAGGGGTTGCGCAGGAACAGGAAGATCACCAGGATCACCAGGCCCAGCGTAGCCGCCATGGTGAACTGAATATCCTGAAACGCCTCGCGGATGTTCTTGGAGCGGTCGCCGCGGACTCCCAGGTGCACCGTGGGCGGCATCATGGCCCGAAAAGTGGGCAGCAACGCGCGGACGCGGTCGATCACTTCGATGGTGTTGGTGCCCGGCTGCCGCATGATTGCCAGGTTCACTCCGCGGGTGCCCTGCGTGCCGTACTCCTGCCCGTGATCGTAGAACAGCCCCATCTGCTTGTCGTCCTGCACGCTGTCGATCACGTGCGCCACTTCGTCCAGGCGCACCGGCGCGCCGTTGCGGTAAGTGACGATCAGGGGCTTATAGTTCTCCGCCCGCATCAACTGGCCGTTGGCCTGGACCTGGAAAGCCGTCTTTTTGCCGTACAGCGTACCGGTGGGAAGATTCACGTTCCAGTTCTTGATGGCGGTGTCGATTTCATTCAAACCGATCTGCCGCGCGGCCAGAATGTTGGGATCGACCTGCACGCGCACGGCATATTTGGCCGATCCGAACACCTGCACCTGCGCCACGCCGGAAACCATAGACACGCGCTGCGCCACCATGGCCTCGGCATACTCGTCCAGATCGGAGAGCCGCATGGCGGGCGAACTAAGAAACAGGTTGATGATGGGCTGGTCGCCGGGATTGGTCCTATGGAACGACGGAGGCGTGGGCATCCCCGGCGGCAGCAGCGGCATGGCCTCGGCAATGGCTGTCTCCACGTCGACGGTGGCGCCGTCGATATCGCGGCTCAAGTCGAACTGGAGGGTCACATTGGTGGTGCCTTGGCTGGACTGCGAGATCATCGAGTCCACCCCGGCGATGGTCGTGAACTGCCGCTCGAGCGGGGTCGCCACCGCCGAAGCCATGGTGTCCGGGTTGGCTCCGGGAAGGCTGGCCGACACCGAGAGCGTCGGATAATCCACCTGCGGCAGATCGCTTACCGGCAGCGCTTTATACGCGATCACCCCGAACATCGCGATGGCCGCCATCAGCAGGCTGGTCGCAATCGGCCGCCGGATAAAGGTTTCGGAGATGTTCATTCCAAGCCCCCGTAAGGATCGCAGCGTTGCTGCACCACAGAGGCGCGAAGAGCACGGAGGCTACACGGAGACCCCCCTTTTGGTTTTCTCCGTGCTTCCGCCGCGTTCTCCGCGCCTCTGTGGTGAAAAAGGCCGCCTCGCGGCACGGATTCAGCTCTTCGGCTCCGCCTGCTGTCCCTTCTTCCCTCCACCCTCTCCTCCGCCGCCCTTCTTGCCGCCGCGCCCGCCCCCTCCGCCGCGGCCGTCGCGCACTACTACCCGGCTTCCCGGCGCCAATCGCAGTTGCCCTTCGGTCACGACGGTCTCGCCCGGCTCCAGGCCGGCCTCGACCACCATGTCCTGGTCCACCCGCGCGCCGGTGGTGACGGGCCGCGATTCCACCGTGCGGTCCTGCTTCACTACATAAATGAATGAGCCGTT
>JASHSS010000316.1 GCA_030038565.1 Bryobacteraceae bacterium
GGTCAACATCCAGTGGCCCGGCTGCACCGCGTAAAGCCACGGCCAATCGTACACCGACCCGTCATCCAGGTTGATGGGCTGCTCCACGCTGCGCACCTGGATGCGCGTCAGCCGCCGGAGCGCCTGCACAAAGTGCCGGTCGGCGCGCGGGTAATCCTGCGTCCAGATGGAATTGCCTTCGGTCCAGTTTCCGGCCCCGCGGTAGCCGTAGCCGCCATAGCCGAAGCCCCGCCCGTAGCGCCCGCCCGGAGCCGGAGGATACATCAACCGCGCGAAGCTCCACTCGGTTCTTTCCTGGTAATCCGGTGGCAGCGGAATGTCGCCCAGGCGGTACTCCACACCCGGATATTCGTGGAACTGCGCCTGGAACGCCCCCAGGGTACCCAGCAGCGTCGCGCTCATCGCCCACCAGAGAGACTTGCGGAGGGTCATGGTGCCTTGCTTCCGAGGATAACAGAATCGGGGAGAAGCGAACGCCGCCGGTCATGTCCGGGTGACATCGGCGGCCCGCGCAGAACCCCGCCGCCGAAATAGTATTCTGAAATGTATGGCTGATTCTACCGCTCCCGCCCGTCAAATGGGCTTCGCTACCCGCTCCCTGCACGCCGGCCATACTCCCGACAAGGCGAGCCTGGCCCGCGCCGTGCCAATCTACCAGAGCACCTCATTCGTGTTCGAGAACTCCGCCCACGCCGCATCGCTGTTTGCCTTGCAGCAGTTCGGCAATATCTATACCCGCATCATGAACCCCACCACCGATGTCTTCGAGCAGCGGGTGGCGGCTCTTGAGGGCGGCATCGCCGCTCTGGCCACTTCCAGCGGGCAGGCCGCCCAGTTCCTGGCCATCACCAGCCTGATGGGGCCGGGCGATGAGCTGGTCTCCGCCAGCACCTTGTACGGCGGCACTTACACGCAATTCGATGTCAGCTTCCGCCGCCTGGGAATCGACGTCAAGTTCGTCGAGCCGGACGACCCCGAGAACTTCCGGCGCGCCATCACCCCCAAAACCCGCGCGATCTACGGCGAAACCATCGCCAACCCGCGCATGAACGTGCTGGATATCGAAAAGGTCGCGGCCATCGCCCACGAAGCCGGCGTGCCGCTGATCGTCGATAACACCATGGCCTCACCGTATCTCTGCCGGCCCATCGAGCACGGCGCCGATATCGTGGTCCACTCGGCCACCAAGTTCCTGGGCGGCCACGGCACCTCCATCGGGGGCATCATCGTCGATAGCGGCAAATTCCCCTGGAGCGACCGATACCCCGCCATCACCCAACCCAGCCCCGGCTATCACGGCATGGTCTTCCGCGATATGTTCGGCCCGCTGGCCTATATCATCAAGGTGCGCGTCGAGGGCCTCCGCGATTTCGGGCCCTGCATGAGCCCGTTCAATTCCTTCCTCTTCATTCAGGGCGTCGAGACCCTCAAGTACCGCATGGAAGCCCACAGCCGTCACGCGCTGGCGGTGGCCCAGTGGCTGGAGAAGAATCCCGCCATTTCGTGGGTCAAGTATCCCGGCCTGCCCTCCAGCCCTTATTACGAACTTTCCCGCAAATATCTGCCCCTGGGGCAGGGATCCATCGTCACCTTCGGCATCCAGGGCGGTATGGACGCGGGCCGCAAGCTGATCGATTCGGTGCAGCTTTTCTCGCATCTCGCCAACCTGGGCGACGCCAAAAGCCTGATTATCCATCCCGCCTCCACCACCCACCAGCAACTCAACGCGGCCCAGCAACTGGAAGCCGGCGTGACCCCCGACCTGGTGCGGATTTCCGTGGGCATCGAAGATGTGGACGATCTCATCTGGGATCTCGACCAGGCCATCGCCGCTTCCCAAAGCTGACCCGCCATGCTGCGCCTGGTTGCCCCTCTCGCGCTCGCCGCTCTCGCGTTAACCCGGGGCCTCTGCGCGGCGGGGCGCGAGATGGTGGTGTTCGACACCGATTCGGGCCTCTTCGGCGACGATGGCGCCGCCCTGGTGATGCTTCTGCGCAGCCCCGCGCTGGTCAACGTGACGGCCGTCACCGTGGTGCCGGGCAACGTCTGGCCCGCGCAGGGCGCCGAGTACATGGAGCACATCCTCGATCTCCTCAACTACGGGCCGATGCCCCTGTATACCGGCGCCGAAACTCCCCTGGTGCACACCGCCGCGATGGCCCACGAATCCGAAAGACGCTGGGGAAAGCTGCTCTACGCCGGCGCCTTCGATCAGAATCCGGCCGAAGTGAAACCACCGCCGGGCGCCTCCCCCAGCCGCGAGCGCTCCCATTGGTCCGCCCGGATGCACCATGAGGACGCCGTCGAGTTCCTGATCTCCGAAATCGAACGCCACCCCGGCCAGATCACCGTGCTGGAATTGGGCCCCATGACCAACCTGGCCCTCGCGCTGCGCCTGCGGCCCGGCATCGAAACCCGCATCAAGCGCCTCGTTTTCATGGGAGGCAATCTGCATCCGCCCGGCAACGCCACCCCCTCGGCCGAATTCAACTTCTGGTTCGACCCCGAGGCGGCTCGCATCGTCCTGCGCTCGCGCATCGCGCAGAAAATCATGTTCGGCCTGGATATCTGCAACACCGCTCCCATCCGCAAACCCGAGTTCGACCAGATCGTGGCCGTCAATACCCCGATCACCGAGCTTTACCGCGAGGACTTCGGCAAACGCTATCCGGGCTTCCTGGAGCATCCCGACGCCACCGCATATATGTGGGACGCGCTGGCCGCGGCTTACCTGCTGGACCCCGGCTTTGTGACCCACTCCGAGACGCACTACCTGGATGTGCTGGCGTCCTGGGGCCGGTTTTACGGCTCCACGGTTCCCCTGGATCGCCGCGTGGCGCCCGAAGCCACGCCCGTCACGGTCATGACGTCGCTGGATTTCAAGCGTGTCTGGAGCTTGTACAAGGAACTGCTGACGCGGCGCAATTGAGCTCGCCGCGCGGCGGATTTCTTAGGATATGCAAATCGTCCCGGTGGCGAATGTGGAGCAGGTGGCCCAGGTGCGCGGCCTCTTTCAGGAATATTGGGATTCGTTCGGCTTCACCCCCTGTTTCCAGAATTTCGGCCGCGAGCTGGCCGGGCTGCCGGGTAAGTACGCGCCGCCTGAAGGGAGGCTCGGGCTGGCTCTGGTGGATGGCCGTCCGGCGGGGTGCGTCGGCTTGCGGCAGATCGATGGCGCGCGCTGCGAAGCCAAGCGCCTGTATGTGAAGCCCGAGGCGCGTGGCCATGGCGTGGGCGCCCGGCTGCTGGCCTGGGTGATCGCCGAAGCACGCGCCGCCGGTTACCGCGAATTGCTCGGCGATACCATGCCCGTAATGCAACAGGCGCTGGCGATGTACGATCGCCTGGGTTTCGAGCGCACCGGTCCCTACGATGCGGAAGCCACTGCGGGCGCCATCTACCTAAAGCTGAAACTCTAAACCGTTTGTCTTCTTAGCGTTACTTGGCGTCCTGGCGTCTTTGCGAGATGCGTTCGAGCGCTTGGCGGTCTCTCAGCCCTAATGCCCGGTGCCGCCCGCCGCGCTGGATGGTTTGCCCAGCCCGAAGTTTCTCCAGGCGGATTGCTCGTCCGCGTGGGATCCCGCCGCGACGTGGCGGCGGCGGCCCGCTTTGCGCATCTCGGCGCGTTGGGCCTCCGCCAGGATACGGGCATCCGCGTGCGAACGAAGATCGTCCCCGGTGAGTTCGTGGACGCCCTCCAGGTGCTTATCCAGATCGGACGTCAGCTTGCTCGCCGACAGCGTCGGTCCTTCCTGGATGCCGACGTGGTAAGCGAGGAACAACGACAGATCTGCCTTCACCACAAACCGCCTCGCCTGCCTGCCCTTCTGGAGGACTTCAAACCGATACGCGCGCGAATTCTCTTGCTGCTCGAATCCTAAGTATCTGATCTCCATTGCGACCCTTTCGAGCGCCGGCTGCTCCGCGCGCCCGCACCTGGCAGCTACTGGGCGTGCCCTGGTTCCGTTGCCGGTTTATCGCTCGCTGGCCGATCTTCCGGCTGCGTCTCTGGGACATCCATGGCCGGTTCCGCGGCCCCGCTGGCGCGATGCAGCTTGCGCTCCATCCGCCGGGCCGCCTTGTCCCGCTGGCGTTCCAGCCGTTGCATCTCTTTTTGCCGTTTTTTGAAAGTTTCCATGGTTTTCAGGTTAGGACCGATCGAAATACCGGAAAATCCCCTCACGGTTCGTGTCATGGGCGCCCGCCGCGGCCCTCTTGAGGACGCCCGCCCGCCGGAATCCGGTTCCTCCACTTTCCGTCTTGGGGCCCCTCGTCGTAGCTACGTGTACGACCGGCCGTTTCGGCAAAAATTCCCGGTGCTTCTAACTTTCAGTTGTACGGCTAGACGAGGCAGTCCCACATCAGCCAAACTTCAGATGGGACTTTTCTTTAAAGGCACCTTTAAGATATCACATTTGGGACCGGCTTTCCTAGCCGCATCTGTAGGTGGCTTCACCGAAGAAGCTCCGGCTAACGCCGTTTCGGCCCTAAAAATCCTGTAGATTCACCAGGTCGCTGAACACCCCGTAAGCCGTCTGGGCGACGCCCGGGTTGATGGAGACGGTGCCGAACGTGCCCATCAAATCGGTCTCGAAGAGGATCAGGTTGGATGTCCCCGGCGTCGAGGCCAGCAGGTCGGCCCGGTCCAGCACTTCCGCGCGCACCCGCAGGCTCGCCCCGGTGGCAGTGCGGCGCCCGCGGCTCACCAACCGTACCGTCTTGCCCTGCCGGGCGATCTCCGCCAGCCGCTCCGGCGTCAGGCGGGTGATGCCGCGCGTGGAAACCTGCTGCGGAGTTACCCGCGCGTCCAGCAGGACATTGGCCAGCGCCGCGGTCTTGGCGGCCGAGTCCCAACCCTCCACATCGAACGCTCCATCCGCCTCGGTGATGCCCATGGCGCGCGCCGCGGCCAAGCCCTCTTCGAAGGACCCCCCGCGCTCCATGGTCTCGATCACCACCTTCGACGTGGAGTTCAACACTCCCGTGAACCCGTTCACCTGGAGCGCCGGCAAATTACGGCGCCACAGGTTAAACACCGGCGCTCCGTCCATCACCGCCGATTCGAAGCGAAAGCCTACGCCGGCGCGGGCGGCTTCGTCGCGCAACTGCGCGTAGGCATGCGCGATCGGCCCCTTGTTCGCGGTGGCCACGTGCATGCCCCGGGCGAAGGCCGCCCGGATATGCGAGATGGCCGGCTCTCCAGTGGAAGGCTCCAGCGTGGTCAGTTCCACCGC
>JASHSS010000317.1 GCA_030038565.1 Bryobacteraceae bacterium
TCCGACGCAATCGGATAGCTGAACAGAGGGCGAAATGAGCGTGCTACACAGGTGGCACGCTCGTTGTGTGTCTGGCCGCTCCCGGTTTGCGGCGCTCCCGCCTCTTGACAAATAATTTGCGAGGGGCTGACAAATAATTTGCGCGGCACTAGGGCTTCCCGTACGCCGCTCGACCGACAGAGCGATCAGCCGGCCGATCACCCGTAGGATCTGGAACGGCACGAGGACGGTCTGCTGGAACGCGGACCACGGGGTGGCCGGTGGCGGCGACGCGTCCGCATTCGGCCGACGGATGTAGTAGAGGGTCTGGTCCGCGGCGATCCGCGGCCAAAGAAAATCGAACTCGGCGGATTGCGCCAGGCTCTCGATCTCGCCGGTGTCGAGGTCGAGTTGTTGAATGGCGAACGGACCAAAGCGCGCGAAGCGGCCCAGCGCATCGCGCGCCATCCCGGAACTCTGAAACACCAGGCGGCGCCCTGGGCCCGGCGCCCACCGTGGCGCCTGGTCCTGCGATTCGCCGTCGGTAACCTCCACCAGGTCCGATCCGTCCGCTTTCACCACCGCCAGGTTCTCCATGCCGCTGCGATGCAAGACCGACAGCGCAATCTCCGCACCGTTCGGATGCGCATCCAGATAGCGGGCGCGGAAATCGGCGGTGTGAAACAGACGCGTTTCCTGGCCCTCCGCATCGCGGGCGAACACCCCGCTGATTTCGTCGGTTTCGAGAGTGTACAACAGTTCGCCGGGACGGTTTCCGCGCGTGACGCTGGTGATGGAGATCCGGAATTCGCCGGGGTCGCGTTCCGCGGGCGTGTGCAGCGCGCTGGCGAGCATCCGGCCGCCGCGGCCTTGTTCTTTCCATGCGTTGCGGTTGTAAATCTGCACCGCGCGGTCCCGCAGGGAACGCCCGAACGGGCTTTCCGGGATCTGGGCTCCGCCGTCCCCCTGCAAAGAGAGTTGCCCTTGCGAGATGCAAGCCAACAAAGGGCTGGTCACGGATTTTCCAGCCTTTATTCTCCAGGTTGCGGGCGCGGCGGGCAAGTTACCGAAGGTTATCCGGTTTGTAGGCTGGTTCCGATTCAGTTGACCGCGGGCCGGGATTGCGTCACGATGGGCTCTATCCATGAACCGCAGACAGTTTTTCTCCGCGTCCGGCGGCGCGGCCCTGGCCGCTTCCCAATCCACGCCCGCCTCCGCACAGGCCTCCAAGCCGGTCCTGATGCGCGTGGGCTGCCAGTCCGCCCCGACCAACGAAACGCACGTGCAGTATTTTGCGCGCTACGGGGTGAAGGACATCTGCGGCTATCCCCAGATTGCGGATGGCCGCCTGTATGCCACGGTGGACGAGCTCAACCGCATGCGCGAAATGACCGCCAGGTACGGGGTGACGGTGGAATCGATCGCCCTGCCCTTCCTCACTTCCAGCCACATCGACCGCGAAAGGCATCCCGCCATCATGCTGGCCCAAAGCCCCGAGCGCGACCGCGATATCGAGGCCGTCCAGAACATGATCCGCAACTGCGCCTCGGCCGGCATTCCGTGCGTGAAGTACAACATGAGCATTCTGGGCGTGCTGCGGCTGGCCGGGCGCACGCCGGGCCGCGGCGATTCGACCTACAGCACCTGGCGCCTGGCCGACGCCCGCCCCAGCACCCCCCTCACTCGCGCCGGGCGCGTGGATGCCGATGCCGCCTGGGAGCGCATCACCTATTTTCTGGAGCGCGTGGTTCCGGTGGCCGAGGAGTACAAGGTCCGGATTGCCTGCCATCCGCACGACCCCGGAGTGCCGCCCGAGGGCTACCAGGGCGTGGTCCGCGTGCTCGGGACGGTGGATGGGCTGAAGAAGTTCGTTTCGATCAAGGAAAGCCCCTACCACGGGTTGAATTTCTGCCAGGGCACGGTGAGCGAAATGCTCGCCGATCCGGGCAAGGAGATCTTCGACGTAATCCGCTACTTCGGCGCGCGCCAGAAGATTTTCAACGTGCACTTCCGCAACATTCGCGGCCACCGCAACGATTTCATCGAGGTCTATCCGGACGAAGGCGATGTCAATTTCGTGGAGGCCATCAAGGTCTATAAGGAAGTGGGCTACCCCTACCTGCTGATGCCCGACCACGTTCCACAGGCGCCCAACGATCCCGGCGGGTTGCAGTCCTTCGCCTTCTGCTACGGCTACATCAAGGCGTTGATTCAGGCGGTTTCGTAAGCGCTACTGCTTCTCGCCGTCGCGGCGGCGGATGAACTCGCCCATGGCGCTGACCAGTTTATCGACGCGTTCATCCAGAATCTTAGCGCGCTCGCGGCTCTCCTGGTCCAGGACGCGGTCGCGCTCGCGGCTCTCCTGGTCCACACGGCGCAGGTATTCGTCGGTTTCGCGGAAGCGCTGCTTGATTTCGAGAAAAGCTTCCTCGGTCTTGATCTGCGCCTCCGTAAGCAGCACCAGGACGTCGTCCAATTTAGCCTGCTTATCCGCCAGCACCGCCATCAGGTTATCCAGGCGCTCCCCGCGCGAGCTGAGCTTTTCGGGCATATCCGTTTTCAGTATACCGGCTGGATTCAGGCGGTTTCGTAAGCGCTACTGCCTCTCTTCGTCGCGGCGGCGGATAAACTCTCCCATGGCGCTGACCAGTTTATCGACGCGTTCATCAAGCGCCTTATCACGCTCGCGGCTCTCCCGGTCCACCCGGCGCAGGTATTCGTCGGTTTCGCGGAAGCGCTCCTGCGTCTTGATCTGCGCCTCCGTAAGCAGCACCAGGACGTCATCCAGTCGGGCCTGCTTATCGGCCAGCACCAGCATCAAGTTCTCCAAGCGCTCCACGCGCGAACTGAGCTTCTCAGGCATATCCATTTTCAGTATAACGGTTGGCTCCTCGATCTCTCACCGAGCGCCCGCCAGTTCGCGGGCCGCCTCCAGCCCTCCGGCGCGTTGAATCCCCGGAACAAAAAAGGAATCCGCGAAGTCCTGGTCGGCGCCGCTGAAACTGCCCAGGTTGGCCACCAGGTCCACCGGCTCTCCCGATACGGCGGCGGCGAACAGGCACCATACGGCAGCTTTACCCAGTCCCACCAGGCGCGTTTTGGGCGTGTGCAGCCAGGCTAGGGCGGTGAGGATGTCCTGCACGCGGTTGGCATCGTCGGATTGGTTGAAGGTCAGGAACATCTTCGCGGAGCGGTCCCGGGGCTCGGCGGCGCTGCCGGTCTGGAAGGCGTCGATCAGCAGGACCGGGCGCCCGGACGCAATCAGGGCCGCCACCTCGGGAGACTGGCGGGCGGCCTGCGCGCCATCCGGATGAACCACCAGGGCGGGCGGGGCGCCGGCGCCCGAACCCTTCAGCCAGATCCCCGGAATGCGGTCGCCTTTTCCGGACCGGCCCAGCAGGATGCGCTCGCCTTCAATCTGCGAGAGCACTTCCCGCGGCCACTCGGCGGCCAGGGCCAGCGCCAGCCGTTCTTTCCGGTCCCCGGTCTGCTCGCGGGAAAAGCGCTTCCATTCGTCGAACAGTTGCTCGAAGGAAACCGCATTGTCGGGCAGCTTGCGGTTCATCAGCGCCAGCATGTCCTGCAGCTTCTCGATGCGGATGGATCCCTCTTTGAAGCGCGCCGGATCGGTCTCGCCCAGCACGTGTTTGCCGAAGAACCGGTACATGGCCTCGCGGTTGGGCTGGTTGTAGTTGTGGGGGGCTTCCTGGAGCCAGGCCTCCACCTCGCCGGCTTTGCCGTAAAGGTCGTAGATGGCGCGTACGGCGGGATACTCTTCGGTCAGCATATTGCGGGTCCAGTCTCCCGTGGCCCCGGTCATCAGCATGGGCCGGGGGGCCATCATGGCGGCGATCTCCGCATTGTTGGTATCCAGGCGCAGGCTGGGCGCGTTTTCACAGACCCCACCCCCCTGGTAAATCAGCGAAACCATGTTGGCGGGCGCGGAGAACTGAATGCGGTCGTCCACCGCCGTAAGCAGGAAAGTCTGGGTCCCCCCTCCCGAAGCTCCCGTGGCGCCGATCATGCGCGGGTTCACGCCCGCCAGGGACTGCAGGAAATCCACCGCCCGCATGGAATTCCACAATTGCAGCCCCAGCGAACTGAAGTCCCAAAGCTCCTCCAGCGGCCTGTCGCCGAAATCGTGGGGAGTCTGGATGGTGTCGTTGTAGCCCACCATATCGTAGGCGAACACCACGTAACCTTGCGGGGCCAGGCTGATCGCCCGGGCTGGAACGGAAGCCGTCGGGGTGTTTTCCAGCCGCCCGTAATTCCAGTGGCCGTGCGGCGAGATCACCCCGGGGAAGCCTTCGGGCGGCGCGGCTTTGCGCGGGCGGTACAGGTTGCCGCCCAGGTAGAAGCCGGGCAAGGTTTCCAGCAGCACTTTCTCGATGGTGTAATCGCGGCCTTCGATGCGCCCGAAGACCTGCGCGTGAAGATCGTTCCTGGGGAACGCCGGCAGCAGGCCCGCCGCGGAAAGAATCTGCTTCCGCAGCACCTCCCGGCGCGCTTGCCATTCGGCCAGGGTTTTGTAGGTCTTGGCGGTGAAGTGCGTGTCGGTGTTGGGCAGGTTGACGTTGCGCGCATCGCGCTCGGGGATTTGCGCCTGCGCTGCGAGGCAGGCGAGGAGGATTGCCGGAAGGAGCCGCATGGTTATAAAGTAGTACAGCGCACGCCCGGACGGCACGGACCGGTGGCGGGCGCAATCGCATGGCAGAGGGTCGAGTGCAGCCTTCCATTCCGATCCGCGCGGCGGGCATCGTCTGCGTTGTGGCTCTGGCGTTGTTTGGCCAGGAGCAGGACAAGCCCGCGCCGGTGCTCCCGCCGCAGGCGCTCCCACCGCCGGCGGTCTCCAAGCGCATCCTGGGGATCATTCCGAATTACCGCACCGCGCCCAGCCTGGCTCAGTACCACCCGCTCACCGCCCAGGGCAAATTCAAGATCGCCACCCAGGACTCCTTCGACCCGGGCGTTTTCATCATCACCGGGATGATCTCGGGCGAGGCCCAGTTGGCCCACTCCATTCCGTCTTTCGGGCAGGAATCGTCGGGCTTCCTGCGCTATTACGGAACTACCTACGGCAACCTGGCGATCGGCAACTACATGCGGGAGGGCATCTACCCAACCCTGCTGCACCAGGACCCGCGCTATTTCCGCCGCGGCGCCGGTAGCGGGCTTTCGCGCGTGGCCTACGCCGTGAGCCAGGTCTTCGTAGCGCGCAGCGACAGCGGCCGGTCGCAGTTCAACTTCTCCGAAGTGCTGGGCAGCGCTACCGCGGCGGCGGTTTCCATCGCGTATTATCCCGGCAGGCGCACGGCCGGCAATGCCGCATCGAAGATGGGTATTCAATTGGGTATCGGCGCCGCAGGCAATATTCTGAAAGAGTTCTGGCCCGACCTGGACCGCATGTTCCGCCGCAAACCCTTGCCCACGCCCGGCCCGCCGGGCGGATAGCGCGATCCCCGCGGGCTGTCCGGCCCGCCGGCGGGATCCTGCCTCGGGCGTTTCGGCATTTGCCCCAAGTGGCGCGGCGAAAGCGCCCTCTAGGCCATCCCCGCAGCCACGGCCAGTGCCCGCCGGGTGGCCGGCCCAAACTACGGGCTCGTTGGCGCATTCCAGGCGTCGCCTTAGCCGTCGATTTCCGGGCGCCTGGGCCTGTGCTATATTCGGCGCGTATGAATCCCAAAACCGGTACCGGTTCCTATCTCGACCGGCGCGACTTTTTCAAGGCGGCCGGCGCGGGCCTGGGCGCCACGGGTCTGGCGGCTCAGGCGCAGCCGCAAGCCTCGCCCGCTCCGCCGACCGAAAAGCAGAAGCTCGAGCGGATCGCCTCCAACACCTGGCCGCTGCGGTTCCTGTTCAAGAGCCGCATGGGCTTCGCCCCCAA
>JASHSS010000318.1 GCA_030038565.1 Bryobacteraceae bacterium
AGGCGCTTCGTTTGCCGCGGCAGGGGCTTCCTTTTCAGGAGCATAAGTTAGCCGCATGTTGGTCTGCGTGCCCACAGCCTTGGGGCGAAGATTTTCGGCCGTGATGGACGGCTGGCGGACGATGTGAGGGACGATCGCGATCATGATCTCATCGCGCTCGCGGTCGATGCTGTCACCCTTGAACAAGTAACCCAGAAGGGGGATATTGGCCAGGCCCGGAATGCCCGTGACGGTTTTGGTATCGGACGTATTGATCAGGCCGGCGATCAGATTGACTTCCCCTTCCCGCAGGCGGATATCGTGGGTCACTTTGCGCTGCCCGATGATCGGCTCATTGATGCCGCCCAGGTTCACGGTGCCCGCGATATTGGAAATGTCCAGCTCCACGTGCAGGGAGATGTCGCCGTTATCGTGAACGTGCGTCTGCAGAGTCACGTTTACGCCCACGTCGATATAGGTGAACTGAGTGTTCACCAGGGGATTCACGCCCACGCCGGCAACGCCTGGCTGATAGCTGCCGCTGGCGGTCGGTTCGCGCTGCCCGATCTTGAGTTCCGCCTTGGTGTTGTCGATGGTGCGGATTTGGGGAGCCTGCAACACCTTGGTCTTGGTATCGCTGAGTGTAGCCTGCAACAATGCGTTGGGAAGAACTACCGAGAAATCGGCCGAGGAGAGATGCCCGACATTCGAAAGCGGGATTGGCGCGCCCGCCGTGGTGCCGGTCGTGCCGGTGGTGCCTGTAGTGCCGGTGGTCCCGGTTGTGCCGGTGGTGGTCGTGGTGGTGGTCGTGGTCGTGCTCGTGCTGCTCGTGCTGGATGCGGGCACTTGAATGCTGGTGCGCGGGGAGAAGTTAATCGGCACGTTGAGCCCGCCCGTGGCGATGGCCGCCGAAAGCTGGCGGTCGAAAACCGAATCGGTCTCCAGCACCATGAGGTCCACCTGCACCTCCGAGCGCGGTTTGTCCAGGTCGTGGATCACCGCTTCAGCCAGCGCCACCTTGTCCGCCTCGCCCCGCACCACAATGGCGTTCTGCGCATTGTAGGCCGTAATCCGCTGCAATTCCGTCACCGACCGCACCACGTTCACGACTTCCTGAATCTCCTGCGGCGAGTTGACGTTCGACAGGTAAAACACCTGCGTCACCTGGTCGTCGAAATCGTGATGCTTGGTGGTGCTGTCGTTGGTGATGAAAATGGTGTTCGATGAGATCGGCTTCCAGAAAGATTTGCTGATCAGGGCAATGTTGTCGAGGGCCTGTTCCAGGGTGGTGTTTTCAAAATCCACATTCAGGCTGTTCTTCGAGGGATTCTGGTAATCCGGGTCCCACACCACGTTGATGCCGGCAATCTTGGCCACCGTTTCGAACAGCACCCTGGCGGTCTGGCCGTTGAGTTTCATGTTGCGGGGAAGCGGGTTCAGCGGACGCAAGCGCGGAACCGGCAGGATGCGGTCGATGCGGTCGTCGGCTTCGCGGCGAGCCTCCTCAACCGGCGTCAGGCCGCGCTCTTCCGGAGGCGACTCCTTGCCGGTCTCCAGAATTTTTTGCCGTTCCCGCTGGATCATTTCCTGGGTGCGCACGATTTCCTGCTCGGCGACCGAAGAGGCCGGATTGAGGGCGAAGGCCTTCTGGAACTCCAGCAGGGCTTCTCCGAGTTGGCCTTGCTCGCGGATCTTCATGCCGCGGTCCTGGTGCACAGCGCTGGCCTGAAAGCGCGCCTTGGTGGCAGCCATCTGGTAGTCCATGTCGGAGGGGTCGGTGGAGAGCGCCTGCTCGTAGCACTCCACGGCGGCGTCCCATTCCCGCTTGTCTTCGTGCTTCCGGCCCTCGGCCAGATAGCGGTCGCCCCTGCGGTTGCGCGCCTCCAGGGGCAACATTGGACCGAGCAGCGCCGTGATTCCGATCACTGCCGTTAAACGATTGAAAAAAGGCATCTTCCTGTGCGTTCCCGGTGTTTCTGACACCCCGTGTTAAGATGAATTGCAATCTCGCGGACCCGGAGCATCTAAAGTCAATGACGGGATAGCCCTTCCGGGCGTGGAGAGAAAACTGCGAGGTGGCGCATGAAAGATCCTTCTCAGAAAATCCTGAGCGACAACCGGCAGGCCGGCCACAATTATTTCCTGCTGGAGCGCTTCGAAGCCGGCATGGTGCTCACCGGGACCGAAGTGAAGGCGGCCAAGGATGGGAAGGTCCAGTTGAAGGACGCCTACGCCACCGTGCTTGGCAACGAAGCCTGGCTGGTGAACGCCCACATCAGCCAGTATTCTCACGGCAACCGCGAAAACCATCCGCCGGTGCGCAACCGCAAACTGCTGCTGCACCGGCGCGAGATCGGCAAGTTGCTGGCGGAAACCCGCGAGAAGGGCCTGGCGCTGATTCCCACCCGGATTTACCTGAAGAACGGCCGCATCAAGTGCGAGATAGCCGTGGCCAAGGGCAAGAAGCTGCACGACAAGCGGGAAGCCGAGCGCGCCCGCACCGCCGAAGAGGAGGCACGCGCCGAGATGCGCCGCCGGGCCTGACGGCAGTCGCCACTCCCGCCAGTCGACGCAAGGCCTCTGCCGGCGCTGAGACAAATTCCGACCGTGGCCGCTCGCGGGGCTGCCGGGCAGGCGGTTCCTCGAGGCGATTCGGCCGGCTTGGCCGGCGGCGCCTCACAGACCCGCGCCGGCCTCCGCCCGCCGGCCCATGGGCCGTATCTATTTCTTAGGCGCGGGCGCCGCCTGGGTGGTGGTCTTCTTAGCTGCCGGGGCAGGCGGCTCGGGGAAAATCACGGTCGCTGACTGGACGCTGTCCAGCTTGGGGAAATTTTTGTCCAGATAAGGCTTTCCGAGCTTTCCGACCATATCCTGGCTGGGCCCGGCGCCGTTCATTTCCTTGATCTCCCCATAACCACCGTAGAGGCCTTCCACGGTCTCCATGCCTTCCGTCACCGTCCCGAACGCGGCAAAACCGTCCCGATCGAGGGGTGTGTTGTTTCCCAAATTGATAAACAGTTGCGTGGTCCGGGTGTTGGGGCCGGCGGTGGCGAACACCAGGGTGCCCTTGATATTGCTTTGCTTCACCGGATCGTCTTTAATTGGCGCCTTTTCCCAAGCCGCATTCACAGCCGGATCGGCCGCCATCCCGAACTGCACGATGAAACCGGGATGGACGCGGTAGAAAGACGTGTTGGTGAGGTAACGGCTCCGCACCATGTTGTAGAAACGGTCGGCGCCCAAAGGAGCCCACTCGCGGTGCACTTCCACCACGAATTCTCCGTGTGTAGTGGTGAACTTCACCCGGTAGAGGGGCGGCGCGATGGCGCGATACGCGGCCGGATTCAGTAGCGGGTTAGCCCGCGGCGCGGCGGTCGCGGTCTTGGGGGCCGTCTTGGAGGCCGTCTTAGGCGGCGTCTGCGCCAGAGCCGCGGCGGCGGAAAGGATCAAAGTCAGCAGTGCCTTCATCAGCCCCATTCTAAACAATGTGAGTTAGAACACGCATCTCCACCCTTGAACGGATCTCCGGAGCTTGCCCAGCCGGCCGGTTCGAAGGCCTTTATACACTTCATGCCGGTGGTGCCATTAAATTCTGGTAATCACGGGGCTTCGGCTTGTCCAGATAAGGACTGCGGGTGTATACTGGAATATCGATGCCACGGACCTACTCCCATAGTTTTACCGGCCGGTTCTGGTTTTTCCGCCAGATCCGGTGAGTGGCGTTGGTCCCAAACGGCTTCCCTAAGCGCTTTTGTTTTGACCGGCCCACTCCCTGAGGAGTGGGCATTTTTTATGTGTCCGGAGGAGATCGACCAATGATTATTTCCATGCGTCCCCATGCCACCAGGGATGAAATCGAACACGTCTGTGAGCGGGTCCGCGAATTCGGCTACAAGGTGCACTCCATCGAAGGCGAGGAGCGGGTAGTGATTGGAGTGGTGGGCATCGGCGACGTGACCGCCTGCCTGGAATCGCTCGAAGCGGCGCCTGGCGTGGAAAGCGCCATGCGCATCTCGGCGCCCTATAAATTTGTCAGCCGCGAATTCAAAAGCGAACACTCGGCCATCAAGGTCAACGGGCTAGAGGTGGGAGCGGGCGAGTTCACGGTGATCGCCGGCCCCTGCTCGGTGGAAAGCGAGCGGCAGATCATGGAGACGGCCGAGGGAGTGGCCGCGGCGGGCGCGCGCATGCTGCGCGGCGGCGCCTTCAAGCCGCGCACCTCGCCCTACGAATTCCAGGGCCTGGAACTGGAGGGTTTGAAACTGCTGCGCAAGGCCCGCACGGCCACCGGTCTCGCGATCATTACCGAGATCATGAGCGACCGCGACGTCGAGCTGGTGGCCGAATACGCCGACTGTATGCAGGTGGGCGCGCGCAATATGCAGAATTTCGCGCTTTTGAAATCGCTGGGCGGGTGCGGACGGCCAGTGCTGCTCAAACGCGGCATGAGTTCCACCATCAAAGAACTGCTCATGTCGGCCGAATACATCGTGGCCCACGGCAACCCCAACGTGATTCTGTGCGAGCGCGGCATCCGCACCTTTGAAACCGCCACCCGCAACACCTGCGACATCTCCGCCATCCCGGTGCTTAACGAGTTGACTCATTTACCGGTGCTGCTGGACCCCAGCCACGCGACTGGCAAGCGAAGCCTGGTTCCGGCGCTGGCGCGGGCGGGCGTGGCGATCGGCGCCGACGGCCTGATTCTGGAAGTCCATCCCTGTCCCGAGAAGGCCTTCAGCGACGGCGCCCAGTCTCTCACCCTGCCCGGTTTCGGGCAGTTGATGCGCGACCTGGAACCCTACGTGGCCCTCTGGAAGCAGGCCCGCGAGGCGCATCGGGCCATGGCTCGCGAAACGGTGGCTGTGTAATACTGCTGGAGTGACCCCTAAGAACCGCGCCTGGCTGCTGTTGCTGATGGTGGCCGTGATCTGCGGAGGCTCCGTGTGGGGAGTGGTGTGGTACCGTTCGCGACCGCTTTCGCTCCCGGCCATGATCAAGCGGATGCCCAGCCAGGCAGCGCCGCTTCTGTTTATCGATTTCGCAGCCCTCCGGCAGGCCGGAGTTCTGCAGCTCCTCGACGGCGCCCAGGCGTCCCAGGACCCTGAATACCTCGCCTTTGTCCGTAAGACCCGCTTCGACTATCGCCAGGACCTGGATTCCACGCTGCTGGCGTTTGCCCCCGGCGCCACCTACATGCTGGTGAAGGGGCGATTCGAATGGAACATCCTGCGGGGCTACGCCCAAAGCCAGGGCGGAACCTGCGCCTACTCGCTGTGCCGCGTGCCCGGCAGCAGCGAGACGCACCGCATTTCGTTTTTGCCGCTGCAGGACAATCTGATGGCCATTGCGGTGAGCCCCGATGACTCCGCCGCCACCGATTTGACGGCTTCGTCGGGCGGCCCCAATCCCGAGCTGCCCGGTGGCGCGGTGTGGCTCTCGCTTCCCGGAGCGTGGTTGCGATCGCGCCCGTCATTGCCCGACGGCATGCAGACGTTCGCCCGCTCGGTGGAGCAGGCGGATGCGATTACCATTTCGTTCTCTCCGGAAGGCGATCACCTCGCCGCCAAACTGATGGTGCGCTGCCGCAGCGATCACGAAGCAGCCGAAATCTCGGCCCAGCTCATCCTGGCCACGGCGCGCTTGCGGGAGGCTATTGTGCGGGAAAACCACACCCCCAATCCCGCCGATTTGAGCGGCCCTCTCTCGAGCGGCTCGTTCCGCAGCGAGGGCACCCGGGTATTGGGATCCTGGACCTTCGAGCCGGTCTTCGTGCGCAGCATCCTGGGCCCCCAGAACTGAAGGCGTGGGCGATACCCTCGGCTGAGCCGGGCTGGCGGCGTATTCACACGGAGGCGCGGAGACCACGGAGAAAGCACGGAGAAAACACGGAGAAAACCAAGACGAGGCGCGTTGGGACCAAGCGGGAGAGGAGCTGCCTGGGTTTTCTCTGGGCTTCCTCTGGGCCCAGAGGGCACCCCTCCGCGGCTCCGTGGTGAACAGGCCGTCCCCTACAGCGGAATCAGCGGCCGGGTGTCGGTTCCCAGGTAAATGGGGGGATGG
>JASHSS010000319.1 GCA_030038565.1 Bryobacteraceae bacterium
ATGCAGGCCCGCGCCATCTTCGAAGCCGTCGTACAGGTAGCCAGGAAGGGCGTGAAAGTGATTCCCGAGGTCATGATTCCGCTGATCGGCGGACCGAAGGAACTGGAGAACCAGAAGAACATCGTCGTGGCGGTGGCCGAAGAAGTGCTCGGCAAGGCCGGCCTGAAGGACCTGCATTACCTGGTGGGCACCATGATCGAAATTCCGCGCGCCGCGCTGACCGCCGGTCCGGTGGCCAAAGAGGCGCAATTCTTCAGCTTCGGCACCAACGATCTCACCCAGACCACGATGGGTCTTTCGCGCGACGACTACACGAAGTTCCAGAAGGTCTACCAGGATAAGAAGATCTTCGCCAACGATCCCTTCGCTGTGCTGGACCAGGAAGGCGTGGGCCAGTTGGTGAAGATGGCCGTGGAAAACGGCCGCAAGGCGCGCCCGGACCTGGAAGTAGGCATCTGTGGCGAACACGGCGGCGAGCCGAGCTCGGTGCAGTTCTGCTACCGGGTGGGCATGGATTACGTGTCCTGCTCCCCCTACCGCGTGCCGATCGCGCGGCTGGCGGCGGCCCAGGCGGCCATCTCGGGCGATAAGTCCGAAACCCAGCGGACAGCCTGATCGCGCGCTGCCACAAGGCTGGCGTGGACATGGTACCGTGGTTTTGAGGACGCCATGTCCACGCTGCCGAAGACGTATCTCACTCCCGCAGAATACCTCGAAATCGAACGCAAGGCGGAGTATAAGAGCGAGTACTTTAACGGCGAGATGTTCGCCAAGGCCGGCGCGCAGGAAGCGCACAACCTGATCGTTGGGAACATCATCATCGATTTGGGCCAACAGTTCCGATCCCGGCCCTGCCGGCTGTACCCCAGCGATATGCGGGTGTGCGTGAGCAAGACCGGACTGTATACCTACCCCGATGTGGTGGCGGTTTGCGGCGAAAGGAGATTCCTGGACAGCCAGGTGGACACTCTGCTCAATCCTACCCTGCTCGTCGAAGTGCTCTCGCCTTCCACCGAGGTCTACGACCGAACCCGCAAGTTCGATTCCTATCGCTCCATCGAATCGCTCCAGGAGTACCTGGTGGTCTGGTCCGACCGTGTCCATGCCGAGCTGTTCACACGCGAGAGCGAGGGCCGATGGACGCTTACGGAAGCCAGCCGGTTGGAAGACGCTCTCGAACTCCGTTCAGTTGCTTGCACGTTGAACCTCGCCGATCTCTACGACAAGGTCGAGTTCTAATATGTCCACACTGCCGAAACTTTTGGCTGAGCTCCGAAGAGTACCTCGCAATCGAGCCCAGGCGGAGTGGAAGAGCGAGTATTCCCAGGGCCAGATGTTGCCGATGCCCCGAGTTAATATCTTCCATTGCGAAATCGTGCTCCTCGATGCCGAGGAGGACACGCTGCTGAATACAATGCTGATTCTCAGATCTCTACCATAAGGTCAAGTTCTAACTATGGACGCCCTCTTACTCAAAGAATATCTGCACCTTGAAATGGTTCGCATGGACGAGCCCGAAATCGGGCCGGACGACGTGCTCATCCGCGTGCGCGCCTGCGGCATTTGCGGCAGCGACGTGCACGGCCTCGATGGTTCCACGGGGCGGCGCATTCCCCCGCTGGTGATGGGCCACGAGGCCGCCGGAGAAGTAGTCCGCACGGGCGCCAACGTCCGCGACCTCAGTCCCGGCGACCGTGTCACCTTCGATTCCACCATCTACTGCGGGCGCTGCTTCTACTGCACTCGCGGCGAAATCAACTTATGCGACAACCGCCAGGTGCTGGGAGTTTCGCCCGGCGAATACCGCCGCCACGGCGCTTTTGCCGAGTATGTGTCCGTGCCGCGGCGCATCGTCTACCGGCTCCCCGCGAACCTGAGCTATGAGCAGGCGGCCCTGATTGAAGCCGTATCCGTAGCGGTGCACGCCGTGAGCCTGACGCCGCTGCGCCTGGGCGATACCGCCGTGGTGGTGGGCACGGGCATGATCGGCCTGCTGGCCGTGCAGGCCCTGCGCGCCGCCGGCTGCGGGCGTGTTTTCGCGGTCGATCCGGAAGAATCGCGCCTGCGCCTGGCGCTCGAGTTGGGCGCCCATACCGCCGTCAATCCCGCCCAAGGCGATGCCGCCGAGGCAGTCCGCCAGGCCACCGGCGGCCAGGGCGCGGCCGTCGCCCTGGAGTGCGTGGGCGCTACCGATCCGATCCGCACCGCCATTGCCTCCGTCCGCAAAGGCGGCGCCGTCACGCTGGTGGGCAACGTGGCGCCGAAGATCGATTTGCCCTTGCAAGCCGTGGTCACGCGCCAGATCCGCGTGCAGGGTTCGTGCGCCTCGTGCGGCGAGTACCCGGCCTGCATGGAGCTGATGGCCTCGGGCGCCATCCGTGTAGATCCGATGATCAGCGCGGTGGCGCCGCTTGCCGAGGGCGCCCAATGGTTCACGCGCCTGCGCAATCGCGAAGCCGGCCTGATGAAGGTGATCCTGCGTCCCTGAAGCCGCCCTCCGCGCGGGCCGCTCCTACCAGTCGGGCCGCGCCAGCCAGTCGATCTCCGGTTCGCCGATAGGCGCGCCCGGGGGCGCCGAGGGAGCCGGCATAATCCGGATCGGATCCGCGGGCCGGTCGAGGAAGCGTTGAATATCGGACGCCAGCAGGGTACGCTGCGCCTGTTCCAGTTCCCCGCCGGCGGCATCGGCCTTCAGCCGCGCGGCCAGCTTGGTCAGTTTCCACGAAGCGATGGCGCGCACCTCCGCGTTGGCGCTGCCGGTGGCCAGCCAAATGACGCGATCCACAAACACGCGCTCCTCGGCGCGCCGCACTTCGGCTTCATAGGCGGTGGCTGTGGGAGCGTCGAAGACCGCCCTGGCCAGCCGGTCGATCACTTCGTCCAGGCCCGGCAGCGACGGATCCACGGCATGCTGCGCTACCATCCGCGCGGCGCGGTCCAGTTGCAGGACGAAGCCGATGGTCACATCCGACGCCACCGTGGCGGGGCTGAGCGGATCGAAGCCATCGCCGGTGGTGCGCGGAAACAGTTCGCGATGCATGCCGTAGCCCGGCGGCCGCGGCGGAATGGCGTCCAGCACCTGCTTGGGAACCGTCAGCTCCGACGGCTTCAAAGTGGCCGCCAGCGCTTCCAGCGCCTTGCGCTGGTTGGCGGCGCTCTCCCATTTCACGGCGGTCCGTCCGTCGCCCCGAATGCCGTAAATGAAATCCAGCCCGCCCAGCGACGCCGAGGCCGATTCCACCGAATACCGGTGATACATGAAAATCGGCACCAGCGGTTCTTCAATCGTCGCCATGGGCGCGCCATTGCGGATGGAGTGCTCGCCCAAACGGTTCAGCGCCGCCCGGCGAATCTTCATGATGCGGTTCAGTTCGTCCGCCTGGTTTACCCCGTTGGACCACTGGTCCACGCGCGGATGCGTTCCCAGATCCTGGTTCGTCATGTAGCGCAGGTCCTTGGCCCAGGCGTCATCCAGGATCTTGGTCAGCGCGGCCTTCTCGTCGCCCGCCGGAAGCTCGCGATAGCCGTAATTGATGGTCACCTTATCCCATTCCCCGATGCGCGCCGGGTAAGCGTCGGTCACGTCCACTGTGCCGTCGGCGCGCAGCTTGTCCTGCGGGTGCGGATAGTCCATCACCGAGATCCAGCCCTGCGTGCTGTCGTAGTAGTTGTGCCCCAGCCCCAGCGTATGGCCCACCTCGTGCGCGGCAAGCTGCCGGATGCGCGCCAGCGCGGTCTGGTAGAGCAACTCCGGCTTCTCGTTGCCCAGAGTGTAGGGCGAGAGCAGGCCCTCGAAAATCAGGTAATCCTGGCGGTCGCGCAGCGAGCCGAGCGTCACGGTGCCCTTGATGATCTCGCCGGTGCGCGGATCGGTAACCGTCGCGCCGGTGGACCATCCGCGCGTGGAGCGGTGCACCCAGTTGATCATGTTGTAGCGGATGTCCATGGGGTCGGCGCCGTCCGGCAGCACCTCCACCTGGAAGGCGTTGCGGAACCCGGCCGCTTCAAAGGCCTGGTTCCACCAGCGCGCGCCTTCCAGAAGCGCCTGTTGCACATCCCGCGGGGCGCCCGGATCCACCCAATACCGGATTGGATTCACCGCTTCGCTGATGGCCGCATTGGGATCCTTCTTCTGCAGGCGGTGCCGTCGGATGTAGTGCTTCACCATCGGCTCGCCGATGGGAACGCTGTAATCCACGAAGGTCAGGCCGCTGTAACCCGCCCGCGGATCGTCTTCGCGCGGCCGGTAATTCCCGTCGGGAAGCTCGACCAGCGAGTAGTGTTCGCGCAGCGTGACGGCCTCGGCGGTGGGCGTGACGCTGGCCACCGTGCCTGAGAACAGCCCTCCGCCGCGCCCCCCTCCGCCGGTTGGCGCGCCTCCACGCCCGGCCGCTGCCGCTGCTGCTGCCGCGGGGGTCGGAACTACGATAGGCGGCGGCCCCTGGGCCGGCCCACCGCCTCCGCCTCCACGCCCACCACCACTCTCATTGGTGAATGTGAGGGTGACTTCCACTTCGGTATTTTTGGGAAAGGCCTTGGTGCGCGGCAGGTACACCGCGCAGCGCGTGCGGTCCAGGCGATACGCGGCTGCCCCTGTGCCGAGACGGTTGCCGGCTCCTTCCCCATCGCGTAGGAAGAAATCGGTGGCGTCCACCAGCACCCGGCCATTCGATTCCGCGCCCACCGTAAATCCCCACAGCACCGATTTAGCGAAGGAATCTTCCACCGACCGGCGCTCCGCGGGATTCGCGCTGGATGACCGGAACGATTCGTTGCCCTCGACCATCAGCACGCGCGGCCCGATCCGCTCGAAGGAAACCACTTTGCCCCCGCCCTCCTGGCCGCGGTCCAGACCGATATCGTTCGAACCCAGGCCGGCCGCCAGTCCGGTAGCCAGCAGGAAATCCGTGTGGAAGCGCCCAATTTCCAGCCACAGGCTGCCCGTGCGCTCATCCCAATAGAGCGGGAAATAGCCATCCAGCTTCTGCATTCCGGCGGTGCGTTCCTCGATGGTGGAAACGGCTCCCCCGGCGGCTGCGGCGCCTCCTCTCCCGCCCCGCCCGCCCGGCGGCTGGGCATCCAGAGCGGTCGACACAAGCATAGCGGTAGCGAAACAAACGGCTGATCGAAGCATCCTTGAAAATCCTCAGGGTCCATTGTACCGGGAGCGCAAGCCGTGCCGGATGGCTCACTCGCCGACGTCGGCGGGCAAGGCTCACGGGATAATATGAAAGTGGGGTTCGCGATGCGGCGCTATCTTGGGTGCGGGTTGTGGCTGGCGTTGGCGTGCCATGCCGGCGCGGCGCAAAACGCCAGCGTGGCGGCCAGCAGTATTCCAGGCGTTGAGGTGCTGGGGCCGCTTGCCGCCGGGTACGACACCGCCGTCGAGCGCTTCTTTGGACCCAGACGCCGCGCCACCTTGGCCGACTGGCTGCCGTTCGGCGTGGTCGTCACCAATCGCACCCCGCAAGCCATCGCCGCAGTGGCCATCTGCTGGCAACTCGCAACCTCCGGCGGAGAGACTTTACAATACCGCCTCGAATATGAGGCCTTTAATCGTTCCAGCGGACAGCTCGCCGCGGGTCAAACGGGCGTGGCCGTGGGGATGTACTGGATGTCCGATCCTCGCCGCCTCCCTGCTCCGCTACGTTCGAAACCGCCCGGCTCGGCCCAGGATCCCGGCGGATTGCCGGAGTTTCAGAACGCTCAAAGCGTGGAAGCCACCCTGGATGGAGTAGTCTTCGCCTCCGGCCAGTTCGTGGGTCCCGACAATTTCAAGGAATACGAATCCTACCTGGCCAACGCCACCGTTCCGCCCCGCATTGCCGCTAAAGTCCTGGAGCGGAACGCCGCGGGCGAACCCGTCGCCGATATCGTGGCGTGGCTGAAGACCAAAGCCGGCCAGACCATCAACCTGAACGCGGACGGATGGTGGAACACCAACGCCGAGGTCCATGCCGCGCGCCAGCTGCTCCACAGCTTCGAGCAGGGCGGCCAGAACCAGCTCTACCAGGCCGCGCAGCAAATCACCGTGAAACCAGCCATCCAGCTCTATCGGTAGGCACAGCCGCGGTCCTCAGAAATCGATGCGCACATTCATCTGAAGCTGCCGCGCGCCGTTGGCCTGCGAAGTCACCGCCCCGAAGTTAGTCGCTGTGGGACTGATCACAGGCTGTCCGAATTGCACGTGATTGGTCAGGTTCAGCGCATCCAATCCGAGATTGAAGTTCAGCCGCTCATAGATCGTAAATCGGCGATAGAGTTTCACGTCCCACTGGCGGATCGGATCCACCCTCAGGCCGTTGACGTACTGCGGAAACTCCCGAACCTGGTAAGTGCCCGGCTGGAAAGCCGTGCGCCCCTCGAATCCGACGAATCCCGCGGGTATCGGCGCCGTAGCCGAATCCGATGAGTTGAAAACCGGGCTGTAGACCGCCGCCTGGCTATACTCCTGGCGTGAATTGGCGGAGTGGGTGGCGCTTTCGTCGAGCGCCTGCACCACCTGGCCCACGCTGCCGTAGTAGAACAGGTTGCCCCAGCTCACCGGCGCTCCGGTCTGGTATTGGTAAATCCAGCTCATCTGCCAGCCCCCCACCACATGCTGCACCGGACCGTGGGTCAGCCACTGCCGCCCTTTGCCGAACGGCAATTCCCAAACCGCGTTCCAGACAATGCGGTTGGGCCGCGCATTGGGGTTGATCTCCCAGGAAGGCGTCAGGTCGAAGGCGTCCGGCTGCCACTGCTGCCGGCCGGCGGCGCGGGTGTAATTCAACGATGTCAGGATACCGTGCGAGAAGCGCTTGGTATACAAAATCTCCGCATCGCTGTACCAGGATTTCGCCCGGACGGCGTCCGCTTCGCTAAGTCCCCCGCCGGCATTCAGGTTCGCGCGCAGCAATTGCTGCACTTGCAGGGTCTTCGAAGTGAACCACCCGACCGTATCCAGGTAGTTATAGAGCGTCGGATTGGATTGCTGTAGGCTGGTCAGGTTGCCGATGTAAAACGGGTTCGTGACGTTGGCCGTCAGTTCCGCCTGGTTACTGGCGTTGTAGGTATTTCCGGTGGCCCAGTACTGCTCGGGCAGATAACTCAGACTCTCGGTGAAAGGATAGGTGGAGTACGAACCGTTGTAGGAAACGTCCAGGACCTGGTTCGGGAATAGCTCCCGCTGGACGCTGACCTTCCAGCGCTGCGAAAGCGCCGGTGCGTAGTCGCGGGGATAGATGGTGTAGCCCTGCCCGTCCAGCGTATCGGGGCCGAGCGAGTTGCCGAAGGGCTGAACCAGGTGTGTGCCGCTCGCCAGCGTGGGGAAAGGATTGTAGAGCGGGGTGGTGTTGGTAAGGTTGCTGTTCGCGCCCACACCGCAGCAGAAAGTCAGGCCGTTATCGGTGGAAACCGGAGTGGTGGTCGTCTCGCTGTAGCCGTTTTGCGGGGGACGGCTGTTGAAGCCGTTAAAAGTATCGGCGAACCAGCCATAACCGGCGCGTACTACGGTCTTGGCGTCCCAGGAATAGACTACGCTCGCATTGGGCAGGAACCGGTTGGTGCCGGCCGTCCAATTGGGGTACTGCGATCCCAAAAAATTCACTCCGCCCGCCACCGAGATGGAAGGCAGCCCGGGGATCGGATTGGCCGCGTAAGCCGATTCCACAGCCTGGGCGTAAGGCGGCACGTAACCGAAATTGTACACGCCCGCCAGACCTCGATTGAAGCGCTCGGAAATGCCGCCTTCCCGTTCGAACCGAAGGCCGAAGCCGAACCGCAGCTTGCTGGTCACGCGGTAGTCGTCCTGGAGATATCCCGCGTGATACCGGGTGGTGTAATACCCCGTGTCGTTTACCGTCCCCTGGATGGTAGTGGGAAGGCCCATTTCGAACGCCGCCCACGCCAGTCCAATATTGGTGGTCTGGCTGCTGATCGTGTTATCGGCCTGCTTGTCGTAAGTATTGTCAAAGCTGAAGTAACCCGTGGGATAGCCCCCGGGCACCGGGGCCGCGTACCAGTAGCGGCGCTCGTCGAAGCCGTATTTCAACGTGTGAGATCTCCAGATGGTCGTCATCTTCCCGTATAGCTGGCCGGTCGTACCGATCTGGGAGAGGCCCGGATAAGTTAATCCGCCATCGTTCACGGTATACGTGTTGATCAGGACTGCCGGAAGATCGTCATAACCTCCCGCCATCGCGTCCTGATAACTCGCGGGAAACCCCGCCTCCTTGGCGCTTCCGGTGGAGATGATCGGCTTCACATCGCCTTCACCGTACCGCGTCAGGCTCACCCCCACATCCAGGACGTTGTTGGAATTGATGGTGTATAAGGCATCGAAGCTGCCGCCCTTGTTCTGCCGCACCAGGCCGTTGGATTGCAGACCCGCCAGCGGGGTGTCGTGGCCCCAGTCGTAAGCGTTCTGTTTCCGGTGATTCCAGTACCACTTCCCGTTGACGCGGAACTTGTCGGTAACCACGTAATCGTAGCGGTTCACGATCGAGTTGAAGTAGTCGTTATACGGCTCGTCCCCATCGTAGAAATTGTTGCTGCCGTCCGGCTGCACATACCCCAAAGGGTTATTGGGCAGCGGGTACTCCTGGAGGTAATACTTGTAGATGGGGTTGTTGGAGATAAAGCTCTGCGGGACGATGTTGCCCGGAAGAGGCGTGCGCGTGACGTGGCCATTTACCAGCGACCCCGAGCGCGGGTCGTAGATGATATAGTTGCTTGCGTTGGGGACGCTGAGAAGGGCCGAAAAATCGCCTGTTCGCTCCGCCGCCGTCGGCATGGTGAAGATCGGCGTATTCGGATCCGCCTGAATGTTGGTGATGTTGTCGTACTCGAAATAAAAGAACAGCTTGTTCTTGCCATTGTAGATTTTAGGAATGCGGACTGGACCCCCGATATCGAAGCCGGGCTGGCTCAGTTTCCCGGAGGATTGTTCCGGCGTGCCGGGCGCGATGCTGCCGTTGGCAATCCCGGCCTTGTAGTTTTCGCGGGTGAAAAACGGCGTCGCGTTCCAGCGGTAATTCTGCACCTGGTCGAATCCCGACCCGTGATAGCTGTTCGTGCCGTTCTTGGTCGTCGCGGTCACGTAGACGCCGCCCGTATGGCCGAGCGACGCATCGAAGGGAGAGGTCTCCACGCGCATTTCGCCAACCGCCTGTGACGAGGGCACAAACCCGGCGCGTCCGCCGTTGGTCCCCGTCACCGGCGCTCCATCCAGCAGAAACTCGTCGCCCGCGATGATGCCGCCGCCCGCTACCAACCCATACCCGCCGTAACTCGCGGTCCCGGCATTATCGAAGACCCGCGCAATCGCCGGCGCGCCGGTGAAAACCACTCCCGGTGTGACCGCCTGCAGGGAAAACGGGTTCATCGTGGTATAGGGCAACTGCGCAATCTCTTTATCGTCCATCACACGGTCTCCGGCGGCCGAAGTCGTGTCCAGAAGCGGCGATTCGGCCGTGACTTCTACCGATTGGTTGGCTTGGCCTACTTCCAGCTTGAGATCGACCGCCAGGCGGTCTCCGGTCTGTAAGATGATTCCCTCGCGGACCACAGTCTTGAAGCCCGGCTGTTCCGCTGAAACGGAGTAAGTTCCCGGATCGAGGAAGTTAACTTCATAATATCCGGTCTGGTTGGTGGTGACTTTGTTCGCGACCCCCGTCAGCACGTCTGTCACAGTGACGGCAGCGCCAGGGATGACGGCGCTTTGCGGGTCTAAGACCTTTCCGGTAATACTCCCGCGCGAACTTTGGGCGAAGCCCGCCGTCGGCAGAGAAAGGAAAGCCAGCGTCAAAACAGAGAGACGCTCCACATGCAGACTAGGCATGAACCCTCCTGATTGGGGTTCAGTATACACCCGATGCCTTCTTGTCAAGTCTTAGTATTTTGATCCCCGGATGCTGTGTTTCACACGAGTGAACACACCGCGGCCCGCTTACTCTGTACTTTTCTTTACGCTTCCGCCCGCGCTGTCCGGTACGCCTGCGTCTCCGGCGCTGACCCTCCCAGCCCCGGCCGCCTGCCGCATGAAGCGCGCCCCACCAATGCCCCGCAAATCTGGAGTAGCGACCGAATCATGCGCTCCCAGACCGTAGTCGAAGTTCCGCGACCGATATCCCCGCGCCGCCATTTGACTTGCTCTCCGCCCCTCCGCTATTCTGGGTCTTTCACGGTAGAGGTGCGGCGGTCATCAGTAGCCTGGCTGGCTTTCCGGTTGCGCTTCGGAGGCTCAGGCGAAAGGGACCGTAGGTTGTTCCGCCGAAACCGGCGCGGGAAGCTCAATCCCGTCCGGTTGGGGATTCGGGTTAAGACCCGGTCACTGTCACTCGTCACTCCGGCGGGTGGAGCGCTATCGGGGATGAGAATACGCTCGCGCGTGATTTCACTTCTCCCTGGCATCCCTCTCCGTTTGGTCACTTATGAACGTCTTCGAACTGACGCGCGCGCTGGTGGATATCGATTCCATCACCGGCAACGAAGAGGCGGCCGGTAACTATTTCTACACCCTCCTGGAACCGCTGGCTGCGCGTTACGGCGGCCGTGTCGAGCGGATGGAAGTGGAACCTCGCCGCTTCAATGTCTTCGCGCAGTTCGGGGAGCGCCTCCACGTCACCCTTTCCACTCACCTGGATACCGTGCCGCCGTTCATCGCTTCCACTGAAGACGACCTCCACATCTGGGGACGCGGCGCCTGCGATACCAAGGGCATCAGCGCTGCCATGATTTCGGCCGCCGCGGAACTACTGGAGGCCGGCCAGCGCGATTTCGGCCTGCTCTTCGTCGTGGGTGAGGAGCGCAACAGCGCCGGCGCCTACGCCGCGGCCCGCTCGCCGCGCGGTTCGCGCTACATCGTCAACGGTGAGCCCACCGAAAACAAGTTGGCCCTCGGTTCCAAGGGCGCCTTGCGCTATGAAGTCGTCGCCCGCGGTAAGATGGCCCACTCGGCTTATCCCGAGCTGGGCGATTCCGCCATCCATAAGTTACTGGCGGCGCTCACCCGCATACAAAGCATCCCGCTTCCCACCGATGCTTTGCTCGGCCCCAGCACTCTCAACGTGGGCACCATCGCCGGCGGGCGCGCTCCCAACATCATCGCCGACGAAGCCCGCGCCGAAATCATGATCCGCCTCGTGGGCGATTCCTCCGCCACCAGGCGCGCCCTGGAACAGGCCGTCGAAGGCCGCGCCGAGTTGCGCGAGGTCCTTGAAATCCCCGCCGTTCGCCTGGGCGCCATCGAAGGCATGGAGACCACCGTGGTGGCCTTCACCACCGATATTCCGGCATTCGGCGGCCAGTGGGGCCAGCCGTTTCTGATTGGTCCGGGATCCATTCATGTTGCTCACACCCTCGAAGAGCGCATCCCCAAACAGCAGTTACTGGAAGCTGTCGGCATTTATCGGAATATGGTAAGGCAATTATGCAAACGCGAATCGAAGTAGGCATCCTCGGCGCCACCGGCATGGTGGGCCAGCATTTCATCCGGTTCCTCCAAGGCCACCCCTGGTTCGACCTCAGGTGGCTGGGCGCCAGCGACCGCTCCGCCGGCAAGAGATACCGCGACGCCATGACGTGGCATCTGGGCGTCGTCCCGGATACCGTCTCCGGCATCACCGTGGATGATTGCAAGCCCGGCCACGCGCCGCGCCTGCTCTTCTCGGCCATGGATGCTTCCGTGGCCACCGAAATCGAGCGCGCCTTCGCCCAGGCCGGCCACATCGTGGTCTCTAATTCGAAAAACCACCGCATGGAGCCGGATGTGCCGCTGCTGGTGCCCGAAATCAATCCCGATCACCTTAAACTGATTCCCGGCCAGCAGCGCGCCCGCGGCTGGACCGGCCAGATTGTCACCAATCCCAATTGCTCCACCGTCGGCCTTACCATGGGCCTCGGCCCGTTGAAGCAGTTCGGCATCGCCAAGGTCATCGTCACCACTATGCAGGCCATTTCCGGCGCGGGCTACCCGGGCGTGGCCTCCATGGATATCGTGGGCAACGTGATCCCGTTCATCGGCGGCGAAGAGGAAAAGATGCAGCAGGAGACGCAGAAAATCCTGGGCGATCTCCGCGGCGACCACATCGAGCCGCTGACCGCCCGTGTCAGCGCCCACTGCAACCGCGTGGGGGTAGTCGATGGCCATACCGAAACCGTTTCGGTGGAGTTCCTCTCCAAGCCCGCCCAAGCCGATCTGCGCCATGCTTTCGATTCGTTCCGCGGCGTTCCGCAGGAGCGCGCGCTGCCCAGCGCCCCCCCGCGCCCGGTCATCTATATGGAAGACGCCAACCGCCCGCAGCCGCGCAAGGATGCCGAGCGCGAGCGCGGCATGGCCGCTTTCGTCGGGCGCCTGCGTCCCTGTCCGGCCCTGGATTACAAGTTCGTGGTGCTCAGCCATAACACCGTCCGCGGCGCCGCCGGAGCGGCCGTGCTGAATGCCGAGCTGATGTATTCGGAGGGAATGCTGGACTGATGATCGTCATGAAATTCGGCGGTTCGTCGGTGGAATCCGCGGCCGCCATCGAGCGCGTCGCCGGCATCGTCAAAGCGCGCGTCGAACGCCGCCCGGTGGTGGTGGTTTCGGCCATGGGCAAGACTACCAACAAGCTTTTGGCCATCGCCGCCGCGGCCATCGCCGGCCGTCGCGAGGAATATATCCCCCAACTCCACGACCTCCGCGACTTCCACTCCCGCCACGCCCGTCAGGTCGTGCCTTTGGAGCACCGCGCCGAGCTCGACCGCACGCTCGACGAGCATTTCCAGGAACTCACCGAACTGGTCAAAGGCCTGGCCGTGCTGGGCGAACTGACCCCGCGCTCTATCGATGCGATTTCCAGTTACGGCGAGCGCCTCTCCAGTTACATCGTCACCCTGGCCTTCCGCCACTTCGGCATGACGGCCGAGCACCTCGATGCGCGCCATTTCGTTATCACCGACAGGCATCACACCAAAGCCGCGCCGGATTTCCCCGAGACCTATGCGCGCCTCCAGGCGGCCGTGCCCGCGCTGGCCGGGCGCGCCGTGGTGGTGATGGGCGGCTTCATCGGCTCGACCGCCGATGGCGTCACCACCACGCTGGGCCGCGGCGGCTCCGATTTCACCGCCTCCATTGTGGGCGCAGGTATCGGCGCCGAGGAAATCCAGATCTGGACCGACGTGGACGGCATGCTCACCTGCGATCCCACCATTCTGAAGGGCGGGCATCGCGTGAAGACCATCTCCTTCGCCGAGGCCGCCGAGTTGGCCTACTTCGGCGCCAAGGTGCTCCACCCCGCCACCGTGGTTCCCGCCGTCGAAAAGAACATCCCGGTGCTGATTCTCAATTCCCGCCGTCCCGAAGTAGAAGGCACACGCATCGTTTCCGACATCGTGAAGTGCGCCAACGTGGTCAAGTCCATTGCCTGCAAACGCAAAATCACGTTGGTGAACATCCATTCCACGCGCATGCTGATGGCCCACGGCTTCCTGCATCGCATCTTCGAGGTCTTCGACCGGTTCGAAACCTCCGTGGATGTGGTGGCCACTTCCGAGATCAGCGTCTCCCTCACCATCGACAATTCCGAGCGCCTGGACGAAGTGGTCGCCGAGTTACGCCATTTTGCCGATGTGGACATCGAGACCAACCAGGCCATTGTCTGCCTGGTGGGCGACAACATCCGCTACACTCCGGGTGTGGCGCGGCGCGTCTTCAACGCCTTGAACGGCATCAATGTAAGAATGATCTCCATGGGCGCCTCCTTGCTGAACCTCAGTTTCGTGGTGGCCGAGGCCGACCTGTTCCGCGCCGTCGAAGGTCTGCACGGCGAATTTTTCGCCTCGCTCGATCCCGAAGTCTTCGAGCGTAATGGAGCCGTGCATGCCTGACCCGCGCCGCCTGGCCATCGTCGGCTACGGCAAAATGGGCCGCCTCATCGAGCAGCTTGCCCCCGAGTACGGCTTCGCCGTGGCCCTCAAGCTGGACGAATTCAACAACGCGCAATTCGAAGGCCTCACGGCCGAAAATTTCCAGGCCATCGATGTGGCCATCGATTTCTCGATTCCCGCCGCCGTCGCACGCAATGCCGAGGGCATCGCCGCGCTCGGCGTCAACCTGGTGATCGGCACCACCGGCTGGCAGGAGCACCTCGGCGCCGTCCAGGCGGCGGTCGCGCGCCACTCCATCGGGCTGGTCTGGAGCCCCAATTATTCGGTGGGCGTGAACGTGTTCCTCCGCCTGGTGGCGGAAGCCGCGCGCCTGCTGGCTGCGCAGCCGGAGTACGGCGCCTGGGCGTGGGAGATTCATCACGTCACCAAAAAGGATGCGCCCTCCGGCACCCTCCTGAAGCTGGTGGAGGAAATGCGCCGGGCCGGATTCACTCGCGCCATCGACACCGGATCGAACCGCGCCGGCGCGCACCCCGGCGCCCACGAGATCGGCTTCGATTCCTCCGCCGACACCATTACGCTGCGGCACACCGCCCGCAGCCGCGAAGGTTTCGCCCGTGGCGCTCTGAAAGCCGCGCAATGGGTGATCGGCAAAAAGGGCTTTCACGAATTCGGCGAGGTTTTATTCGGCTAAGGTGGGGCGCCCCGCCAGCTCCACCACACTTTTTGGAGGTGGTACATGTTTCAAGGATGCGGCACCGCGTTGGTCACTCCCTTCCGGCGCGACCTTTCTCTGGATGAAGAAACCCTTCGCCGCCTGGTGCGGCGGCAGATCGATGCGGGCATCGACTTTCTGGTCCCCTGCGGCACCACCGGCGAAAGCCCCACGCTGACCCGCGCCGAACACCTGCGCGTGGTCGAAATCACCGTCCAGGAGGCTGCCGGACACGTCCCCGTGCTGGGCGGCGCCGGCGGCTACAACACCCACGAGGTCATCGAACTGGCCCGCCAACTGGCCCGCCTAGGCGTGAGCGGCATCCTCTCCGTCACGCCCTATTACAACAAGCCCACGCAGGAGGGTTTATATCTGCACTACCGGGCCATCGCGGAAGCGATCCGCCTGCCTATCATCGTCTACAGCGTGCAGGGACGGACCGGGGTTAATGTAGAGCCGGCCACGCTGGCGCGCCTCGCGTCGATTCCCAACGTGATCGGCGTGAAGGAAGCGTCCGGTAACATCACGCAGCAGGCGAACGTGATCCACCAGGTGCCG
>JASHSS010000028.1 GCA_030038565.1 Bryobacteraceae bacterium
TTTCAAGAAGGACACCCCGAATCTTCCTGACGCAGAGATTGTTCAGCGGGCTGTCCAGGTAATGCAATACATTGCGCAACTCTCTATTCCGCCGCCGACAGGCAGTATCCAGTAGTTGATCGTTTCACATCCAGAAATGAGCCACTACCGGCGCGCGGGCCGTAGGGCGGTGCGACTGGGTGCTGCCGCGCGGGCGGCTCCCTACATCGGCGGCACGATCACTTCGGAGAGCTTATCGATGATGTGCAATTCGTCCGGGGTGAAGCGGCTTTTGAAAGCCGGGCTGGAGAGGCGCACCACACGATCGGCTTCGGGCAGCATCTGCAACCTCCGCAAAGCCTGTGCCACCATCTGGCGACGCTCGGGCGGCAAATGGTTGAGCGCCTGGAGGGACTGCTGGAACTCGCGGCGCTGGGGCGGCGTCATGGCCGCAAAACGTTCCGCGCGCTCGACCATCATCTGTTGCTGGTCCTTGGGCAGGCTGTCGAAGTATCTGAGCTGCTCGCGGATGCGCTGCTGTTGCTGGGGGGGCACCTTTTCCAGAACCTGCTCGCGCTCGGCGGGAGACAACTGGTACAAGCGGGCGGCCAGACTGGCGGGGTTATTGAGGCGCGGCCCCATTTTGGGCGCTCCACCCTTGGGGGCGCCACCCTTGGCGGGAGCGGCTTTGGCTGGAGGAGCCTTAGGCGCCTTGGGCTGGTTGGCGCATATGCCCCCGGCGGCCGCCAATGCCAGCAGCCCGACCAACTGGACTGTGCGAATCATGAGCGTCTGCGGGAGCTAGATTTTCGAATCGGGATTTTCAGGATGCACCAGCCGATTGAGTTCCCGCAACATCTCCATATCCTGCACAGTCTGTTCGGCCTGTTCCGGAGCCATGGACTCCACATTGGCCTCGGTTGGCCCCGCTTCGGCCGGGTACAGGCCGGCCGGACGGTCGATCAGAAATCCCGCCATAATCACCACCGCCGCGGCGGCTGCGACCGGGAGCCCCTGGCGCACCAGGAGCGGACGGAAAGGCCGCAGGAGCAGGTCCCAGAGCGAGACCTCTTTTTCGATGCGCGCGTACAGGCGCCGGTCGAAATCCGGCGATACGGGAGCGGGTTCCCAGGCATCCAGGGCGGTCCACACCGCCTGCTGCCCCACAACAAACTCGCGGCAGGCGGGGCAGAGCTTGATGTGCTCCTCAAGCGTGGAGGAGCGCGCGCGATCCAGTTTGCCGGCGCAGTACGCCAGCAGGATTTCCGTGCCTTCCCGGCCTTCCATCGGACAATTCATACCAGACCTCTTCCCTAAGCCATATGGGCCAAACGGGCGCGCAACGTCTCGTACGCCCGAAACAAAAGAGATTTGACCGCCGATTCCGAACAGCTTAACACCTTCGCAATCTGCGAGTATTCCATCTCCTCATATTTGTGCATCAGGACGGCCGCTCTTTGTTTCTCCGGGAGTCCCGCGACTGCCCGGCGGACTTCCTCGAGTCTCGCCTGATACACCATATTCTGCTCTACCGTCGGCCGCCGATCCGACACCTGTCGAACCGGCAGATCGGAAGAGTCGTCATCCAATCGTTCCTGGGACCGCTCATTCTTTCCGTCCCTGAGCGAATTTAACGCCAGGTGGGTGGCAATCCGAAACAGCCACGTTGTAAATTTTGCGGTCGGTTCGTAAGTACTCCGAGACCGGTAAACCCTTAGGAAAACCTCCTGCGCCAGTTCCTCCGCGACGGCATGATTCTGCACCATCCTATGGAGAAAATGGACCACCGACAAGCGGTGTTTGTCCAATAACACGCCGAAACTGGCTCCGTCCCCCTCCTTCACGCGGAGCATTAGCTCAGCGTCGTAGTCCAGAGCCGCCGCGGCCGCCCCCATACCCTGCTTAACCCGTTCTTCCATCCGAGGTTGCGTTTCCGCCGGGAAATTTACTCTCCCTTAAGAGACCGCTCCATGAGGCGCTCGATCGCCTCCCGAGGTGTTACCCCGAAGTGTAGCATCTGAAACATCTGGTTGGAGATGGGCATTTCCACCGAGTGGCGTTTCGCCAGATCCACAGCAGCGTCAGTGGTTTTGATGCCCTCCGCCACCATGTTCATCGAAGCGACAATTTCCTGCAACTTGCGCCCCCGCGCCAGTTCCAGACCCACGGTCCGGTTACGGCTCAGGTCGCCGGTACAGGTGAGTACCAGATCTCCGAGACCGGCCAAACCGGCGAGGGTCTGCGGCTTTCCACCCATGGCGACAGCCAGCCGGGTCATCTCCGCCAACCCGCGGGTGATCAGCGCGGCGGTTACGTTGTGCCCCAGCCCCATTCCGTAGAGCACCCCTGAACCGATCGCCACTACGTTCTTGATGGCGCCGCCAACTTCTACACCGATCGGATCAGGACAAGTATAGAGCCGGAAGGTAGGACCCGAAAAGGCCCTCTGCACGCTCTGCATCAGCTCGTCCGAGCGGGAAGCTACTACAAGAGCCGTTGGATCGAATCGCGCCACTTCCCGGGCGAAGGTCGGCCCGGAGATCACGGCGACCTCCGCGGGGAAGCACCGTGCCACTACTTCGGCAATTACCTCCGACATCCGTAGCAGAGTGCCGTTCTCGAGCCCCTTGGTGGCGCTCACAAACCGCATGGAGGGGACCAGCCACGGCAGCATGGCCTCATAGACCCGCCGCACGAGGTGCGAGGGAATCGCGCTCAGCACCATTTCGGCGCCTTCCAGCGCTTCCTCCAGATTGCTGGTAACCTGTACATGCGCGGGCAGTTGAAAGCCGGGCAGATAGATGTCGTTTTCCCGGCTGGCGCGCATTCGCTCGGCCAGGGGAGCTTCGAATACCCACAGCCGCAGGCTTTCCCAGCGGGGCGCCAGGACGATGGCCAGAGCCGTGCCCCAACTCCCACCCCCAATCACCGCCAGGCGCTTCACCGGCCGCCGCCGCC
>JASHSS010000320.1 GCA_030038565.1 Bryobacteraceae bacterium
GCGCCCAGGGTCACCGCCGGGTTCAAATGCCCATCGGGGCTGCCGAACGCCATGGCGGTCAACACCCCGGACATCACCGCCAGGCCCCATCCGGTCGTAATCACCATCCAGCCGGCGCCCTCGCCTTTGGATTTCTTCAGAAGCACGTTGGCCACCACGCCATTGCCCATCAGGATGAGCACAAGGGTGCCCATGAATTCGCCGATCAGGTGCCGATCCATCATCCCTCCAGCCAGTCGAACGACCGCTCCACGGCCTTTTTCCAGAAGCCGTACATGCGTTCGCGCGGCGCCGCGTCCATGGCCGGACGCCAGGTGCGGTCCACCGACCAATAGCTTTTCAGTTCTTCGATATCTTTATAGAACCCCACCGCCAGCCCGGCCGCGTAAGCCGCGCCCAGTGCGGTAGTCTCCTTTACCGCCGGCCGCACCACGGGACGATCCAGAAGATCGGCTTGGAACTGCATCAGCAGCTCGTTTTCGACCATGCCGCCATCGGTGCGCAGGACGTTCACCGGAATGCCCGCGTCCTTCTCCATGGCTTCCACCACTTCGCGCGTCTGAAACGCGGTAGCCTCCAGCACGGCGCGCGCCATGTGGCCCTTGTTGCTGTAGCGCGTCAACCCGGCGATTACCCCGCGCGCATTGTGCTTCCAGTACGGCGCGTAGAG
Source organism: Bryobacteraceae bacterium (assembly GCA_030038565.1). Taxonomy (GTDB): domain Bacteria; phylum Acidobacteriota; class Terriglobia; order Bryobacterales; family Bryobacteraceae; genus JOPF133. Next base: position 671 of record JASHSS010000320.1, read on the forward strand.
ACCCGAAAACGCCGGTACGAAGTACACGCCCCCATTGTCTTCCACGGTGCGCGCCAGGGCCTCGATTTCGGGGCTCGCGGCGATCAGTCCGAAATTGTCGCGGACCCACTGCACCAGCGCCCCGGTGATGGCCACGCTGCCCTCCAGGGCGTAGCGCGCCGGTTCGGCGCCGAACCGGAAGGCCACGGTGGTGAGCAGCCCGAATTGGGAAGCTACCGGCGCGGTTCCGGTGTTCATCAGCAAAAAACATCCCGTGCCGTAGGTGTTTTTGGCCTCTCCGGGGGCGAAACAGGTCTGACCCACCAGGGCCGCCTGCTGGTCGCCCAGAATCCCCGCCACCGGCACGCCCTCGATGCCCTCCAGGGTGGCTTCGCCGTAGACCTGGCTGCTCGGCCTTATGGCCGGCAGAATCGCCCGCGGCACGGCGAAGGCTTCCAGCAGCACCGGATCCCAATCCAGCGTGCGCAGGTTCATCAACTGGGTGCGGCTGGCGTTAGTAGGGTCGGTTACGTGCAACCCACCGGTGAGCCGCCACACCAGGAAGCTGTCGATATTGCCGAACAGGACCTCGCCGGCTTCGGCGCGCCCCCGCAAGCCGGGCACGTGGTCCAGCAACCAGCCGATCTTCAGGCTGCTGAAATAGGTGGAGAGCGGCAGCCCGGTAGCCTCGCGGAAACGGCCGGCGCCGCCCGTCCGCGACATCTCGCTCACCCGGTCGCCCACGCGCGTATCCTGCCACACCAGCGCGTTCCACGCCGGGCGCCCGGTGGCTCGGTCCCACACCACCGAGGTCTCGCGCTGGTTGGTGATCCCGATGGCCGCCAGGTCAGCCGGCCGCAGCCTGGCCTGCGCCATGGCATCCCGCACCACTTCGCGGGTGCGCAGCCAGATCTCCTCCGCATCGTGCTCCACCCATCCCGGCTGGGGATAAATCTGCTGGTGCTCTTTCTGGGCGGTCGCCGCCACCCGCCCCTTCCGGTCAAACACCATGAACCGGGTGCTGGTGGTGCCCTGATCGATTGCTCCGATATAATCCGCCATTTACTTTCCCGTAACCTCCCGCAGCACACGCAGGGTATTGGCTCCCGAAATCTTGCGAATGTCTTCGTCGCGGTAGCCCTTGGCCTTCAGCGCCGCCCGCAGCGCCGGCATTTTGGAGACGTCCTCCAGCCCCTTGGGAGGCGAGGAAATGCCGTCGAAATCGCTCCCGATGCCCACGTGGTCGATGCCCGCCACTTTTACCGCGTGGTCGATGTGCGCCACGGCGTCGTCCAGCGTGCCGAAAGTCGGCCGGGCCACCAGGTCTTTGCGGAATTCCTCCGCCGCGTAGGCGTCCAGCGCCTTGCCGGTGAGCGAAGGCTCCGTGGCCACCGCCGCGATATCGGCCTTGAGCATCTCGGCATCTTTCGGGTTCAGGAAGCCTTCGCCGAAATTGATGCCGATCACGCCGCCGTTTTTGGCCAGTGCGCGCAGCATGTCGTCGGTGGCATTGCGCGGCACATCCGAAAGCGCCCGGCACGAGGAGTGCGACAGAATCACCGGCTTGGTGGACACTTCCAGCGCGTCGTAAAAGGTCTTGTCGGAAACGTGCGACAGGTCCACAATCATGCCCAGCCGGTTCATCTCCCGCACCACCTGTCTGCCGAAATCGGTGAGGCCGTTGTGCGCCGGTTTATCGGTGGAAGAGTCCGCCCAGTCGGTGTTGCGGAAATGCGTCAGGGTCATGGAACGGATGCCCAGTTGGTAATACATCCGCAGCACCGCCAGGTCGTCGTCGATCTGGTGCCCGCCCTCCAGCGTCAGGATGGCGGCGACGCGCCCCGAGCGGGTGATGCGCTCCACATCCGCGGCGTTGAGCGCCGGCGCGATCAGCTCCGGGTGCATATCGAAGAGCCGCTGCATGGCGTCGCGCAAATCCAGCGTGCGGCGGATGGCCTCCGATCCGTGATAATACGTGGGCACCCACAGCGCGAAGAACGGAGCGTTCACGCCGCCCGCTTTGAGCCGCGGCAAATCCACGTGCCCGCGCGGCGACCGCTCCGCCAGGTTGGCCTGTTCGATGAGCACTCTCTGGACCGTGTCGATATGGCTGTCGATGCCGATGGTCTGAGCCCCCACCGGCCCCATGCACAGCAGAAAGATCAAGAAGCGCATGGGGCAAGCATAGCGCGCTTGCGGGCGGGCCGGCGATAGCGGCATTCGCGCGCTACCGGATGGGCGAAAACGGGAGCGGGCGCAGGATCGCGTTGCTGATGTTGTTGACGATCTCCGCGTCCGAGAGGCCCGGAGTCGAGCGCAGTTTCTGCCAGTCCGGATCGGCGGAAAAAGCGCGCCAGGTGCGGTCGCGGGCGGCCAGGTCGTCGTAGGCCAGCATATAAGTAAGATTGGGCAGGTTCGCGCCGATGATGGTCTGGCCGAAGAAAACCGGCAGCATCCCGGACTTGCGGAAGATGGCGATTTCGCCGTCGCCGAACATCTTCACCTTGCGCTCGCCGGCCTTCTCGTTGGGAGATTGGTAGGTTCGCAGCTCGAAGATGCGGGCGGCGCGGGCCGGCGGAGGCGCCTCCACGGCGGGCATCGACGGGAAGGCCCACAGCAGGGAACTCTCCATGCGGATGTAGGGCGGCTCAGTCCCGGAGTTGAACTCATCGGCGGCGGCCTGGAATTCTTTGTCGGCGGCGATCTGCTGGTGCACGGCTTCAATCTGGCCGAACGAGGCGTAGCTGGCCAGGCTCAGGATGAAGGGCGCGTCGGGCGCCACCACGGCGCTGAAGAATCCCACCGGGCCGACACCCGCCCGCACGGCCGCCGGAAACCAGCCCTTCTCGAGGTAGGCGGTGGTGCGCGCCACCTGGGGCCCGTTGCGCATTTTGAAATAGCGGAGTTCGAGAAACGCGCGCTTCACCGGCGCGCCGGTTTGTGCTTGCATGAGGCCGGCTCCCAAAGGTAAGGCTAAGAACGTTCTGCGGTGCATCTCAGCCAAGATGGTAGCTCACCTGAAGCCCCGGCTGCTTTGCGCGCCCGGGTTTCCCCGGCGCGGCTGTAATCCTGATACAACAGAACACATGGCACAGGATTTTCCCCTTCGCCGCGATTTCCTGAAAACCGCCGGCGGAGCCGCTGTCACCGCCTCCCTTGCCGCCCGTCTGCGCGGCGCAAACGACCGGCCCACCATCGCTTTCATTGGCTGCGGCCGCATGGGCAGCGACAATATCCGTTTCGCCGCCCAGACCGGGGGCGTCGAAATCGTGGGCGTCTGTGACGTCTACCAACCGGCCCTGGAGCGGGCCGAAGCCGCGGCCAAACGGCTCGGGTTCAACAGCGTCAAAACGTATAAGGATTTCCGCCAAGTCCTGGCTGACAAGTCCATCGACGCGGTTGCCATCGCCACGCCCGACCACTGGCACGCCTACATTACCGTGGAGGCCTGCAAGGCCGGCAAGGATGTGTGGTGCGAAAAGCCCGCCTGCGTGTACGTCGAAGAGGGCCTCAAAATGGTGGAGGCCGCGCGTAAATACCAGCGCGTGGTGCAGGCCGGCACCATGCAGCGCTCCGGTGCTTTCTTTCAGAAGGCCCGCGAAATCGTCAAGAGCGGCGCGTTGGGCGAAATCACTTTCTGCAACACGTTTCAGGCTGGATCCACTTCCAAGCAGGGCTATGGCAACCCGCCGGATTCCGACCCTCCCGCGGGCCTCGATTGGGACCTCTGGCTCGGCCCGGCCCCCAAGCGCCCGTTCAACGCCAACCGCTGGGGCGTGGGCGAGAACCGCTGGTCCACCTTCCGCAATTTCTGGGATTACGCCGGCGGCGCCATGACCGATTGGGGAGTCCACCTGCTCGACATCGTGCAGTTCGCCTTCGATGAAGCCATGCCGGCTTCCATCTCCGCCCAGGGCGGCAAGTTCTACGTAACCGACAACCTGGAAACGCCCGACACCATGCTGGCCACTTACCACTATCCCGGCTTTCTGGGCGCTTATGAGAGCCGCACCGCCAGTCCCTTCCCGTTCTACAACGCCACCTACGGCACCGCATTTCACGGCACCAAGGCTACCCTGATGGTGAACCGCGACGGCTATTGGATCTGGCCGGCGGAAAAAGGCAAGGAGCCGGTGGCCGAGACCAGCCGCGACCTGGCCCCCATGAACCTGCCCCACTGGAAGAACTTCCTGGAGTGCCTGCGCACGCGCCAGAAGCCCACGAGCGACATCGAAACCTGCGTCCGCACCACCACTACCTGCCTGCTCTCGAACCTGGCCCTCCGCCACGGCGTCACGCTGGATTGGGACGCCCAGGCGTTTACCGTAAAACAGCACGACATCAAACCGTTTCTCAAAGCCAAGTATCGCTCCCCATGGAAACTGGAGGTATAACCCGAATGCATACGTTGCGTCTATGTGCCGCCGCCCTGATCAGCCTGGCGGCCGTCCATGCCCAGAATCTCACCGGCCGCTGGACCGGACCGGCCACGACCGCCGATGACGGCCTGGAAATGACCGTCGCCCTCACTCAGGACGCCGGCGGAAAGATCACCGGATATGTCGCCTCGCAGCGCGCCAACGACACCATCGTGGGTGGCAGGGTCGAAGGCAATCATGTGACTCTCGAAGCCGAGCGCCCCGGCCGCGGCGGCGGCGAGCCGGTCAAAGTCACTTACCAGGGAGTACTCGAAAACGGTAAGTTGTCACTCACGATGCCGGTGATGAACTTCGCCGGCCGGGGCCGTGGCGGGCGCGGGGCCCCTCCCGCCAATCCCTGCGAAACCGATGGCGGTCGCGCGGCCGCGGCTGCTCCCCCGCCCGGCGGCGGACGCGGCAATCAGCAGCCGCAGGTGGTGGAACTGACGCACGTTTCGACCGATGTGCCCGCGCCGCTCCCGCCGCACGCGGCCCCGGTCTCC
>JASHSS010000321.1 GCA_030038565.1 Bryobacteraceae bacterium
CTCCAGATCGCTCACCCCGCTACCTGGATAAGATGCCGGACCGGCGTCGCAGTTTGTTCGAAATTTTGTTACTGAAGTGATGATCCCCCGAATCGGCTGTGGAACGCAAGCCAGCCCAAAGAATCCAACGGTTCTGCGTCTGCGGTACACTTTTACGCGATGAGGGTCTTCGGCATCGATTGCGGGACCGAGGTAACAGGCTTCGGCGTTGTCGATACGGACGACGCAGCCCGCCAGGCGCGGCTCGTTTGCTGCGCGATGGGCGCCATTCGCCTGCTCAAGTCGAAATCGATGGCCGTGCGGCTCGATCAGGTCCATAAGGAGCTGACCGCCGAACTGGAGCGCTGGCATCCCGACGCCGTCGCCATTGAAGAGGTCTTTTATTCGGTCAATGCCAAATCGGCTCTCAAGCTGGGGCAGGTGCGCGGCGTGGCCTTGCTGGCCGCGGCCCAGCAGGCGATTCCGGTGGCCGAGTACGCGCCGCTGCGCATCAAGGCGAGCGTCGTCGGGTACGGCCTGGCGCAAAAACAGCAGGTGCAGTTCATGGTCGCGCGGCTGCTGGGGCTGGCCGAGCTGCCCGAACCCGCCGATGCGGCCGATGCCCTGGCCATCGCCATCTGCCACATCCATACTGCGCAAACATTGGCGCTTGAAGGAGCCGCGCGATGAAGCTGGCCGGCCTGGTCTTCGCGGCCATCGCGCTGGCCGCGCGCGCACCCGCCGCCCCGGCCCAGGACCCTGTGATCCAGGTGGACTTCTCTGACCCGCGCCTCTCGCCCGCGCAGTGGACGCTGATCCTGCACCCCGACGGCAGCGGCCATTTTCGCTCGCAGATGGGCAATCTGCCCGATGGCGATCAGGAGATGAATCTGCCCTCGATCGACCGCGACGTCCGCCTGAACGCGCGCTTCGCTGGCCGAGTTTTTGATGCGGCCGAGCGGCATCACTGGTTTAACGAAGCCTGCGAAAGCCATCTCAAGGTGGCCTTCCAGGGATGGAAGACGCTCGCCTACACCGGGCCGCAGGGTCACGGCTCCTGCACCTTCAACTACTCAAAGGACAAGGAGATTCAGTCGCTGGGCGAATCGCTGGGCGCGGTGGCAGAGACCATTCTGGAGGGTGGGCGGCTTGAAATGCTCCTGGAGCACGACCGGCTGGGGCTGGACCAGGAGATGGAGTACCTGACCGAAGCCGTCGACGATGGCCGCGCGCAGCAGATTTGCACCATCCGCGACATTCTGGAGCGGCTGGCCGGCGATGACGAGGTTCTTGAAAGAGTACGAAAACGAGCCAGAATGCTGCTGGCGGAGGGGTCTACCTAAACCCCGGCGGCAATAGACTTATCTGCCCATTTCGGTGAAGAGACTTTTCTACCCCTTTTGGTGTCCAATCAGTATAGGATAGGGCAGCCGTTGAATGGGGATGGGTCGCGCAAGAGGCGACAGAAGGCGGGCGCCATGAAAATCAAGGGAAATTTGAGGGGCACGACGGGGCTGGCAGCGCTGGCCCTGGGTGTGGCGTGTTTCGGATCCGCAGTATGGGCGCAGAGCGGCGAGCAGCCGCAGCGTGCCGTGCGGCTCAGCTACGTTGACGGCCAGGTTCGGCTCACGCAAGGTTCACAGGTGCTCACCCAGCAGGCCGTGGCCAATACGCCTCTGTTCGAAGGCATGCAACTGACCACCGGCGACACGGGAAAGGCCGAGATCCAGTTCGAAGACAGCAGTGTCGTGCGCATCTCTCCCGACAGCCAGCTGACGTTGAAGGCGCTGCGCGGTTCGGGCTCGTCGGCGACGGCCGAATTGGTGCTCAACGGCGGGCTGGCTTACTTTGAGCTCCAGGGTGGAGAACAGGCCGGGCAAATCAATGTGCGCTTTGCCGACGCGGTGGCCACCACCAGCGGATTTACCGTGCTGCGCGTGGCCATGGACCAGCCGCCGGGCCAATTGGCCGTCTTTTCAGGAAATGCGCACCTTGAGGAGGGCGACGGCGCAGTTTCCGTTGACCTGCATGGCGGCGAAAGCATCGCGCTGAACCCCAATCCCAGCCAGTACAACCTTGCCGAATCCATCGAGCCCGACTCCTGGGACGCCTGGAACTCCGATCGCGACCAGGCGCTGACCACTGAAGCCGCCAATCAGACCGGCGCGGCTGCCAATCTGGGCGTGAACCAGACTCCTGCCTGGAGCGACCTGGACGCCAACGGCAACTGGTACAACGTGCCCGGCCAGGGTTACATATGGTCGCCCTTCGATGCGGCCAACCCGGGCTTCGATCCCTTCGGTTACGGGAACTGGATGTGGATGCCGGGGTATGGATACACCTTCATCTCCGGGTATCCCTGGGGCTATATGCCGTTCCAGTGCGGAATGTGGAACTTCTACGACGGCTTTGGCTGGGGATGGGCGCCGGGTATAGGAATGGGAATGGGGATGGGCGGCTGCATGCCCTGGTGGGGCATGGGATTCTACGGCGGTCCGAACATCGGTATTGTCCCGTCCTGGTATCACCCTCCCGTGCGGCCCATTTTGCCGCGCCTTCCCATTGGCGGTGCTCCGGTTCGTACGATCGCTGTAACCCATGGAACACCCTACACGGGTCCTGTGCTGCCGGCACGCAACGGGAGTGCGGCGGTAACCATTGCGGGAAATTCTGTGCACGCCATTCATCCTGTCTCGAACAGTGCCGGCTACATGCACGGCAACGGGGCAGCGAATCATGAACCGTCGATCCAGAGCAACGGGCAGGTGAGTGTGCCAGAGCGGCCCACGTATGCGCCCAGCACTTCGCCAGGCACGTCAAGCTCCGCTGGCCGGTATTCGCAGCCCACCAACCACAGCTCGTCGAGTTCATCCAGCCATAGCAGTTCCGGCGGCAGCAGTTCCAGCAGCGCCTCGCATTCCAGCAGCGGCGGCGGATACTCCGGCGGCGGGGGCGGCGGATCGCACTCGAGCGGCGGTGGTGGTGGTGGCGGAGGAGGCGGCGGTGGTGGCGGAGGCAGCCACAAGTAACGCCCGGGAGCCGCTTGCGCCGGCTCAAGCGAAATCAAAGCAATGAAAGTGCCGAGCGCGGAGTTTCGACTCCGCGCTTCGCATTCTCAGGGAGCATCCTGATTGGCTGCCTGTTTT
>JASHSS010000322.1 GCA_030038565.1 Bryobacteraceae bacterium
TTGGCGCGCATGCGGTCCAGCAGCTCCAGGGCGCGGCGCTTATGCAGCAGGAAGTTTTCGTCCATCATGAAGAACGACTGTACTTCCAGCTTGGATTCCATCTCCGCCATCACCCCGTACAACTCGCTGCCGGTCTGGTAGAAATTCAGATAACGGCCCTTGCCTCCGAAGAAGGCCGAGGTGGTGCAGAAGTTGCAACCCATGGGACAGCCCACCGAAGGGATGATGGTGGCGGCGGTGCTGCCCTTGGACTGGGGCAGCTTGAGGCCGAAGGCGCGGCCGTCGAAACCGGAGACGATTTCGGGGTGGAGGATGGGCGCCGCGGGGTCTTCGCCGAGAAAGCGCCGCATCCAGGAGATGCCGTCGCCGCGGACCACGTGATCGGCATCGACCATTTCTTCGATGCCTTCAATGGCCGCCACGTGACCGCCTACCACGATTACCGCGTGGGGAGCCAGGCGGCGGGCGATGCGGCACATCTCCTTCACCTTGCCGACGTTGACGATGATCGAGGAGATTCCCACGATGTCGTAGGGGGTGGCGCGGAGTTCCTGTTCAAAGGCTTCGCGGGTGGGAAAATCAAGCACTGTGGTGGGCGCCGAGATATTCCGCTGGATCATCAGAATGCCCCAGGAGCGGTGGAACATGCGCAAGGAGAAAGGCCCCTGCTCGCGCGTCACCTGGTTGTGATACAACTCCATGGGGTTGATCCGGCGGCTGCCGAATTCATCGTCCTGAGCGTACGGGCCGAAGACGGAAGTAAGCAGAATACGGGCTTGGGAACCCTTGGGATGGGTGGACATTATCGGAATTTCAGGCCTTAATTCAGGCTAACGCGGGTAGAGGGATGTGGCGGGCCGGAATTGTAATATCTGTGTAAGTTCTTTGGGGCGGAAGCGCGGCCGCGGCAGGCGCATCGCCTTGGCTCACCCCTGCCGCGCGAGAACGGTTTACTTCTTCTTTTCCTGGGCCAGCTTCACGCGGGCATCGTCCAGTTTCCTGGAAACCTTGGCAGCTTCCTCGGGATCGGCATCCGAGGGTGCGGCGTTCTGGAAGCCTTTCAGGGAAGCCTGCCACTGGGCCACAGCCAGATCGGTTTTGCCCTCCTTGAAATAGACATCGCCCAGGTGCTCGTGGATGGTGGGGTCCTGACCATGTTCGAGGGCCTGCTGGAGGAGACCTTCGGCTTCGGTCAATTTGCCCTGCCGGTAACAGACCCAGCCGAGGCTGTCGAGGAAGGCTCCGTTGTTGGGAACCAGGTCGAGGGCCTTGCGGATCAACTGGCTGGCCTCATCGAGTTTCACGTTGCGGTCGGCCAGCATATAGCCGAGATAATTGAGAGCCTCGGCATGGTTCGGATCGATCGCCAGCACCTTGCGGAACTCGGCTTCGGAAGTGTCGTATTGTTTCAGGCGCTCGTACATGGCTCCGCGGCGGAAATACACAGCGGCCTTCTCATTGTCATTGGAAGCAACCTTTTCGGCGTCGTCCAAGGCCTTGCCCATGTCGGCATAGCGCTTGGCCTGCTCGTAAAACCCGGACAGGGTCAGCAACTGGACATACCGCTCATGCCCATCGGCGGGGATCTTTTTCAACTCGGCGACGGCCGCATCCACCTTGCCCTGGGCAGCCAGCACGGTGGCGTGCTCCATCTGGATGGCGTGATCGTCCGGGAAGCTTTTCAGGGCCAGATCGGCTTCCTTCATGGCATTGGGAAAATCTTTCGCCATCAGGTAGGTGTCGATGACCTCCTCGGCCACGTGGGTGGGGGTGACGATGTGCAGATCGCCTTCTTCGCGGAAAGCGTCCAGGGCCACCTGGTACTGCGCGGCGCTCTGGGCCAGCGAAGCGTACTGTTCGAGCAGGCGGGAGCGGCGGCGGGCATCGTCTTCGGAGTACTGGCGCCGCTGGGTCTCATCGAGGAGGGATTTCAGGATGGCCAGCGCCTGGTCGGTCTTGCCTTCGGCCTGCAACAGGCTGGCATCGGCGAAGCGCACGTCGCGGCTGTGGGGATCGAGCGCCTTGGCCTTTTCCAGAGCCTCGCGAGCCTTCACCAGGTTGCGCTGGTTCATGTAAATTTCCGAGATGCTGAGCTGGAAGCTGGGGTCGCGGGGTTCGTCGGCAGCCATCTGCTGGTACAGCTTGAGGGCTTCATCGAGCTGATTGTCGGCGGCCAGATCGGCGGCCAGGTTCTCGGCGATCTTCTCGTTATCGGGCGCCAGTTCCAGGGCTTTGCGGAGCACGTCAGCGGCGGATTTGTAATCGTGAATCGCTTCGTACTGATCGGCCAGCATGCCCAGGGTTTGCTCGTTGGGATTCTTGTTCGTCGCGGCCTTGAGCTTTTCGATGGCGCCCTTGGTGTCGCCTGCTTCGGCATACAGCATGGCCAAGCCGGTCAGCGCGTCGTCATCATCGGGCTGGGCCTTCAGCGCGGCGTTGTAGGCCTTCTCGGCCTCGGCCGGCTGGTTGGACATGCGGTAGAGATGGCCCAGTTTGACCCAGCTATCGGCGTCGCTGGGATCTTTCTGGGTGACCTTGTCGAACTGCTCCATGGCCTTGCGGAGGTTGTCCTGGTTGGCGCTGCGGCCGGGCTGGCCTTCGCTGAGGGCGCGCAGGTAGATGCGGCCCAACATGCGGCGGGCATCCAGGTTATCGGGATTCTGGTTGAGCAGATCCTCGGCCAGGGTCACCGCGTCGCGCAGCCGGCCGCTGGAAATGTAAAGGTCGGTGAGTTCCTCCAGCACGATGCCGGCGGAAGGATCCAGCTTGAGCGCCGCCTGGTAGTACTGAATCGCCTTGGCAACATCGTCCTTGCTGCCGGAATCGCCGGCCAGTTCCGCATACAGCCGGCCCATGGCAAAGTTGTAGTAGGCCGCGGATTTGTCCGGAGCGCTGGACGCCGCGGGAGTTTTGGTGTCCTGTGGAGTTTGGGCGAGCAGGAGACTGCCCGCGGAAGCGACCGAGAGGAGGGCTGTGGCTAAACGAAGCATGAATTTTTACTTTCCTCTGACCCGCCGGGCAATCCCGCGAAGGCCGGAAATTTCACTCTTATTGTATAACGGGCCTCACCGTCGAGGGCGCCTATGTGTCAAATCTTAAGAGCTAACAAGCGCGGGCAAAAACAGTGCCTGTAGCCCCAGACGCGCCCCGGCGGCCGTTGGTTGCGGTGGTGGGGCCGACGGGGTCTGGAAAAAGCTCCCTGGCGCTGGCGATCGCGGCGGAGTTCGCGGGCGAAATTGTAAACTGCGACTCGTTGCAGGTATTCCGGTATTTCGATATCGGGACGGCCAAACTGCCGCCGGGTGAACGCCTCGGCATTCCGCACCATTTGATTGGGATCGTGGACCCGGATGCCCTGTTCACGGCCGGAGAATTCGCCCGCCTGGCGCGGGAAGCCATTGCGGAGATTTCCGGGCGCGGCCGCCTGCCGATTCTGGCGGGCGGGACGGGCTTCTACCTGCGGGCGCTGGTGGAGGGCCTGTTCCCCGGCCCCACGCGCGATGAAGGGCTGCGCGAGAAATTGGCCCGGCGCGAGCGGCGGCGGGCGGGCTCGTTACACCGCCTGCTGAAGCGCTTCGATCGGGAGACCGCCGGACGGATCCATCCGAACGATTTGCCCAAGGTGACGCGCGCGCTGGAGGTGTGCCTGCTGGCCCGCCGGCCGGCCAGCGAATTGTTCCGCCAGGGCAGGAACGCCCTGTCCGGATACAGCATTCTGAAGCTCGGGCTGCTGCCGGACCGGGAAGCGCTGTACCAGAGGCTGGACCGCCGGTGCGGGGAGATGTTCGCGGGCGGCCTGGTGGAAGAAGTGCGCGCGATTCTGGCGATGGGCTACCATGCGTCCGCCAAACCCTTCGAGTCCCACGGGTACAAACAGGCGCTGCAGCTGATAGCAGGCGAGTTGAATACGCGCGAGGCGGTTTTCTACGCCCAGAGGAATACGCGCAACTATGCCAAGCGCCAGATCACCTGGTTCCGCAGGGAGAGGGATCTCATCTGGCTGAAGGGCTTCGGCGAAGAGCCGGCGATAGTGGAAGAGGCGCTGGCGCTGGTGAAGGAATTTTTGGAGAACCGCCCATGGGGCGCGCCGGACGCGGCAAGATGAAGATGAGCGCGAGGGCGGGCAACTTTCGCAAAGGCACGCGGCGAGAGGACTGGCGGTGGGCCGCCTCCCCGGGGGTGGCCGTGATTTGCTTGGGCTACGCCGTCGCGGACTCCAGTTGGGCCAGGGTGATTTTGAACTTGCGCGAGGTCATGTGGACGCCCACGCGGGTGCCATCGGACCGGACGATGAAGCCGGTGATGAGCAGGGACATGGGATCGATATCCCGGTACTTGCAGGGCCATTCGATCAGGATTTCGATATGGGCGCCCACGGGCAGCGGCTTGCGGGAGCGGAAACTGAGGCCGGTGGCGCTGATATCGGAGGTGGTGGCTGAGCCGGTGCGCGGGGGAGCCCCTTTCACCGATACGCGGTAGTGCAGCGGGAGCCGCAGGTCGTAGCGCCCGCTCGAGCGGCGGTTTTGAGCAATCTTCAACATCGGACCTCCGGGGACGGTGGCTGGCGTCGGGCGCGAAATGGCCAGTGTGGTTTGCATGCGTATTCCTAAGCGCTGGATATAGCAAAACAATGACCAAACTGAGAATGTAGCGTTACCGGGGGATCGGTGTTAAATTGCGCACTTCTTACACGGTAGGGACGGGGCGGAGGGTCAATATTTCACAATCGGAGGCTGAGGCCGGCAACAATTCTCCACTGCCAAAGGTTATCGGGGATTACCCAGGCGGCGCGGGTGGCCCCTCTGCTACCATGAAAAATTCCCCCTTCCTATATGGCACTGCGCTTCTACAACACGCTGTCGCAACAAGTGGAGGAGTTCTCACCGGCGCGTGACAACACCGTCCGTATGTACACCTGCGGACCGACGGTTTACGATTTCGCGCATATTGGAAATTTCCGGTCGTTCACCTTTATCGATATTCTGCGGCGGGCCCTGCGCGCCAGCGGATTCGGAATCTACCATGTGATGAACATCACCGACGTGGACGATAAAATTATCCGCAACGCGGTGGCGCAGCACAAGTCGATCGAGGACTACACCGCAACTTACACCAAGGCATTCCGGTTTGATTGCGCAACGCTGCGGCTGCAACCGCCGGAGCGGCTGACCCCGGCGACCGACCACATCGACGACATGGTGAAGGCCATCGAGCGCCTGACGGCGGGCCAGCACACCTACAGGAGCGATGGATCGGTGTACTTCCGCATCGCCACCTTTCCGGGGTACGGGAAGCTCTCGCACAACGATTTCAGCGGCAACCTGGCCGGGGCCCGGGTGGATGTGGACGAATACGAAAAGGCCGACGCGCGG
>JASHSS010000323.1 GCA_030038565.1 Bryobacteraceae bacterium
TGAGACCGGGAGCGCATCTCACCGCCGTGCTTCGGCATGGTCTATAGTACAGAAATCACCCAGATCGCGCTGTAGGAGACGCCCATGCATAGAAGATCTCAGACCGCCCCCACCCCATGGGGACGTTACGCGGTGGTAGCCGCCGGAATGTTGGTTCTGCTGGCCAGCACTCTTCCCGGGGTGCCCGCCGATAATACACCGGCGACGGCGGCGGGGACCACCGGAGCGGGTTCCACCTTCAAGGCCAACTACGAACTGGCCGCGCAGTGGACACCCGCGAAAGTCGGCAAACTGGTATTCGACCTGGCGGTGACGCCCCACTGGCTGGAATCCGGCGATCGCTTCTGGTACAGCTTCGAAAACACCAGGGGGCGGAAATTCTACCTGGTGGATCCGGTGAAGAAGACCCGCACCTACGTTTTCGATCCGGTCAAGCTGGCGGCCAGTCTGACCACCGCCACGGGGCTGCCCTACGATTCGCAGCATCTGCCCATCACCGTGATCCGCTTCGTGAAGAACGATTCGGCCATCCAGTTCGAGGTGAACGTGCCCAAGGACGCGGTGATTCCCGGCGAGAAGCCGAAACCGCCGGCGGCCGCCGCCGAGACCAACGCGGGGCAGGGCAACCAGGAAGAGGACCAGAACGACGACCTGGACACGCCACAGCAGCAGGGCGGCCGCGGGGGCGGAGCCTTCGGACCGCCGCCGGGGCGGGACCAGAAACAGCTCTCCTTCGAGTACGAACTGGCGGGCGGCAAGCTCACCCTGCTGGACGATCCGCCCGCGCGCAAGCCCGCCTGGGCTTCGATTTCCCCGGACGAGAAGGTGGTGGTGTTCGCGCGGAACCACAACCTGTATATGATGGATGCCGCCAATTATGCCAAGGCGTTGAAGGACGCCAACGATAAATCCATCGTGGAAACCCAGCTCACCACCGATGGGGTGGAAGACTTCGGCTACGGCGGGCGCGGCATGGGCGGCGGCGACCAACAGCAACAACAGGAGCAGCAGCAGGAAAACACGGGCGGCGAGGAGCAGCAAAACCGCAACGTGCGGCAGTCCGCCAATGTTTCCTGGTCGCGCGATTCGAAAAAATTCGCGCTGGTGCGGCGCGATTCGCGGAAGGTGAAACAGCTCTGGGTGATCAATGCCCTGGCCAACCCGCGTCCCACGCTGGAAACGTATCGCTACGCTATGCCGGGCGACGCCGAAGTTCCGCAATCGTCACTCGAGATCTTCGACGTGGCCGCGAAATCCAAGGTGGTGGCCAAGGCCGACGCTTTCAAAGACCAGACCCTCCAGGTGGAGGTGGAGCGCCCGTCGGGGAGGGACCGCGAGCACCAGCGTACGGAACCGCTGTGGGCCGGTCCCGCTTCCAGCCAGATGTACTTCACGCGCCTGAGCCGCGATATGCACCGCCTGGACCTGTGCTCCGCGGACACGGCGTCGGGCGACGTCAAAACGGTGATCCAGGAGCGCATGAACGTGTATATCGAGTCGAAGCCGGTCAGGGTGATCGACAACGGCGCCGGTTTGATCTGGTGGTCGGAGCGCGATGGCTGGGGCCACTATTACTTATACGATTCGGCCGGCAATCTCAAGGACCAGGTGGATCGGGGCGAGTATGTGGCCGAAGATATCTCCTCCGTGGATGAAAAGGCCCGAGCGCTCTTTATGACCGCCTCGGGACACGAAGACGGCGAAGATCCTTACTTCATGCATTTCTACCGCGTCAACCTGGATGGCAGCGGCATGAAGATGCTCGATCCGGGTTCGGGATCGCACACCGTGAATATGTCGGATTCTGGTAAGTACGCGGTGGACACTTACTCGCGCGTGGATACGGCGCCCGAATCCACGCTGATCGACGCCCAAGGCGCCGAAGTGATGCCGCTCGAAAAGGTGGACGTGGCGCCGCTCACCGCGGCAGGCTTCAAATATCCGGAACCGTTCAAGGTGAAGGCCGACGACGGCATCACCGACCTGTACGGGGTGATGTACAAACCCTTCGATTTCGACGCCAACCGGAAGTATCCGGTGATCGAGTACGTCTATCCCGGCCCGCAGACCGAGAGCGTCAGCAAGACCTTCACGCCGCGCAGCAACCAGGTGCTGATGGCCAACCTGGGATTCATCATGATCGAGGTGGGCAACCGCGGCGGCAATCCGCACCGCTCCAAGTGGTATCACACCTTTGGATACGGCAACCTGAGGGATTACGGGCTGGCGGATAAGAAAGCGGCTATCGAACAACTGGCCGAGCGGTTCCCCTTCATCGACATCACCCGCGTGGGCATCTGGGGACATTCGGGCGGCGGTTTCATGACCGCCGCGGCGCTGCTGATTTACCCCGATTTCTTCAAAGTGGGATGGTCGGAGTCCGGCAACCACGAGAACAACGTTTATAACAACAGCTGGAGCGAGAAACACAACGGCGTCAAGGAAGTTACCGACAAGGACGGCAAAGTACACTTCGAGTACCAGATCGACAAGAACTCGGAGATCGCCAAAAACCTGAAAGGCCACCTCATGCTGGTGACCGGCGATATCGACAACAATGTCCATCCCAGCAATACGTATCGCCTGGCGGACGCGCTGATCAAGGCCAACAAGCGCTTCGACTTCATGATCCTGCCGGGGCAGCGGCACGGTTACGGACCGGACGCCGACTACGTGGTGTGGCGCCGCGCGGATTACTTCGCCCGGTACCTGCTGGGCGACAGCGACCAGGACATCGACATGTGGGAGCTGAACCGCGAAAAGCAGGACAAGCCGCCGGCCCCGCCCGCCGGAGCGGCCGGACGCGGCACTCAGGTCACCGAACAGGGGCGGGGTAGAGGACGGCGCGGAGGTGAATAAGATTCGCTTTTCGGCGGCCCTCGCCCTCCCTTAGCGCACCAATTGCAGGCGCTTCATGTGGCCCAGCAATTGATCTAGATCGATGGGTTTCACCAGGTAGGCATCGCACAACTCGTGGAAGCAGCGCACCACCTCCTTGAGGTCGTCCACCGCCGTGGTCATGATGATTCTCGCGCCCTCGGTGGAGTGGATGCCGCGTGCCTGTTCGAGGGCCCGCGCCTGCCGGACCGCCTCGCGGCCGTCCATTTCGGGCATCATGATATCCATCGAGATCAGGTCGTATGGCGGCCCATGCTCCAGTGAGGCGGCCACCGCCGCCACGGCTTCCTTACCGTTGACCGCGATATGACATTCGCCGTAACGGGAGAAAAAAGTCTGGAGCACCAGCCGGCTGGTAAAATCGTCTTCCACCAGCAGCGTCCGCAGGCCGCCCCGGCCGGCTCCGCGGAGCCGTAGCCGCCTCAGGCCATCCGTAATCTCGCGCGATTCCTCGTGCCGCGTGCCTTCGGGATCCTGCGCCAGTTCTTTCAACCGGTCGAGGGCGCGCAGCAGAACGCGGACCCGCTCCGGTTTCGGCGCCAGTTGGCCCGAGAGCACCCGCACCAGGACGTCTTCCATCCGCCGCGCCAGGCCGGCCATCTTTCCCAGACCCAGCGGAGCGGCCTTCTGCTGGATCCATTCGAGCGGCTCCAAAACGCGCTGCACCACGGATCGATCGATGGCCGGACCGCCCTTTTCCAGAGCCAGAAGGTCCGCTTCCATGCTCGCCAGATGGTCGCGGCAGACCTCCAGGTATTCCTGCGTCAATTCGTCGTCCAGATCGATCATCGTCTCGTCCTCAACTCTTCCAATCGGCCCGGTCTTTCCCGGACCAGGTGGACTGTTGCACGGCCTTCTTCAGGCGCTCGAATTCTTCCACGGCGCGAGGCAGCAGCGCGCCGCAGCGATCCAACTCTCCGGCTTCCCCGGCCCGCTCGATGGCCACCGCCATGGCCTTCAGGCTTTCCGCGGCCACGGTGGCGGCGGCGCCTTTCAGCGCGTGCGCCTGCAAACGGGCGCCCGCGGCATCGGCCTCTTCCAGCCGCCGGCGCAGATGATCGAATTGCGAGGGAGCGTCCTGCAGGAAGCCCTGGAGGAGCTTTTCGGCCAGCCTGCGGTCTCCCATCAGCCGGCGCAGCAGCGCCTCGCCATCGAAAACCACGGCCGGCGCTTCCAAGGCCGGTTCCCTTGCGCTGCCGCGGACCGCGTCCGGCTCGCCCGAGCCCGGCAGCCAGCGGGCCAGCACTTCGGCCAACGGATCGAGTTCCACCGGCTTGGCCAGATAATCGTCCATCCCTTCCCGCAGGCAGCGGGCGCGGTCGGCCGGCATGGCATCGGCCGTCACGGCCACGATCGGAATGGCCGCGCCCGATGAATGGCGGATCCGGCGCGTGGCTTCAAAGCCATCCATCACCGGCATCTGGCAGTCCATCAGGACCAGATCGCAGCCCCCGCGCCGGACCGCCTCCACCGCCTCGGCGCCATCGGCGACGGCCGAGACCTGGTAGCCCAGCTTCTCCAATTGCGCCACCGCGACCTCACGGTTGGTGGCATTATCTTCCGCCACCAGGATGTTCCCCCGGCGCCCCGCGGGCCGCGTCTCATCGCCCTCCGGCCTGGTCCGGTGCGGCAGGGCCGCCGCTTGACGGCCGCCGGAAGCCGGCTCAAAAACCACCGTGAACCAGAAGGTGGATCCCTCACCCTCCCGGCTCTCCACGCCGATCGATCCGCCCATCATTTCGACCAGTTGCTTGGAAATCGCCAGCCCCAACCCGGTTCCCCCGTACTTACGGGTGGTGGATTCGTCCGCCTGCACGAAGGGCGAAAACAGCCGGGCCACCTGGTCCGCGCGGATCCCGATGCCCGTATCGGCCACCCGGAAACGAATCCTGACCTTGCCCGCGTCCGGTTCCTCCAGGGCGGCTTCCAACCGCACCGAGCCGCGCCCGGTGAACTTGATGGCGTTGGCCGTCAGATTGGTCAACACCTGGCGCAGCCGGTACCCGTCCCCGCGCACCACCACCGGCACTTCCGGCCCTACCCGCCAGTGGAAATCCAGGCCCTTGGCGCCGGCGTGCACGCGCTGGCCCCGCACCACCTCGTGGATAGTCTCGCGCAGGTTGAAGTCGCGGTTTTCGAGGACCAGCTTCCCTCCTTCGATCTTGGAAATGTCCAGGATGTCGTCGATCAGCGCCAGCAGCGTCCGCCCGCTCTCCTGCGCCACGTCGGCGAATTGGCGCTGCTCACCGGAGAGATCCGTATCCCCCAGCAGTTGCAGCATGCCGATTACGCCGTTCATGGGGGTGCGGATTTCGTGGCTCATGTTGGCCAGGAAACAGCTCTTGGCGCGGTTGGCGGCATCCGCGCCTTCACGCGCCCGGATCAACTCCTCCTCGTAGCGTTTCCGCTCCGTAATCTCCTCCGCGATTCCCGCCACGCGAACCATTTGGCCGCGCTCGTCGCGAATCGGAAAGGCCCGGTCGCGGATCCATTTCTCCTTCCCGTCCGGCGTCCGGATGCGGTACTGCGCTTCGGCAGGCTCTCCCTTGTTCTGCCTCGCCAGCACGGAGCTCGCTTTTTCCCGATCTTCGGGGAAGACGGCGTCCATCCAGGACGAAGGATGCCGGTGGAGGCTCTCGCAGCTCCTGCCCCAGATCTGTTCATAGGCGGGGCTGACATACAGAATCTCGCCCGAGGAAAGCGCCATCCAGAAAACTTCCTGGATGTTCTCCGCCAGTTGCCGGAATTTGGTTTCGCTGCTTTGCAGGGCTTGCTCGGCTTGCCTGCGGGCGGTGATATCGAGGCTCAGGCCCACATGTCCCAGGTACTCGCCCCCCGGAGAGAAACGCGGCTTGGCGAAGGTTTCGAACCATCGCCATTCGCCATCCGCGCGCCGCAACCGCGCTTCGACGTCATAAGCCTTACGCTCCTGGACCGCCCGCTCGAGTGCCGCGGCGGATTCCCCCACGTCCTCCGGGTGAAGGAACGACTGCCATCCGCTGCCGGCCGCCTGCTCCCACTCAGACCCGATAAACTCCTGGCCGGCCCGGTTGACGAACTGGACGCCGCCCCCTGCATCGGTTACCCACATCATCGCCGGGCAGCCGTCGGCCATGCTGCGGAAGCGCTGTTCGCTCTCGCGCAGCACGTCTTCGGCTTGCTTGCGGGCGGTTATGTCCAGGCTCATCCCCACGTGCCCCAGGTATTCTCGCGCCGACGAGAGGCGCGGCTCGGCGAAGTTTTCGAGCCAGCGCCATTGGCCATCGGCGCGCCGGAAACGCGACTCGTTGTGGTAACGCGCGCGCTCCCGCACAGCGTGTTGGAATCCCTCGCCGAACCCCGCGGCATCCTCGGGATGCAGGAACGACTGCCACCCGAATCCGGTGACCTCTTCCTCGCGGGCCCCGAAAAACTCGCGGCACGCGCGATTGATGAACTGGCTGCGGCCATCCGCACCGGTCACCCACATCATCGCCGGGCATCCGTCGGCCATAATCCGGAAGCGCTGTTCGCTCTCGCCGAGGGCCTCCTGGGCCCGCTTGCGCTCAGTGATGTCTTCCACCCGCGCCACGAAGTACATGGGGCCGTAGAGAGACTGCCCGCTGTCCCGCATCGAGGAGACCCGCACGCGCGCCCACACGATCTCGCCGTCGCGGCGCACATAGCGTTTCTCCATCTCGGCCGGGCGGCCCGATTCCATCCACGCCTGCCCGAGTGCTCCCAAAGTCATTTGCCAATCGTCCCGGTGGGTC
>JASHSS010000324.1 GCA_030038565.1 Bryobacteraceae bacterium
CGCCGCCGGAGCGGCCATCCGGAACCTTCTGGAACTGGATCTGAAACCGCGCCAGATCATGACCCGCGAAGCCTTCGAAAACGCCATGGTGCTGGTGACGGCGCTGGGCGGATCGACCAATGCGGTGCTGCACCTGCTGGCCATGGCGCGGTCGGTGAACGTGCCGCTCGCGCTGGACGATTTCCAGAAAGTGAGCAACCGGGTGCCGCTCCTGTCGGATTTCAAGCCCAGCGGGCGCTACGTGATGGAGGATCTGCACGGCGTGGGTGGAATTCCGGCGGTGATGAAGATGCTGCTGGCGGAAGGAGTGTTGCACCCGGACGCGCTGACGGTGACCGGCAGGACGGTTGCGGAGAACCTGAAGGATGTGGCGGACCTCGCTCCAGGGCAGGAGATCGTGCATCCCTTTTCCAAACCGATCAAGCCGTCCGGGCACCTTCAGATTCTGCGCGGCAACCTGGCGCCCGACGGCGCGGTGGCCAAGATCACGGGCAAAGAAGGGCTGCGGTTCTCGGGGCCGGCACGGGTGTTCGATTCGGAGGAGATGATCCTGGGGGCGCTGGAGCGTAAGGAGATTCAGAAGGGCGAGGTGATCGTGATCCGGTATGAGGGTCCCAAGGGCGGACCGGGGATGCCCGAGATGCTCACCCCCACTTCGGCCATTATGGGGGCGGGATTGGGCAAGGATGTGGCGCTGATCACGGACGGCCGGTTTTCCGGCGGGTCCCACGGCTTCATCGTCGGGCATGTCACGCCGGAGGCCCAGGAGGGCGGGCCGATTGCGCTGGTACAAAATGGCGATCGCATCACCATCGACGCCACCGACAATTCGCTGAGTGTGGAGCTTACCGGCGAGGAGTTGGCGGCGCGGCGCAAAGCCTGGACGATGCCGCCTTACAAAGCCGACCGCGGTACGCTGGCGAAGTACATCCGGCTGGTGAAAAGCGCGGCGGTGGGGTGTGTGACGGACGAATAGGCGCGCGCAAGCCCGGTCAACCGTCCTTCAGATCACTTTCAGTTTGCGCAGGGTCTCGTCGATTTCGGGGCGCACCAGAACGCCGCGCTCGATTTCGGAGAGCCGCTGGCGCTCGCGCGCGATCTGCCCGGCGGCCAGGCGCGCCACTTCGGCAGCATCGTCGAGCGGGATCACGGTCACGCCGTCGCGGTCGGCCAGGATGACATCCCCGGGACGAACCGCCACGCCGCCGCAGGCTACCAGGGCGCCCACTTCGCCGGGGCCGTCCTTATTGCATCCGTTGGGACACAAGCCGCGGGCGTAAACCGGAAGCGCCAGCGATTCAAGCGCCTCGGCATCGCGCACGGTGCCATCCACAATCACCGCGCGCACGCCCAGGCGGACGGCGCTCGAAGCCAGCAGTTCGCCGAAGCCGGAGTTGCCGGCGTTTTGCGTGTTCATCACCACGATATCGCCCGGGACGGCCAGGGAGAGCGCTTTGTGGAGCATCAGGTTATCGCCCGCGTGGCACCAAACCGTAAGCGCGCTTCCAATCACGCGCGGAGAGCGCCACAGCGGACGGATGCCCGAATCCATGGCGCCGAGGCGCGACATGCAATCGGCCACCTGGGCGCTGGAGGCCTCGCCGAACGCCTGAAGCACAGCCTCATCGGGACGGCGCCAGGGAGGGTGAATGCGAAATCCGGGTTTGCTCACGCTGTTCCTCGGGCGGTCCGCTCGCGGCGTTTCAGGCCGCCGGTTTGACGAGCTTGGAGACGATCCCTTCCAGCCGTTCGACCCGCGCGGCAAGATCGAAATTGGAGTCCCTGAGTTTCCACTGTTCGCGCTGGAGTTGCGTGGTGAGGGAGCCGAAATCCAGGATGGCTTTAGTGAGGGCGGGCAGCCTGGAGTCGAGGCTCGTGACAGCGTTCGTGAGGACCTCCAGGCGGCTGTCAATTCCCTGAAAATGCTCGGTAGCCTCTCCCCGGAAATCGAGGATGTACTTGGTAAGATCGCTCAGCGAACGCTCTTGGCTCTCGACCTTATGATCCAGGCCTTCGACCTTGAGGTCCAACGCTCCGACCTTATGATCCAGCGCTTCGACCTTGAGGTCCAGGGCTTCGAGCCTGTGATCCAGCACTTCGACCTTATGATCCAGGCTTTCGAGCCTGTGGTCCAGACCTTCGACCTTGTGGTCCAGACCTTCAACCTTGCGGCTGAGCGATCCGATCATCTGCTTCAGCTCTTCGAACGATTGATCCATCCGATCGAAGCGTTCATCCACCGTCATTCCTTCGTCTCCCGCGCGTCCACAAAATCGCCGTGTTTCTGAAAATAGGGTACCAGACCGCCCGCATCAATGATAGCCCACATGATTGCGGGCAGAGAATCGGCAGCCAGGATTTCGCCCGAGCGCTCGTTGCGCACGGCCAGGCTGGGTGCGCGCAGCACGGTGAGGGCATCGCCCTCGCGGATACCGCTCGAATCGCAGACCACCGGCAGAAGGCCGTTGTTGACGGCGTTGCGGTAATACGTGCGCGCGAAACTACGCGCCACCACGGCTCGAATGCCGGCGCCCACCACGGCCGTCACGGCAACCTCCATGGCCGAGCCGCAG
>JASHSS010000325.1 GCA_030038565.1 Bryobacteraceae bacterium
GTCGAAGTAGCAGGTCTCGGGGATGTACATGCCCTGGCTGCCCCACTGCTGGCGCGCGGCCGTCGAACAGTTGTCGAACATGCCCGAGTACATATCGAACATGGGATCCATCAGCTCCAGGCGGTTGGAGGCCGGAAGGGCTTCGTAATAGCAGCTCAGGTTGGCGAACCAGTGCTGGGCGCCCCAGGTGCGCAGGTCGCCGCCTGTATTCCACAGCATACCGTTGAACTTAGTGGCGAACTTGCCGCGCGAGCTTGCCGCCATCAGGTAAAGGAAGTAGTGGTAATGCTGCTCCACGAGGGCTGCGTCGCCGTCGCCCGTCAGGCGGACGAAACCGCGCCGCCAGAAGCCATGCCACCACTCTTCGGTCTGCCGCGCCAAGGCCGTGAACCCGGCTGATTGCGCCGCCTCGAGCGGGCGGGTGGCCGCGGCGGCCGCGTCTTCATTCGGATCGAAAGTCGCCGCGGAGGCTATCAGGATGGTGAACTCGCCCGATCCCGCCGCGATTTCCAGCGCCGCCTCGGTTTCGTTGAGGAAGCGCGCTGTGGCCGTCCGGCCGATCAGCCCTATGGCCACGGCGGATTTGCAACAGTACGCGCCTTCGCGGAAATCCTGCGCCAGCGCCACGCGGCCATCGCTCGCGAAGAGCTGCGAAGCGGCCGTGTGGCTGCGAGTCTGGAGCATCGCGATGTGATCGCGAGCGAAGGTTTCGAGCTGCGCGCCGAAGTACTTGGTTTCATAGCGCAGCATGCGCAGCCGGATGGTGATGGGCTGGCGCCGCCGGTCGTTCACGGCGATCGCCATCACGTCCTCGTCGGGCCAGGCCAGCACACGCGCGCTCACGTTCCGTCCCTCGATCTCCAGCCGGCCATCGTAGACCGACAGATGCTGGCGGAAACCCGCTTCCGGAAAAGGCTCCTCCGGCGCGCCGCCGAAGTCGATGTCCACGTAGCCGCAGCCTCCGCAGTAATCGTTATGCCGCTCGAAGAAGCTGTTGGTAGCGCAGTTGTTGGCGTAGACATCGTTGCGATTGATCTGCAACCGCAATTCAGTGGGGGTGGTCCACAGAAGCGATCCCATGCGCCCGTTCCCCACCGGCAGGCCTTCTTCGCTGCGGGCGGCCGGGCGCTCGTAAACCAGGTCGGCGGAGGAGATCAGCTTTCCTAAATCCGCCACCAGCATTGCAGCATTCGCTTCGGAAACCACCTGCGCCTCGAGCGGTGGCGACATCTGGACCGCGAGGGGTAGAGCCGCTCCGCCCGCGAGAAACCTTCGGCGCGAGAGATCCCCATCGGTTTCGCTCATTTGCCGTCAGCATATCAGATTCCGTTTGCGGCGCCTCCGTTCCTCTCCCGCGAATACACGCCCGGCAATTCGCGAGCCATTGTTGGGGCGGGCCTTTGGCCGTCCGTGAAACTGGCGAATCGCCTGCCCCACCTTAGATGCGCCCAGATCCGCTTCGATGGACCGCAGGCCCATGGCCGATCCCCTGCCCTGCCCCCCGCCCTGCTTCTCTGATAAAGTCGAGGAACATATGAACCGGCGAGATTTTCTTCAAGGCGTGGCCGCGGGAGCGATGGTCTCCGCGGCTTCCGCACCGGCGGTGGCCGCCGCTGCCAGGACCATCGGCATCCAGGTGGGCGCCGTCTCCTTCGTGGATGAGGGCGTCGAGAAGGTCCTGGACGTGTTTCAAAAAGAAGCCGCCGTTAACGCGCTCTTTGTGGCCACCTTCACTTACGGCCGCGGGATCGCCGGACGCCAGGTCCCCGGACAGCCCCTCCCCGATCACGGCAAGCAGGAATACGATAGCGGCACCTTCAAAGGCGGCAGTTACACGAAGATTCACCCGCAATACTACAAAGAGACCGTGCTGCAGGATTTCCGCGCGCCCGATTTTGGCGATTATGACGTGCTGGAGGCGGTGATTCCCGCGGCCCGCAAACGTGGCCTGAAGACCATATGCTGGTTCGAAGATGTCTGGTCCGCCTCCGTCCCCGGAATCGAGCAGGTTCAGGAAAAGCACCTGGATGGCTCCAACGCTACCACCTTATGCTTCAATAACCCCAATTACCGCAACTGGCTGCTGGGGACGGTGGAAGATTACTCGCGATCTTATGATATCGACGGTATCATGTGGGGATCCGAGCGCCAGGGCGCCTTCGCCAACCTGCTTGGCTCCAGCCACGGCGGGGGCGGCGGTAACCCTCTGCGGGTGACTTGCTTCTGCCCGTTCTGCGAGCGCAAAGCCAGGGAGCGCGGCATCGATCCGGCGCGCGCCAGAGCCGGCTTTCAGGCCTTGGGCGCGATGCTTCAATCCGCGCGACAGGGCAAGCGGCCGGTGGATGGATTCTACGTCAATGTGTGGCGCCTGATGCTGCGCTATCCCGAGTTGCTCGCCTGGGAGATGCTGTGGACCGACAGCCTGCGCGAGACTTACTCGGCCATTTACAGCAAGGTCAAATCCATTAAGCCCACCATCGGCGTGGGCTGGCACATCTGGCATAACAACTCCTTCAGCCCGATTTATCGCGCCGAGCAGGACCTTTCGGAGATCTCCCGGTACTCGGATTTTCTGAAAATGGTGATGTATCACAATTGCGGCGGCGAGCGCATGGCCGGTTATATCCGCAATGTCGGCTCGACTATTTATGGCGACGTACCCCAGCAGGAACTTCTGGATTTTCATTACCGCGTTCTCGGTTATGGCCAGGAGAAGAGCCTGGCGGAAATTCCCCGCACCGGCCTGTCGGCCGATTACGTCTACCGCGAGGCCAAACGCGCCCGCGAAGCGTTGAACGGTACTAAGACGCAGCTTTGGCCCGGCATCGACATCGATATTCCCACTGCCCGGACGTCGTCGAAATCGAGTCCCGAAGGCACCCGCGACGCCGTTCTGGCCGCTTTCCACGCCGGCGCCGATGGCGTTATCCTCTCGCGGAAATGGTCCGAAATGAAAACCGCCAACCTGGCCGGCGCCGGCGCCGCCATCCGGCAATTGGGCCTGGCGTGAGGGGCCGTGGTTCCATCGGGTTCCGCGCGAGAGTAAAATCGTGAGCAGTTGTTCCATAGCCATCGAGGCGTACCCATGTTGCTACGATTAGCAATTTCCACAGTGGTCCTGGCCCTTGGGCTGTCCGCCCAGCATGCCAACCCGTTCGATCCGGCGATCTTCAAAGCTCCTCCGGCCGAGTACCGCGGCCACGCCATGTGGAATTTCAACCTTTCCAACTTGAACGAAGATGCCGTCGTCTCCGGCATTCAGGAAATGGCCAAATTGAATTATGGGGGCTTCTTCATCGAGGCCGGCGGCAGGCCACAACCGGGCCACGGCGTTCCGTTCCTCAGCGACGAATACTTCCGCTTCTACAACCTGGCCCTGGAAGAAGCTAAAAAAGACGGCCTCGAAGTCATCTTGTACGACGATTACGCCTTTCCCACCGGAACCGTGGGCGGGCAAATGGCCGCCCAGTATCCCCAATATCTGGCGAAGAACCTGGACATGGCCGAGAAGGATGTCACCGGCCCGGCGCACGTGGAACTGGCCATTCCGCAAGGCATTTATATCGGTTCGGTGATGATGAACCTCGATACCTTCGAGTTGTTGGATATCAGCGGCCGTAAGGCGCAGGACCGCCTGGTCACCGAAGTCCCCAGGGGCAACTGGAAGGTAATGGCCTTCTATCTCACCGAGGGGAAAGCCCGCGTGGTGGATTATCTGGATGAAGCCGCGATGAGCCAGTTCATCTCCATGACTTACCAGAAGTACCAGGATCACTTCGGCAGCTACTTCGGCAATCTCATCAAGCAGACCTTCTATGACGAACCGTCCATGCACCATGCCGACCGCATGTGGACTCCCAATTTCAACCAGTACTTTCAGAAGGCGTATGGTTACTCGCCGATGAAGTATTATCCCGCGCTGTGGTATGACATCGGCCCGCAAACCGCGGCTGCCCGCAACGCGCTCTTCGGGTTCCGCGCCGAGTTGTTCGGGCGGAATTTCATCAAGCGGCTGAACGACTGGTGCGCCGCCCGCCACCTGGTCTTCGGCGGCCACCTGGATCAGGAGGAGCCGCTCAATCCAACCCCCCTGAACGGGGACCTGCTGAAGGTCTTCCAGTACCAGTCGGCTCCCACGGTGGACGATATCTGGTGGTACGGGCGGTCGAATCCATCTTACAAGATTGTTACTTCGGCGGCCTTCAACTACGACCACCCCATCGCCCGGGCCGAAACCTACGCCGCCTATCGCATCCTGGACGGTAAGATCGCCTTTCAGGTGGCCATGGATCAGTTCGCCATGGGAATCAACTACCAGATTCCGGCGCGCACCATGCAACCCAAACGCCCCGAATTGAACGAATACGTCGGGCGCCTGAGTTACTTACTGCAGCATGGAAGGCATGTGGCCGATGTAGCGGTGCTGTATCCCATCGCCGCTCTGCACGCCCAGTACCACAATGTAGGCGGGGTGCAATTTCCGCTGGCCGAGGGCGAGCAGCCTCCGCAGATCATGGAGACGGCTTACGCGCGCGAAGGCGGCCCGGCATTCGGAATGGACTACCAGGATATCGGCGAAGCTCTGTTCCGGGGACTGCGGGTGGATTATACCTATCTGCATCCGGAAGTCCTCGCGGATCGCTGCGTAATTGAGGGTCAGAAACTGGTTCTCAACAACCGCGAAAACCGCGAGGAGTACCGCGTGTTGTTTCTGCCGGCCGGCGACACGCTTTCGGCGGCCGCCGCGGCCAAAATCAAGGAATTCTATGATCGTGGCGGAACCGTCATCGCCACCGGCCTGCTGCCCACCCGCTCGGCTGAATTCGGCAAGGACCAGGAGGTGCACCAGGCCATCGCCGACGTTTTCGGCGTCTCGCCGGACGAGCCGTTGAAGGCCGATGTGCGGCGCGCACAGGACCGCCAGAATTTCTATGTTTTCTGGTACTACATCAAGAAAAACCAGGCCGGCGGGCAGGCATTCTTTCTGCCCAACACGCATCCGTGGCTGATCGATTATGTCCTGAAACTGGTGCTGCCGGTCCGCGACGTGGATATCCAGCAACCCATGGCGCCGCTGCGGCGCGGCAACGAATACGAAGGCGCGCTGACTTACATCCACAAGGTCAAGGATGGCCGCGACATTTACTTTTTCGCGAATTCTTCGCCCAAAGACGTGGATACCAAGGTCGTGCTGCGAGGGAAGAAATCGCTGAGAATCTGGAATCCGCACACGGGCGATCAGGAAACCGCCGAGTTCACCCAGGGCGAAGCCAATGGCGAACCTGTAACTACCGTGCGGCTGGTGCTGCCTTCGGTCTCGTCGCTGTTTTTCATCGGGGAATGAAACGCTTGACACGGAAGCCCACGCCCGACGGACGGTTGTTCATGAGGGCCGAACTGGCCCGGATATGGGTGTGCGCCGGCCTCGTCACGGAGGCACGGCGGGCGCGGGCGTGCAGTTTCTCAAGGGAGGCAATCGATTTATGAGCCGGCTTACTTATGTGGCGCTGCTGCTCATCTCGGGAATGGCCGCTTCGCCCGCCCGCGCGATGACGCCGGACGAGCGCCGGGAATACCTGGCGAAGCTCCAGCAGATCCTGCCGGATGTTCCGTCGTTCCGTGAATGGCTTCAGAAAACCGGCGAACTGCCGCCGGATTTCGACGCTCTACCGCGCATCAACGCGCTGCCCGAACCGTTGCAGTTCCTGAACGGCAGGACCGTGCGGACGCCGCGAGACTGGCCGGCCCGCCGCGCCGAGATCCGCCAGCTTTTCGAGAAATACGACCTGGGCACGTTTCCACCCAAACCGAAACTGGACCGCGCCGTGGTGCTCGACGAAACCCGTGGCAAAGGCTACCTGGTGCGCAATGTGCGCCTGGAGTTCGGCCCGGGAAGCCGGGGCACACTGCGCGTGCAGGTGATGATTCCGGATGGCAAGGGACCCTTCCCGGTCTTGATCAGCCCCAATCTGACCGGTTGGGCGCCGTCGCTTCTGCGCCGCGGCTACATCTCCTGCGGATACGCCGGGAACGACGGCATGGATGACGCCGCCGCCCTGGCGCAACTGTATCCCGATTACGATTTTGCCCTGCTCCCCCGGCGCGCCTGGGCGGCCAGCCTGGTGCTCGATTATCTCGAAACGATTCCGGCAGCCGATATGCAACACGTCGGAATGTTCGGCTACTCGCGCGACGGCAAGATGGCCGCCATCGCCGCCGCCATGGACGACCGCATCGCCGCCGTAATCGCCGGGAGCACCGGCGTGGGGGGTGTGCTGCCCTGGCGCCTGGCCGGCGAGCGCGGATTTGGCGAGAGCATCGAAAGCACCACCAGAAGCTTCCCTACCTGGTTCGTTCCGCGCCTGCGTTTCTTCGCCGGCCGTGAGGACCGCCTGCCTATCGATGGCAACCTGCTGGTGGCGCTGGTCGCGCCGCGCGCCGCGCTGCTGGAATACGGCCTGAACGACGAAGTGTCGAATTCCTGGGGCGACGAGCAGTCCTATTATTCGGCCCTGAAAGTCTACAAACTCCTGGGCCAGCCGAACCGGCTGGGCATCTTGCGCGTCCCCGGCTTCCACGGCGCCAACGACCAGGAGGCCTGCCTGGATTGGCTGGACATTCAATTCGGCCGCTCCACCCGCGTCTGGAATAACCAGTTCTTGTTCCCCTGGGATTGGGATCACTGGCGCACCAACAGCCGGGAAAGCGTCGATCTGAAGGGCTATCCGAAGGCATCCGGCGACCTGCTGGCCGCGGCGGGGGGCGCTATCACCTCGACGGCGGAATGGGAACGCAAGGCTGGCGAAATCCGCCAATCCGTCGAGTGGATGCTGGGCGACGAGCCACCCATGATGCCGCCGGGCGCCGGACGCGGAGGCCGCGGATTGCCAGGTCGTGGTGGCCCGGGTGGAAGATCACCCGCGGTACCCGGCAGGGGCGGCGCCGGACGCGCCGGCGGCAATCCGGGCCAAACCACGCCCGACTTGGTGAATTGGGTGATCCAGCGCGGCGGCACGTCCTTCGGCTGGCTCGAACCGCAGAAAAGCCAGACCTCCTCCCGCAGCGTCAGTTTCGGATTCAATGTCCGCGGCGACCTCTACTATCCCTCCGGCACGCCCGAAGGCACGCGGTTGCCCACGGTCATCTGGCTGCACGGCTACAGTTATCCGCTGGGCTACATGTGGGTCTACCATAACGACCTGCACCCCATCCTGGCCCTGGTGCGTGCTGGTTACGCCGTGCTGGCTTACGATCAGAGCGGCTTCGGCAGCCGCATGGCCGAAATCGGGCCGTTCTACGACCGCTACCCGCACTGGTCTCAGATGGGCAGAATGGTGGAAGACGCCCGCGCCGCCATCGACGCCCTGCAGAAGGACAGCCTGGTCGATCCCGAGCGTATCTACCTGTTCGGCTACTCCATGGGCGGGATGGTAGGCCTTTATACCGCGGCGCTCGATTCGCGCGTCAAAGGGGTGGTGTCGATTTGCGGGTTCACCCCCATGCGCACCGATACCGCCGACCGGGGAACCGGCGGAATCGCACGCTACAGCCAGGAACATCCGCTGATTCCGCGCCTTGGCTTCTTTATCGGCCACGAAAGCCAGATCCCCTACGATTTTCCGGGATTGCTGGCCACCCTGGCGCCGCGCCCGGCGCTGGTGGTCGAGCCGCAACTGGATCGGGACGCCACCCCCGCCGATGTCGAATCCGCGGTCACCCAGGCCAAGCGGGTTTACGCACTGTATGATGCCGCTCCCAAGCTGTCGCTCGAAGAGCCTTGGGACTACAATCGCCTGCCCAATCGGACGCAAGACGAGATCATCCAGTGGATGGCCGCGAATCTGCATTGACACCGCCGCGAACCATAACATGAAACTCTTCCTGGGCGTGGATGGAGGACAATCTTCCACCGCCGCGTTGATCGGCGACGAAACCGGGCGCGTTCTGGGCAGCGGATCGGGAGGTCCTTGCAATCACGCCGACACCGGGGAGGGGCGCGCCCGGCTGGAGGGCGCCGTTTCGGCGTGCCTCGCCGGCGCCTGCGATGAAGCCGGTCTGGACCCCGCCACAGTTCAGTTCGAGGCCGCCTGTTTCGGGATGAGCGGCGGCCCGGAGGACAAACAAGCCATTCTGGCCGCCATGCTACGCGCAGGGCGCCTGATGGTCACCACGGACGCGGTGATCGCGCTGGCAGGCGCCACCGAAACCGGCCAGGGAATTATTACCATTGCCGGGACCGGGTCGATGGCCTTCGGAAAGAACCCGCGGGGACAGACCGCGCGGGCCGGCGGTTGGGGCTATATCTTCGGCGACGAGGGCGGTGCGTTCGATCTGGTGCGCCAGTCCCTGCGAGCGGCGTTACGCATGGAGGAAGGTTGGGGACCGCCCACCGCGCTCCGGCGGCGGCTGATCGAAGCCACCGGTTCGGCCGATGCCGGCCAGGCGCTCCACCGTTTCTACTCCAGCGAGTGGCCGCGCGCGCGCCAGGCGACGCTCGCGCGGCTGGTGGATGAAACCGCGCGCGAGGGTGATCCCGTGGCGTGCGGGATCCTCGAAGAGGCAGCCGCCAGCCTGGCGCGGCTGGCCGCGGCGGTGCGCTTCCAGTTGTGGAAACCGGGCGAAACGGTCGCCATTGCCTATATCGGCGGGGTCTTCCAGAGCCCCCTCGTACTGGAGCGGTTCCGCGCCCTGGTCGAGGCCGAACACGGTGCGCGCTGCGGACCGCCCCTGCACGGACCGGACGTAGGAGCGCTGCTGGAAGCCTATCGCGCGGCGGGCCTGAATCCGCGGCTCCGCAGTTAGCCCCCGAGGCGCGTCCGATGAGCATCCGAATGTACCCTAAGCCGGTGTTTTGCTGAAGAATCGCCGTAGCCCTTTGCCCCGCGCTGGCGCAGGAGTGCCCAGCGATTTCCGGATCATCTCGGCGATCTGTCTGTGCGCGGTCACACCTTCATCGAGGCAACGGCCGGATTCATAGGTTTCCACCAGTTCGGCCGCGCAATCCCCAATCGATGCATAAGCCGGATAGCCCAGCGCCTTCTCCAGTTCCGGAACCAGGTTCATGGATCCCTTAGACACGCGATTGAATACCAGGCGTACTTGATCCTGCGGCAACTGCAGATCCAGAAGCTTCTTCAACACCCGGCTGGCCTCGTTCACCGATGGCAGTTCCGTGGTGGTCACCACGTACATGGTTCCAGTCTCCTCCAGCAGGCTCATGGAGAGCGGATTCAGCCGCGCCAGATCCACGACGACCGCTTCATACGTCTGGCGCGCAAAGCGCAGGACATGGCGAACGCGCTCGCTGGGGAGTTGCTCGCCGAAGCTGTTCAAGCCCGGCGAAGGCAGCACGTCGATGCCCAGCGGGTTTTGGGAGACCACGCTCTTCCAGAAGGTAAGATCGAGCCTGTGCAGGTTGGCGGCCGCATCCACAATGGAATAGCGGGACTTGGTCCGCATGAGGAACTCCGCCGAGGAAGAGTCGCTATCCACGTCGAGCAGTAAAACCCTCTGGCCGGTCTGCCGCTTCCAGGCAACCGCGAAGTGGGCGGCGAGGGTAGTCGTGCCCACCCCGCCCTTGGCTCCCAAAAAACCGATCACCCGCGCCCGGGGCTTCTCGATGCGCCCTTGCGATGCATTGAGCTGGCGCGCCATGGAATACCGCAGCACGCGCGACAGCGCCGGGCTGGTCATGCGGCCCTTCACCAGGTAATCCTGCGCCCCGCGCCCCACCGCGGTGAGCGCCAGGTTTTCGTTGGTAACCCCGGTAAAAACCACAATCGGCAGGTTATCGGCATGCCGTTGAATGGTCTCGAAGGTCGCGAGGCCCTGCGAATCCGGCAATGTCAGGTCGATCAGGGCGACATCGAACTCCTTATGCGCCAGAGCGTCCAGCCCAGCCACCAGGGACTCCGCACAGTGGACTTCGAAAGCCTGATCCTCCACCCCCGCCAGCAACTCTCGTACTAGCCGGGAATCCGCCTCGTTGTCCTCCACCAGCAGCACCCGGCGTGGATTCTCCTGCATGCGCCCTCCTCAACCTTTGGCTAACGTGAAACAGATAAGCGTGCCGGCTCCCGGTGGTGAAGCCACCCAAAAGCGGCCCCCATGCCGTTCGGCAATCCGCCGGCAGATCTCCAGGCCCAGCCCGTAAACAGGAGGGCTTACGAACCCGTTCCCACTATCGGCCACCCGGAACAGCCAGTCGTGTGCGCGCTCCTCCCCTTGAACCGAGATTTCCAGCGCCCGGGCAGAACTGTGTCGGATGGCGTTCCCGATCAGGTTCTGAAAAAGACGCAGCAATTGGGCCGGATCGGCCAGCACTTCCGGCAGATTTCCGAGCTGTATGGCGGCATGGCTCTCCTCAATCGCCAGCATAAGATTGGCGAGCGCGGCGGAGACTGCTGCGGCCGAGCTTGTCCTGCGGCGGGTGTCCTGGTCTGGATCCGCGCAAGCCACCAGCAGGAGCGCATCCACCAAATCCTGCATCCGACGCGCTCCTTCCAGGGCGAATGCCAGAAACTCCGCCGCCGCCGGCTCCAGCGTGTCTCCATAGCGCTCAGCCAGGAGCTGAGTGTAACCGGCCACCATCCGCAGGGGCTCCTGCAGGTCGTGCGCGGCTACGTAGGCGAATTGTTCTAAATCCTCGATCTTGCGCCGCAGCGCAGCTGCTGGCCCCGGGCGGGCCTCTGCCGGAGCGCTTGCCGGCCCGGCAAGCAATCCTGGGGCTAAACCAGTTGGCGAAGTGGTACCGGTGCGCATATCCTGTCCTGTTTGTTCTTATCGGCAGAACCCCTCGGAGAGATTAGAGCGAACGCCTGGAATTGTGAAAAAATCCAGGGCCGTCCCTACGGCTGCCACGGCTGCCGGTCAGGCTCGGATACTATAAAGGCGTGGCTACTCGTCATGCCGGGCCCGCACCCGCCGCCGCAGACGTGCCGGAACCCTCCCTCGCCGAACGCGCCCGCACCCTGGTTTCCCTCGCCCGCGTCGGGGTCCTGGCCACCCATTCCCGGAGGTGCCCCGGCTTTCCATTCGGCTCCGTGATGCCGTATGCCGCCGACGCGCTCGGCCGCCCTGTCGTCTTCATCAGCAGCATGGCCATGCACACCCAGAATCTCCACCAGGACCCCCGCGCCAGCCTGCTGATCACGCCGCCGGATTCGTCCGGCGACCCGCTTGGGTCGGCGCGCGTCACCCTGGTGGGCACGGCCGCGGAAGTGCCGGCCGACGAGGTCCGCGATCTGTACCTGGCGCGCTACGAACAGTCCAGGTACTGGCAGCAGTACAGCGATTTCGCCTATCGCCGGCTGGAGGTGTCGGACGTCTATTTCATTGGCGGCTTTGGCGTTATGGGCTGGGTGGCAACCGAAGAATACGCCCGCGCCCGCCCCGATCCACTGGCCCAAACCGGGCCGGAGATCCTGCGCCGCATGAACGCCGATCCCGACGCTCTGGTCCGGATGGCGCGGTGCTTCGCCGGTGAAACTGCCGGCGAGGCCTCCATGACCGCGATCGACCGCCTGGGATTCCATCTCCGACTCAAGACCGGCGATCGGGTTCACGGCCGCCGCATCGCGTTTCCGCGGGAGATCGGGGACGCGGACGAGGCCGGAGCGGTTCTCGCGGAGATGCTGCGGGAGGCTGCCTCCTCGGAGTGACAGGGAGGGCCTGCGGCCAAAAATTTCGTAACGTCGCCGGGGCCTTTTCGTCCAAAGCAGAAGAGTCCACGGTGCCCCCGAAACCGCTGTGTATTTCCGCCCCACCCGCCCAAACGCACCCCAAAACCGGTCCGGACCTGCGGTACTCTGGTAAAAGGCGGGAATTACAGATATGATGGGGCCCTGGAAGGGATTGCTGATCCGGATCGGCCGCCTCAGTACGGTTACGTCATGAAAATCAGAAATACGGGTTTTGCTGTTTTAATTGTGGCCGCGTCGGTGCTGCTGGCGCCGGTCTACGGTCCGGGGATCCGCGCGCGCGCGGCTTCCAGCAACACGGGAGACGATCTGGACAAGGAAATGCGCTCCGTGATGGACGCCTATTCGCTGGTCGAGAAAAACTACGCCGATCCCGTTAACACCGAAAACGCCTTCTATCGCGGCGTAATTCCGGGGATGCTCCACACCCTCGACCCGCATTCCAATTTCGTCGATCCGGCTGAATACCAGGAGATGCAGCGGAAAATGCATGCGCAGTACTACGGCGTCGGCATGCAGATCATCATGGATGGCCCCAAGACGGTGGTGATGGAGCCGTTCATCGGATCGCCCGCATACAAGGCGGGGCTGCGCCGTGGAGACTGGATCACCTCGGTGGATGGACACAATTGCACCACTCTCGATTCGGGCGAAGTCGCCAATATGCTGCGCGGACCCAAAGACACCCAGGTGACCATCACCGTGAAGCGGGAGGGGTCCGATCCCATCACCGTGACCGTGACCCGCGGCGGCATCGAGACCAGCGTGGTGAACACCTTCTGGGTGAAGCCTGGAATCGCCTTCGTAAATGTGGAAACCTTCGAGGCATCCAATGTCTCGCGGGATGTGGACAACGGGCTGCGCAAAATGGGCGAAGATCACGTGGACGGGTTGATCCTTGACTTGCGCGGCAACCTGGGCGGCCTGGTGAACGAAGCCGTGGCCTTGGCGGGGCGTTTCCTGCACGACCAGCAGATCGTGGTGTCGCACCGCGGACGGGCCGAACAGGAGCAAGTGTTTCGCGCCCAGGCCAACCCGCTGGCGCAACACTATCCCATGGTGGTGCTGGTGAATGGCCAATCGGCCTCGGCCTCCGAGATCGTCTCGGGTTCGCTCCAGGACCACGACCGGGCCTGGCTCCTGGGCGAGACCACCTTCGGCAAGGGCTTGGTGCAGGCGCAGTTTCCGCTGCGTGAAGGCGGAGCGTTGCTGCTCACCATCGCGCACTATTACACCCCCAGCGGGCGGCTGATCCAGCGCGATTACACCCACCAGTCGTTCTGGGATTATTACTCGCACCACGACACCAACACCCAGAACCCCCAGGATGTGAAGGCCACCGATAGCGGGCGCAAGGTGTTCGGTGGCGGCGGCATCACCCCCGACGAAAAATACCCGAGTGTGAAGTACAGCATCTTCCAGTTGCGCGCCGTGGGCCGGACCGATCTGGACGTGCCGAATACGTTTTACCGCTTCGCCAACCACTATTTCGCGGGGCGCAAAACGGACCTGCCGGTGGACTGGCAGGCGGACAACGATACCCTCGAACAATACAGGTCGTACCTGAAATCCCAAAACGTGACGTTTACCGACGAGGAATTCGATGCCAACCGCGACTGGATTCGCAGCCGGCTGCGCTGGGAGTTCCTATTCCGTTGCTTCGACAAATCCACCGCCAACCGGGCCCAGTGGTCCGCCGATCCGGAAGTCCAGAAGGCGATCGAGAGCATGCCCAAGGCCGAGGCTTTGCTGAAGGAAGCCCAGAAGACTTACGCCATGCGGCAGTAAGCGGACTTCAGCCTGGCTTCCGCGCGCGAAACCGGAACGCTCCCGGGGCCGTGTCTATCTGCACGCCGGTGAATCCCGCAGCCCGCAGGCGCTCCGGAAAGCCTTCCGGATCCACCACCGTCATAGTGTCGAACAGGTGCAGCAGCCGGAATCGCAGGCTGTAACGGCTGTCTCGGCCGGCGAAAGTCCCGCCCGGCCGCAGCACCCGCGCCACTTCGGCCAGCATCCGGTCCTGCAATGCCGCCGAGGGTACGTGGTGCAGCATCGTGAAACACAGCACCCCATCGAAAGCCGCATCCGGCAGCCGCATGTGGATGGCATCCTGGCACAGCACCGTGACGTTGCGGCCTGCGGTGCGGTGGCGCAGCCTTTCCGCCAGCCGCTCATCCAGCTCCACGCAAGTCAGGTGCGAAGCCCGCGTGCATAAGAGTTCTGTCGTGGCGCCGTAGCCCGGACCGATTTCGAGCAGCTCACCCCCCAATTCGATGCCCTCCAGGGTCCACGGCAACACCTCTTGCGCCACCTTGCGGCGCCAGCCCGCCGAGTTGCAGATCCAGGCGTGGATCAGGTTCATTCCTGCCGCCCCGGATGCGAGGACAGGCTCAGGATATTGCCATCGGGGTCCTTGAACCAGGCTACGCGGGCGCCACCCGGCGCCGTCCAAATGCCCAGTTCGTCCTGCGGGAGCTGCGGATAGCGCTCGAAAGTTACGCCGCCCTGTTCGAGGTCGCGCACCGCCGCGGCTACATCGGGCACCTCCCATCCCAGAACCGTTCCGTGGGCCGCAGCCAGTTCCTTGCCCATCCCCAGACGCAGCATGATGCCATGCGCGTCAAACACCAGCGCGAAAGGCGGTTCTTCCTTCAGCAGGCGCAACCCCAGCGTGTCCCGGTAGAACGCCTTGGCGCGCTCGAGGTCCACAATCGTCAGGAAGCCGATGATGTTGTATTGGGCCAGCCCTGAGTGTTTCGACATGCGCCTATCATGCTCCCAATCCTGGGCTGTCGCAAGGCTGCCATTCCGTCATAATATAGCGGTATTGCGACATACGGCGTTTTAACCAACCTCGATCCCAAGCGCGGGGTTTCCATCTCTACCCTGGCCTACGAATATCCTGACCGATGCCGCGTCGCGGAGCACGCCCACGGCTCGGACCAGTTGATCTACGCCATTCGCGGGTTAATGGAAGTTTCCGCGGGCCAGGGCCTGTGGCTAATTCCGCCGCACTTTGCCCTCTGGATTCCAGCGCTCACGCGCCACTCCATCCGCATGACCGGCGCCGTTTCCATGCGCACCCTCTACTTGCGCCCGCGCCTGGTCCGGCCGCCCGCCAACGGATGCGTGGTCATGCACGTCACCCCTCTGCTCCGCGAGCTGATCGTGGAAGCCGTGCGAATCGGGCGCCTGCGCACGCGCCAGCGCCATGAACGCGCTCTGCGCGACCTGTTGATCCTGCACGTCGAGCATGCGTCGTCCATGCCGGCCGGAGTGAACCTGCCGCGCGACCCGCGGGCTCGCGCGGTGGCGGAGAGCGTCCTGGGCAACCTGAGCCAATCGCAGCCGGCGGCGGCGCTCTCGGCCGCGGCAGGCGCCAGCGTCCGGACCATCGAACGGAAATTTCGCCAGGAAGTGGGATCGGATTTCGAAACCTGGCGGCGACAGGTCCGCTTGATGAAGGCTCTGGAGTTGCTGGTTTCGGGCCACTCGGTAAAAGAGGTGGCCTTCCAAATCGGCTATCGCCAGCCCAGCGCCTTCGTGGAAATGTTCCGCCGCACCCTGGGAACCACCCCCAAAGCCTGGACCGTGGCCATCGAAAAGCCGGACCGGTAACCCTGGCGCAACACTCAACTTGCTTCGCCGGTGGCGGCGCGCAATTCCATGGAGGAACCGCGGACGGACCGCCGGCTGCGTCACCGGCGCGCCGAATGTCAGGGCCGCGGCACTCCCACGCTCACGCCCGCTGCGCCCGGTGGCGCGCACAGGAAGGGCCGTGGTAGGCTACCCTCTTATGAAGCCTGTGAAGTTCGCGGCGGTTTTGTGTCTCTGCTGGGTGGCTCTACGGGCCCAGGTTCCCACTCCCGAATCCGTGCTGGGCCACAAACCGGGCGACGATTTCTTCCT
>JASHSS010000326.1 GCA_030038565.1 Bryobacteraceae bacterium
CCAGCGGGGTGGTGCCGCAGATCTCCGCCATCATGGGCCCCTGCGCCGGCGGCGCGGTCTACTCGCCGGCCATCACCGATTTCGTGTTCATGGTGGACCACACCAGCTACATGTTCGTCACCGGCCCCGATGTCATCAAGACCGTCACCCACGAAGACGTCACCAAGGAAAAGCTGGGCGGTTCCATGACCCACAACTCCGTCAGCGGGGTGGGCCATTTCGTGGCCGCGGACGATGCCGAGTGCCTGCGCATGATTCGCGAGTTGCTCGGCTACCTGCCGCAGAACAACCGCGAAGGTCCTCCGCGGCGCCCCACCCGCGACCCCGTGGACCGCATGGACAGAGACCTCGATTCGTTGGTGCCGCGGGAATCCAATCTGCCCTACGACATCAAGGACGCCATCCGCCGGGTGGTGGATGACGGCGAGTTTTTCGAGGTCCACGAGTTCTGGGCGAAGAACCTGGTCACCGGATTTGCGCGCATGGACGGGCGGTCCATCGCCGTGGTGGCCAATCAGCCGGCGTTTCTCGCGGGTTGCCTGGATATCAATTCCTCGGTCAAGGGCGCGCGCTTCGTGCGCTTCTGCGATGCCTTCAACATTCCCATCCTCACCTTCGAGGATGTGCCCGGCTTTCTGCCCGGCACCGAGCAGGAGTTTGGCGGCATCATCCGGCACGGTGCGAAACTGCTGTTCGCCTACGCCGAAGCCACCGTGCCCAAAGTCACGGTGATCACGCGCAAGGCCTATGGCGGAGCCTATTGCGTGATGGGGTCGAAGCACATCCGCACGGATGTAAACCTGGCATGGCCTTCGGCCGAGATCGCGGTCATGGGACCGGATGGCGCGGTGAACATCGTTTACCGGCGCGAGTTGGCCGCCGCGAGCGACCGCGAGGCCATGCGCCGCGAAAAGACCCAGGAATTCCGCGAGCGCTTCGCCAATCCCTTCGTGGCCGCCGAGCGCGGCTTTGTGGACGATGTGATCGAGCCGCATGAAACGCGCCCGCGCGTGATTCGCGCGCTGCGCATGTTGGAGACCAAGGTGGACAGCATGCCCCGCAAAAAGCACGGGAACATTCCGCTATGAAGCCTCTGAAACTGGCCCTGCTTCTTCTGCCGGCCCTGGCCGCCGCACAGGACCGCTACCCGGTGGATTGGAACAAGCTGGAGCCCGAGATCCTGGAACGCTTCACCACCCTGCTGAAGATCGATACCAGCAACCCTCCGGGCAACGAAACGCGCGCGGCCAAAGCCATCCAGGCCATGCTGGAGCGCGAGGGCATCGCCGTAAAACTGTTTGCCGCCGATCCCAACCGCGCCAACCTGGTGGCGCGCATCCGGGGCAACGGGCGCAAACGGCCCATCCTGCTGATGGGCCACACGGACGTGGTCGGCGTGCAGAGAGAGCGCTGGTCGGCGGACCCGTTCGCCGCCGTGCGCAAGGGAAATGTGATTTACGCGCGCGGCGCCAACGACGATAAGGACCATGTGACCGCCGGGATCATGATCCTGCTGCTGCTTCAGCGCCTGCACGTCAAACTGGACCGCGACGTCATTTTTCTGGCCGAGTCCGGCGAGGAAGGCAGCATGTCCGTGGGCATCGATTACATGGTGCGGGAGCACTGGCCGGAGATCGAGGCTGAATTCGCCATGGCCGAAGGCGGCGGCATTATGGAGAGCGGCGGCAAGGTGCAGGACGTGATAGTGGCCACCACCGAAAAGACGCCCCGCCGCATGCGACTGGTGGCGCACGGTCCCTCCGGGCACGGGTCGCGGCCTATCCCGCAAAGCGCGGTGGTGCATTTGGCCGCGGCGGTGGAGCGCGTGGGCAACTGGCAAACGCCCATCCGCCTGAACGAGACCACCCGCACTTACTTCGAGCGCCTGGCGGCCATCTCCCCGCCCGATGCCGCCGCCCGCTACCGCAACATCCTGATTCCCGCGCGCGCCGCCGAAGTGGACCGCTACTTCTACGAACACGAACCCGGCCACTATTCGATTCTGCGCACCTCGGTAGTCCCCACCATGATGGCGGCCGGTTTCCGCCAGAACGTGATCCCCTCCGAAGCCGAAGCCACCCTGGATTTGCGCGCCCTGCCGGATGAGGATATGACGAAATTCGTGGCCGAAATGAAGCGCGTAATCAACGATCCGGCGGTAGACGTGATGCCGCCCGCATCCGCCGAAGAGCGCCCCGCCGCGCCGCCCTCGCGGCTGGATAGCGAGTTGTTCCGGGCCCTCGAAAGCGTCGGCCGCCGCATGTTCAACGCCCCCACCATCCCCAGCCTGATGACCGGCGCCACCGACAACGCCCAACTGCGCGCCAAGGGAGTCCAAGCCTATGGCGTGGGCGAAATCGTGGATGCCGCCGAAGGGCCCCTGGGCGGCGCGCACTCCGACGACGAGCATATCTCCGTCCATGCCCTGACCACCCTCATCGAGTACATGTGGAACGCCGTCGTGGAAGTGGCGGCCAGCCCCGCGAGGGCGCAATGAGAGAGGGCATGAGCGCCCGATGAAAGCCTGGATTCCAGCGGCAGTCTGCTTCGCCGTACTTCTCTACTCCTGCCGCATGGTCTACCTGTTCAAACGATCTTACTTTCCTCCCGGATCGAGTTACAAGGTGGAGGTTACCGTCACCGGTCCGGATGGAAAGGTCATCCCGGCCGTAGAACGCGCGCCCCATTGAGCCGGTAGTTGTGGTATCTATGGCTGAGGCCATCGAAGAGAGCAACTTATGAACTGTACGCATACGAACCAGATTCAGGACGTCAAGCCCCATACCCATGGTTGCGAGGAGTGCCTCAAAATGCACGATACCTGGGTGCATCTGCGGCTGTGCCTGGTCTGCGGCCACGTAGGCTGCTGCGATTCCTCCAAGAATCGGCACGCCACCAAACACTTTCACTCCACCAAACATCCCGTGATGCGTTCCATGGAACCGGGCGAGAATTGGGGCTGGTGTTACATCGACGAGGTGGAGCTTGACTTCGAATGAGTGGCCCGCGCTACACTTCCGCGAATGGGAAGCCACCTGCGACACGGTTCATATGTGGGCCCAGATCGTGGGCAAGACGCGCATGGTTCTGTCGCCTCCCGAGAATCACTGGTGGCACGTTCCGCTCTATGTCACCCCGCTCGGTTTGACCACCTCCGCGGTTCCCTGCGGCGCGGGAAGCTTCGATGTGGAGTTCGATTTCGTCAGCCACAACCTGCGCTTGCGCACCTCCGGCGG
Organism: Bryobacteraceae bacterium; assembly: GCA_030038565.1. Lineage (GTDB taxonomy): Bacteria > Acidobacteriota > Terriglobia > Bryobacterales > Bryobacteraceae > JOPF133. The sequence continues at coordinate 3,237 of JASHSS010000326.1, forward strand.
CGGCCGGCACGCCATACCGCTCTATCCCCGCGCGGTGGCGGATTTCTACGCCGAGTACATAGCCTGCCTGCGTTCGCTGGGGATCGAGGTCACCATCCGGCCGGTTCCCGAGGAATTCGACGATACCACCCCTTTCGATCAGGACCGGCATCACGCCTCGTATGACAAGGAGGCGGTAGACTGCTTCCGCCGCGTTCTGATTGGCTGCGATCGGGTGCTGAAAAAGTTCAAAGGCGGCTTTTTGGGCAAATCCAGCCCGGTGCATTTTTTCTGGGGGTCGTTCGATCTTACGGTGACGCGCTTTTGCGGCCGCCCCGCGCCTCCGCGCACCGGCGCCGGCAAGGTGATGGCGGAAGCCTACTCGCACGAAGAGATCAGTTGCGGGTTCTGGCCGGGCGACCGCCGGTATCCTCATGCGGCCTTTTACGCCTACGCCTCCCCGTCACCCGCCGGGTTTGAGAAGCACGCTGTGCGGCCCGCCCAGGCCGGCTGGGATTCCGCCATGGGAGAGTTTCTGCTGCGCTACGAAGACGTGCGCGCGTCTGCCTCTCCCGAGGAGGCCGTTCTGGATTTCTGCCAAAGCACCTATCAATCGGCCGCGGCGCTGGCCGGCTGGGATCAGAAGGCATTAGAAAGGCGCTGACGCACGGGCAAGCTAAAGCATGCCCCACCCAAACAGGCCTGTCAGGGGTGGGGCATGCTTTCGCTTGCCCAATCCGCGCCTTGGTAGGCCACGCTTTAGCTTGCCCGGCGCCGCTTCTACTGCGCCGCCGCAGTGCCCCCTTCACCCGCCTTCAGATACTTCCCGTACCAGGCCAGATAGCGGTCAATCCTATCCGTCTGATAACTTGGCCGGGTAATTCCGTGGAACGAGTTAGGATACACCACTAACTGCGCGGGAACTCCCA
>JASHSS010000327.1 GCA_030038565.1 Bryobacteraceae bacterium
GCCAGGCCGATACCGAACGTAAGGTGGCTCTGTACGGATTGAGCCAGACCATCGCGGCCACCCTGATCGCCGGGAGGGCGCAGTACCATCAATCGGTACTGGCGGGTAACACCGCGTCGAACGGCTTCGCTGCCGCGGTTCAGTCGCTTACGAACCACCTGGCGCACGGCGGGCTGAGCCTGCACGATGCCGGCCAACAGGCCCTCGGGAGGCTTTATGGAGTGGTCGAGGCGCAAGCCGCGACCACCGCCCACGCGGACATTTTCAGGTTGTTGGCGGTGTTTTCGGCTCTGATGTTCCTCTCCTCGTTCCTCTTGAAGGCCAATAAACCCGGCTGGGGAGCCAGTGTTCCGGTTCACTAAGATCTGGCGGTATGAATCCGGTTCCCGCACGTCAGCATCTAAAGCGGATATAAGAAATCTTCAAAGCGGGGGGTATAGTATGGCGACGTGGGGCACCTTGGCTGTTCGGGCGAGCGATCCCATAGCCGGGCGGTACGAGGCGCTGATTCGGATTGCGAATTCGGTTCGCGCCCAGACAAGCCCCGAAGAACTGTTTCAGATTCTGGTGGACGAGCTGCGGCAGGTAGTTCCGTTCGACGCCATTGCGCAGTTCGATGAATCGGCGAACAAGATCCGGTGGCACATGTGTTCGGCGTGCCGCCAGCCGAAGGAGCATCCGGACGATATCGACCGCGAGGAAACCCTGGCGGGGTACGTCTACCGCGAGCAGAAGATCGTGACTCTCGGGAGCCTGGATAGCGAGAAGCGGTTCCCGCGGTCGGTGGCGCTCATGCGGCAGGCAGGCATTCAGTCGGTTTGCGCGCTTCCGCTGACCACGGCTCATCGCCGCCTGGGCAGCGTGGTGATCGCCAGCGTACTGCCGAATGCTTACACCGAGGAAGAGGTCCGCTTCTGTGGCCTGGTGGCGAATCAGGTCGCCCTGGCAATGGATGACGCGATGAATTTCCAGGCGTCGCTCAGAGCGCAGGAGCGGCTGCAATTGCTATTGGATTTGACCAACCGCGTGGTCTCGAGCCTCAATCTGCGGGATGTTTTGCGCGAAGTGCTGGCGCAGATCCGGCGGGTGATGGAGTGCGACGGCGTGGGCGTGGCGCTGCCGAGCCCGGAGGACGGCAGGCTGCGGATCTACGCTTTGGATTTTCCAGGCGCGCCGGCGCCCATCCAGGAGGGCTTCGAGCCGCCGGAGCGGGACGAAAGCCCTATGCGCGTGTTCCAGACCGGCGAGATGCTGGTCTTATCGCGAGAAGACCTGAAGGACTCGCCCGTGCACCTGGACGTGGAGGCGGTGGTTCATCTTCCCCTGAAAGCCGGCGACGGGACCGTGGGGGTTCTTTCGCTCGGCAAGCACCGGGGAACCTTCGCCCCGGACGATATTCCCTTCCTGGCGCAGATTGCGCGCCAGGTGGCCATTGCGGTTCAAAACGCCCGCGCCTTCGGCGAGGTCTCCGAGTTGAAGAACCAGCTCACCCAGGAAAAGTTGTACCTGGAAGACGAGATCCGAAGCGAGCTGAAGTTCGAGGAGATCGTGGGGCGAAGCGGTGCGCTGCGGAAGGTGCTGGACCAGATCGAGACCGTGGCGCCCACCGATTCCACGGTGCTGATCTACGGGGAGACCGGCTCGGGCAAGGAGCTGATCGCGCGCGCGGTGCACAACCTCAGCGCCAGGAAGGCGAACGCCTTCGTGAAGCTCAATTGCGCGGCGATTCCCACCGGCCTGCTGGAGAGCGAGCTTTTCGGACACGAGCGCGGCGCCTTCACCGGTGCGATCTCACAGCGGGTGGGCCGCTTCGAGCTGGCCAATCGCGGAACCATGTTCCTGGACGAAATCGGCGAGATTCCGCTCGAACTGCAGCCCAAGCTGTTGCGCGTCCTGCAGGAGCGCGAGTTCGAGCGACTCGGCTCGACGCGCACGCTCCGCACGGACGCCCGGCTGATCGCCGCCACCAATCGCGACCTGGAGGCGCTGGTGGGCGAACAGAAGTTCCGATCCGATCTGTACTACCGGCTGAACGTGTTTCCGGTCCGCGTCCCGGCGCTGCGCGAGCGCCCTGAGGATATCCCCCTGCTGGTCCGGCACTTTGTGGAGCAGTTCAGCCGGAGGCTGGGCAAGGTGATCGACGCGATCGATTCGGACACCATGAGCGCGCTCGCGCGGTACCCGTGGCCGGGCAACATCCGGGAACTGCAGAACGTAATCGAGCGGGCGGTGATCCTGACCACGGGTCCGGTGCTGAACGTGCGGACGGAAGATCTGCGGGCGGCAAGCCAGCCGGCGGCGGCGCCCGCGGCGTCTCCCAATGGAAACGGGGCGGCGGCCGGCGCGAACCGCAACATCCGCGAGGCGCTGGAGGAAGCCGAACGGCAGCAGATTCTGGCGGCGCTGGAGAAAGCCAACTGGGTGGTCGCCGGAGCGGAAGGCGCCGCGGTCCGCCTGGGGATGAAGCGCTCCACGCTGCAATCGCGCATGCAGAAGCTGGGCATCCGCGTGGCGCGGACGTTGAGTTAAGCTGGTATTGCTTTCCGTTACCTGGCAATGCTTCCCTCCAGGTGGAGACGATGCGTCCGGGCCCTCGCGTGGATTCCGGCGATCTGCTTGACGGTGCTGCCATGCCGGGATCAGAAGGCCGCCCACATAGAGCCTGGGCCAAGCACCATGTCTTCACCCGGTCCATCGAGGCTAGATCCCCGGAAATCCGATTCTGGAGACTTGTGAGGCTCACCCTACCAATGTCTACCGTCGCTACGCGCGCGCGCTAGGGGAACACAGGAGTTACGGTCACAGGAGTCGCCCGCGCGAGTGTCGCGAGCGCGGCGGGATCATCGGCGGGCGCGTCCAATCCTTCGGCCGAGGCCACCTCGGCTCGGGCGATCCGCCGCCGGCCGCGCGACCGCGGTACGTCGGCCGCGGCGCGTCCTTCGATCTCGCTGGAAAAACTCTCCACTCCGCAGCACCGTCGCGAAGGAAACCGGTTTGCCGAAAGCGGACGGGACAATCGATTCGCCCGGCGACCGACGGCTCGGGCAAAACCCGCCGCCGGCCGTGCGGCCCGGCCGGCGTGGGCGCCAGCGCGGCAGGCCACCACGAGCAGGATGAGGAACGCGCCGCCGCCGCCCGTGCTGGACCGGCGAGATCGTCAGCGTGGCCGGGCGCGGCGAGCAGGTCGAGGAACACAGTGCCGGACGCCGGCTGCGGGCACGGCGTGAGGTCGCCGCTGCGTGGCGGTTCGCCGAAAGCGGCCGGGATAATCGATTCGCCCGGCGGGCTACCACGAGCACGCTGAGGAACCCGCCCGCGAGTGCGACGTGAGGGTCGCCGAACGCGCGTCGAAGGATGAACACGTCCGCCCGGCGGCGATCACTGGCACGGGCGCACGCGCCGCCGGCCGCGCGGCCCGGTGGGCGTGGGCACCAGCTCGGCGGACCGCTGCGAGCAGGAATGCGACGCCGAACGTCAGCCGCGGATAGGCCTGAGGGTCGCCGGATGCGGACGCGACTCCGAGCCACCGCCGCGGGCGCCGCGCGCTCCCGGCTTGGCTGTCTTACCGCCGGCTCTTCGATCCCCACTTCCTCGACCGCCTCCTCCCATTCCGTTTCAGACTCCGGCCAAATCCAAAAACCACCGCTGTGACCTAGCAGTGTCCAGTCGCCACAGATCGCACGGCGGCAATAAAACCCGGAATACTCGACTGTGTGCATCCCAACGTAGGCCTTGGTCCAGATGGCCAAGCTCGTCGCCACATCGAACCAGCCCGTGATCACGAACGGCGCGATATCGTCCACACCGTCGCCCTGAATCGCTCCATCCGCCGAGAACGCGAGTACCAGCATCATACGATGCCGCGATCCGCCATGACCGTAGAGGTAATACCCTGCCCAACGGCCGGAAGGAGGCAGCTCATTCGCCATGCTGAAAAAGTCCCCCTCTATTGGAGCATGCCACCACCGATTCACGGCCGCGCAGGCGCTCGCGGGGTCGACTCAGCGGAGGCAGACCGGGCCACCTCGGGCCGGCGCGGAGCCGATGCGTGCCCCGGCGCGGAGCCGGATGCGCGGCGGAGGATGAACCCGTCGGCGCCAACGCGGCGGGCGGCGAGCAGGACGAAGGAAACAGTGCCGCACGTCGGCCGCGGGTATAGCGTGAGGTCGCCGCTGGTGGCGATTCGGCGAAAGCGGACGGGATAATCGACTCGCCGGGCGGCGGTCAACGGCTCGGGCGAGCACGCCGCCCGGCCGCGCGGCCCGGCCGGCGTGGGTGCCAGCGCGAGCCGGTCCAGACGTTGAGGAAGAGGCAGTTCTCGCTCTGGGGGCGGTTCGTTGCGCCGCTGACCGGGCTGAATCGCGGGAGGACCGAGCGCCAAAGCGTCGCGCACGGCGGTCCATGGTTTCAGCGGAGGCGCCGTCTTAAACGATTCGCGCCCGCTACGGAGCCGGCATACGGGATGCCTTTGAACGTGGCCAGGCCGGCGCTCTTTAAACCACGCAATCGGCCCTACGCGGTCTGTACCTCGACATATTGCGGCTCGTCCTTAGTCCGCGCGGAGGCCGAGACGCACGCCAAGGCGATGGGGCACGTGGAAAGAAGTTCGCGGCGAGAGAGTTTCAAGGTGCAACCTCCTGATCGATTCGGATTCAAGCGGTCATACATCCCAGACTGTGACTACGCGGGGCCGCCGCGGCCACCCCGGCCGCTAGTCGCGGGGAGCAGCGATGCCAACTTGTCGTCGTGCAGCGGATAGCACTGGCTGACGGTATCGAACACCATCGCCTGCGGGTTATCCGGCGTATACGACCTCCATTCGAGGCCCGGCTGGCTGGGGTTCCCCGTCTTTGCGAAATGGACCCACGCCTGCGAGACCTTGTCCTGAAGCGCCATAGCGACCGGTCCGCCACCGGTTGCGGTCTTGATCTGCGGCACGTTCAGCGCGTGGAAGCAAAAAGCGAGTTCAGAGCAATGGAAGGCGGTAATACCGCCATTGATCGGGTATTCCCACGCGAACAGGTAGTTGTAGACGGGTGTTTTGCCTTTCTCCAGCTTGCGCGCCAGCACGTTCTTGGCGCCGCCCCGCGAAGCGCCAGCGTAGTAGAGAACGTCCTGGACTTTCTTGCGCGGAAATGCCTCCTTGAATTCGGCGACTACCTGATCCTTCTTGTCGCCGAATGTGGCCGTGAGGTGATCGTCGATTTCCTTCTGGATCCATTCATTCTTGCGACCGTCGCCCCTGGTGAGTGTGCCCTGCATTTCACTGAAGACTGTGCCGGCCATGAGCGGAATGGCATCGGCCCAGTCGCAGAATTCGCGCATGACATACTGGTCGTCCGCGATGGGGTTCCAGCCCCCGCCGCCTCCGGTGCCGAGTTCTCTTGCCGCCGCGGTACCCGCCGCCAGCAACTCGAGGTACGGAACGGTCTTGAGTTTGTCGATCTGGCTGCCCGTGAGATTGAGATGCTTGAGCGTCGCCGCGGCCAGCGCCTGTTGCCTCTTGATGCTTTCAGCCGGATCCGTGTTCCGATAATTGACGCTGCCGCTTTGGGCGCAGACTTTATGGAAGAGGGCCTTCGCGGCGGGCATATGCATGAGTCGGACCACCTTGCCACCGCCGCCGGACTGTCCGAAAATCATTACGTTTGACGGATCTCCTCCGAAAACTTCGATGTTGTCGCGAACCCATTCGAGGGACGCAACGATGTCGGCCATGCCGGTCTGGCGCGAGTTCGCGTATTCGGGGCCGTAGGCCGAGAGATCGAGCGTACCCAGAATGTTCAGACGGTGATTGATGCTGACCACAACGACGTCACCGAACTCGCTGAGGCTTCGGCCGTCGTACGCGTACGCTTCGATCGCGGAGCCATTCGTGAACCCGCCCCCGTGCATCCAGACCATTACCGGTTTCTTCACGGCGGGGCTGAGATTCTGGGTCCAGACGTTCAGATACTGGCAGTTCTCGTTCTGGACCCAAAAACGATGCGGGAAGACCAACTCGTCCGAGCCGACGTTGCTCTGCACGGGAATCGGGCAGACCGGGCCCCATGCCTGAGCATTCTTCATTCCCTCCCAGGGCTGAACCGGCTTGGGCTGGCCGAACCGTTCCGCTTCCGCGTACCGAACTCCCAGGAAAGAGTACGTCTTGCCCTCGCGGACGCCACGGAGTTTTCCGCCTTTCACCGTGACTACGGGCGGGCTCAGGTTCGGGCCGGTTGCGGTCGCCGCAGCTTTGGGTGCGGCAGGTGCTCGCTTTTCCTGCGCGAACGCTACGGCCCCACGCAACAATGCGGCTCCGGTCCCGAGCATCCTCCGGCGATTCATTGAAGTTAAGAAATTGTGCGACGGTTTGTTTGCCACGTTCCCTCCTTAAAGTCTTACCGAGCCAGGCCGACCAGCTTCACCGGTCCCAACCAGCCTGGTGGCAGCAGCGGCGAATCGGCCCGGTAGGATTGAGCCGACCTAACCTTCTGCGCCCCGGGCTGCCGGTCACCGATTATCCGGTTCACCCACACGTTGGCCACCTTCACTTCTAGCCTGTTCGTGCCGGCCTTCCACGCACCCGTTCGTACCAAACTGTACCACCTCTATGCGGGCGCGCGAAAGATGGCGAGGGAAGACATGCCCGTGCGGCGCTCCGACCGGTGCGGCAGCGCGCCGGGTGTCGCAGGCCGGACGCGCGACGATTTCCCAGCTACGGCATTCGCTGGGGCGGGCCACGCCGCGGACTGCTGCGTTCTCCTCGCCCAAAGCCGACTGCGGCCAGCATCGCGCGCCGGTCGCACGGCCCGCCGGCCCGGATCAGCCGCGGCGCGCCAGGCATCCGGGCGTATGGCCGGTGCGGCGCCACGCAAGCGCGTGCCACCAATCTGGCGCCACCACGCCGTGCGTCGCAGTCGCGGTGCGCAACGCCGCGGTACCCTTCAGTTAGCCTGGTTTTGACAAATAAAGGAGCTGAGCTTATGATCAGACGCAGAGATTTCACAATCCGCACCGGCTCCAAAAGGCCAGCCCAACCGACCTGCCGGCGACTTCATCTGCGGGATTGGCGGGCCAGACGTACCCGGCGGAACATAACCGGCCGCCTCTGGCAGACCGAGTTGCCCACACGCCTCCGGCGCCGCTTGAAGGAAACCGGGCTTGGTTCTGGAACCGACGGAGTCAAGTTCGATGTGCTGGTGGTCGATCACGCGGCCAATGTACCCCGCCGCACCCGCCCACAGTTCTTGAGTCGCCAACGGCTGCGGTGGATGCGCGGACGTTGGCAAGCGGCTTATGCTGAAAGAGGCCGCCTTTCCCGGGGCCGATACACCCAGTCATCCAAAAATATGAAACGACTCGCCTGGAACTCTTTGCTTCTGTTGATGGTGACTACCTGGCCGACCGCCGCGCAAAACTGGGACGCCAGTGGGAACGGATTGCTCAGGGGCATGTATTACTTTCGCCAGGTTATGTGGTTGGGTGGGTATAATTCCACCAATGCTCTGCAGGATGCGATAGCGGTTTACGGCAACATCGTTTTCGGTGGTGATGGAACCTATACTCTCACTGCCCAGGCGGCCGATGCGGCCGAAGACACAGTCACATCGATTACCTGCAACGGTACATACACCATCGCCGCCAGCGGCTACGGTTATATGTCCACGCCGCTCCAATTCGTTTATTCCCAATTCGCGGGCGATGAGATTAAATTGCTGGTGTCCCCATCCAAAGTCATCGCAGGGAGCACGACGGAGAATGACACCGGTTATAACGACCTGTTCCTCGCAGCGCCGGTACCTAGCTCGTCGCCCTCATTGCAAGGCACATTTTCTGTTATCGGTGTCGACATTCCAGCGCTGACCTTCGACTTGACCCACACACGCGCTTACTCATTTACTATGACGGGCACGAGCAGCACCATCACCACCAGCGCCCTAACCGGGGCCCTGGGGTTGAATGCCACAGCGATGACGCAACCGGGTTTTTCCGGGGTGAAGTATTCCGTTAGCGCAGGTGCCGCGTCTGTGACATTTGGTAACGAGCTGACGGCTACTAATCTTGATAGTAACCTGATGTCTGGCGCTAAATACTTCTATTTCTCGCCCGATGGTAGTTTCTTTTTCGGTGGCGGTCTCGAGGACACCGACTTCATCGTGGGCGTGCTCCAGGGATCCGGAGGCTCCTTCGCGGCGCAAATTCCGTACTACACAGGCGGACTGTTCCAGGACGACTCCCAGTCCACCAGTTGCAACTGTGCCTGGCTCAACAGCACTTACGGCGGATATGAAGTCCTCAGCGATACGAATAATGGGGAGATTCTGGCGCACCAGCGGGATAACGTCGTGGGACCACCACGCGGGAGCTTTCGCGAGGACTACACTTACTCCGATCTGCTAAGCGTGTCAGGCAGTACCTACGCCGATTTCTCCGACGAATATTTCTTCAGTTCTGGTGGCACATTCGCGATCGGCTTTGCCAATGTGATTTCCGGATTTCTGGGGATCGAGGTTCTGATGGAGGGGCCGAGTTATGCGTCGGCTGCCACTTCCGCGCCTTATATTTATCCAACCGGCATCGTGAACGCAGGTTCGTCCGTCCCCTTTACCGCGGAGTTCGTGCCCGGAGAATTCATTTCCATTTTCGGGGCCAATCTCGCAACCACAACGGCGTCAGATGCCACTCTACCTACCGGCTTGGGTGGCGTGCAGGTGTTGGTAAATGGCTCCCCTACGGCTGTCCGGTATGTCAGCCCAGGCCAGGTCAACGCTGTGATCCCGTTGAGCATCGACAGCGGCATCGCCTCCATTCAGGTGGTCAACAGCTTGGGACAATCGAACATAGTAAGTAACTACGTGGGGGTGACTCAACCTGGCGTATTCAACAGTGCAACTTCCGCGCCATCCGTTTTCCATGGCAACAATACGATTGTCAGTCCTACCGACCCAGCCATGGTCGGTGAGGAATTGGCGGTTTATCTGACTGGGCTTGGCACGCTGGACTCCTCGGGCAACGCCATCGATCTCAGTAACATTTCAGTTGATTTCTCCGGCGTGACTGGCACTATTGACTACGCCGGCATTGAACCGGGAACCCCAGTCACGATCGGTGCGGGATACCAGATGAACGTGAGAGTGCCGAACGGAACGAGTTCCGGGCTGAATTCCCTGGGTATCCAAGGGCTGGGCAGCTACAACGGCGAGGCAGTGGTTTGCGTAACCAGTTGTGCTGAGTCGTCGATACTGAATGTCGTCCGCAGCCGGAGAGCTAAAGTCTACTCGGTCCATCGGAAATAATCGGAAGCAGCGCTC